>DASTWW010000277.1:0-13595 GCA_035765755.1 Nocardioidaceae bacterium
CGACTCGCTGCACGAGCACGACATGTGGGTCGCCGAGGGGCTCACCCACCGCTACCCGACCAAGGTGCTGGCCGAGCTGCTGCCCACCTGCCCGCAGTACTGCGGGCACTGCACCCGCATGGACCTGGTCGGCAACTCCACCCCGGTCATCGACAAGCTCAAGTTCGCCGGCAAGCCGGTGGATCGGCACACCGCGATGATCGACTACCTGCGCACCACCCCGCAGGTCCGCGACGTGGTGGTCTCCGGCGGCGACGTGGCCAACCTGCCCTGGCCGCGGCTGGAGGACTTCCTCAACAAGCTGCTCGAGATCGACAACATCCGCGACATCCGGCTGGCCACCAAGGCGCTGATGGGCCTGCCGCAGCACTGGCTGCAGGACGACGTCCGCGCCGGCATGGAAAGAGTGGCGAGGGTGGCAAATGCCCGTGGGGTGTCCATCGCCATCCACACCCACGTCAACCACGCCGAGTCGGTCACGCCGATGGTCGCCAAGGCGGCCCGGGCGATGCTGGACACCGGCATTCGCGACGTGCGCAACCAGGGCGTGCTCCTGGACGGCGTGAACGCGGACACCGGCTCCCTGCTCGACCTGTGCTTCGCGCTGCTCGACGGGGCCGGGATCATGCCCTACTACTTCTACATGTGCGACATGATCCCGTTCAGCGAGCACTGGCGGGTCTCGGTCGCCGAGGCGCAGCGGCTGCAGCACCAGATCATGGGCTACCTGCCCGGCTTCGCGACCCCGCGCATCGTCTGCGACGTGCCGTTCGTGGGCAAGCGGTGGGTGCACCAGCTCGCCGACTACGACCGCGAGCTGGGCATCTCCTACTGGACCAAGAACTACCGGACGTCGATCGAGGCCGACGACCCGGAGGCGATGTCTCGCACCTACGAGTACTACGACCCGATCCACACGCTCCCCGAGGCCGGTCGGGCCTGGTGGCGCGAGCACGCCGGCGACTCGCTCGCCGAGGCGGAGAACCGGGCGAAGGCCTCCCGCGAGGCCGCCGAGGCGCAGAAGCAACTCATCCCCGTCCACTGAGCGCGTCGACGAGCCGGGCGGCGGGACTGTTGAGTCCCCACCGCTCGGCGAGTTCGACCACCCGGTCGGCGTTCCGCGGGGTGCGCGGCAGCGTCAGGTCGGGGTTGCCGAGGTCGATGTCGCGGGCCACCGCGACCACCCGGGGAGCCACCTCGAGGTACTCGGCCGCGTCCTTGATCCGTCGGCGGGCCGCCGGGGCCAGGTCGGAGCCCGGGTCCTCGGCCGCGGCCACGATCGCGGCCAGGTCGGCGTACTTCGCCAGCAGACCGGCTGCGGTCTTCTCCCCGATCCCCGGCACGCCGGGCAGCCCGTCGGATGGGTCGCCTCGGAGCGCGGCGAAGTCGGCGTACTGCGCGGCGTCCACCCCGTACTTCTCGCGTACGACGGAGTCGGTGACCCGTTCGTGGCGGCCCACCCCGCGTGCCGTGTAGAGCACCCGCACCTCCGCGGCGTCGTCGACGAGCTGGAACAGGTCCCGGTCGCCGGTGACCACGTCCACCGGCATCTTCGCGGCGGTGGCCAGCGTCCCGATGACGTCGTCGGCCTCGTAGCCGGGCGCGCCCACGACCGCGATCCCGAACGCGTCCAGCACGTCGCGGATCACCGGCACCTGCGCCTCCAGCGCGTCGGGCACCTCCTCGACGTCGGGAGCGTTCTTGCCCTCGACCTCGACGCGGTGCGCCTTGTACGACGGGATCAGCTCCACGCGCCAGTGCGGCCGCCAGTCCTCGTCCCAGCAGCAGGCCAGCGCCGTGGGGCGGTAGTCGGCGACCAATCGGCTGATGAAGTCCAACAGGCCACGCACCGCGTTCACCGGCGTGCCGTCCGGGGCCTTGAACGAGTCCGGCACCCCGAAGAAGGCCCGGAAGTACAGCGAGGCGGTGTCCAGAAGCATCAGTCGGTCCGTCACGGGCTCAGTCTGGCATCGGGGACCGGCCTCGGCGGATATTGTGTCGCCGTGGAAGACCTTGACCGGCAGATCCTCAGCCTGCTCGCCGCGGACGGGCGGATGTCCTTCACCGACCTCGGCAAGGCCACCGGTCTGTCCACCTCGGCGGTTCACCAGCGGGTCAAGCGCCTGGAGAGCCGAGGCTTGGTCAAGGGCTACGCCGCGGTCGTCGACTATGAGCAGGCCGGCCTGCCGCTCACGGCGTTCATCTCGATCCGGCCGATCGACCCCTCGGAGCCCGACGACTCCCCGGAGCGGCTCAGCGACCTGCCGGAGATCGAGTCGTGCTGGTCGGTGGCCGGCGAGGAGTCCTACATCCTGAAAGTCCGGGTCGCCAAGCCCACCGACCTCGAGGACCTGCTGGCCCGGGTCCGCGCGGTCGCGAACGTGGCCACGCGCACCACGATCGTGCTCTCCACGCCGTACGAGAACCGCCAGGTCACCTATAACGGCCGGGTCGGCAGCTGGTAGCCGACGCGATGGACCACGCCGTTGGGAGTCGTGTACCGCACGTGCAGCCGGCTGAACACGGGACCGTGTCGGGTCTTGACCATCCGGGCGAGCCGCACGTGCGCCCGGTGGTGGTGGAACGTCCCGCCCGCGCAGCTCGGCTTGCAGTCGTTGATCCAGTAGACGCCTCGTCCGATCGCGGCTGTGTGTGTCCAGGACCGGTAGTGCCGGAACACCACGTAGATGCCGCCGTCCGCGCAGGTCACCACCACGCGGCGCGGCTTGACCGCCAGGTGCGTGCAGTTGGCCACCACGCGGGTGGGCTTGGCGGCGAGCCCTGCCGGGGAGCCCGAGCGGGCTGCCTGGGCCGGGAATACGCCGGTGGTCAGCGCCGCGGTCGCGACCAGCACGGTCAGCAGTACGACGAGCTTCCTCATGCTCCGATCCCCCTTCTCCCCCGCCGACTAAGGTAAGCCCACCGGGCGTGGCCGTCCACAGGCCACCAGGACGTGCAGCCCCAGGGATCCAGGCTCAGTCGGAGAGCGAGGAGTAGGCCACCACGCCGCGGCGCAGCGCGCCGGCGCTGAGCCGGGCGGTCTCGCGCAGCTGGCCCTCTCCCGCCGCGTCGGCGACCTGGTCGGCGACGTCGAGCAGCTGCTTCATCCAGCGCACGAAGTCGCCGGCGGCCAGGTCGGTCTCGGCGAGCACCTCCCCGAGCGAGGCCCCTTCGGCCCAGCGGTACGCGGCCCAGGCGAACCCCAGGTCCGGCTCGCGCAGGAAGTTCAGCCCGTGGTCGCGCTCGAGCTGGTCCAGGCCCCCCCACAGCGACACCATCTCCGCCAGCGTCTCCCGGACCCGTCCACCGGGAACACGAGGTGCGGCCGCGTCGTCGGCGTGCCGCGACTCGAACACCAGCGTGGACAGCACGGCCGCCAGCTCGCTCGGCGACAGACCCGCCCACAGGTCCTGTCGGAGGCACTCGGCGGCGACCAGGTCCATGTCGCTGTAGAGCCGCATCAGCCGCTGCCCATCCCCGGTCACCCGGTCCTGGTGCAGGTAGCCGAGCGTGGACAGCAGGTCGCAGACCCGGTCGAACTGCCGGGCGATGGTGTTGGTGCGCTGCTCGATGCGGCGGCGCAGCCCCTGGGTGTCGCGGGCCAGCTTGTGGTGGCGCTCGGCCCAGCGGGCATGGTCCTCGCGGTCCGGGCAGCCGTGGCAGGGGTGCGCCCGCAGCTCCCGACGCAGCCGCGTGATCTCCTTCTCCGCGTCGCCCTCGGCGGCACCACCTCGACGGCCCGGACGGGATCGTGGCGGCGGCGGGGTCAGCCCGTGCGTCTTGGCGTGCAGCGCGGACGCGAGGTCCCGTCGCGCCTGTGGGTTGCGCCCGTTGAACGACTTCGGCACCCGCATCCGGGTGAACGCCGCGACCGGCACCGGGAAGTCCACCATCGACAGCCGGCGGGCGTGCCGGTCGGCGGTGACCACGTAGGGCCGCGGCCCGTCCCGGTCGGCCGACGTGCCCGGGTCCACGACCACGGCCATCCCGGCGTACCGGCCCGCGGGCACCTCGATGACGTCTCCCGGCCGCAGCGCCTCCAGGGACGCCACCACCTCGTCGCGCCGGTCCGCCTTGCGGGCCTTCGCGGCCGCGGCCTCGGTGTCCGAGAGCCGGCGGCGCAACGTGGAGTACTCCATGAAGTCGCCGAGGTCGCAGGAGGCGGCCTCGGCGTACCCGTCCAGCGCCTCCTCGGCCTTCCGCAGCTGCCGGGCCAGCCCGACCACCGCGCGGTCGGCCTGGAACTGCGCGAACGACGACTCCAGCAGCTCGCGAGCGGTCACCCGGCCCACGGAGCGGACCAGGTTCACCGCCATGTTGTAGGACGGACGGAACGACGACCGGAGCGGGTAGGTCCGCGTGGACGCCAGCCCGGCCACGGAACGCGGATCCGTCCCGGGCTGCCAGAGCACCACGCCATGGCCCTCCACGTCGATGCCGCGGCGGCCGGCGCGGCCGGTCAGCTGGGTGTACTCCCCCGGCGTGATGTCGGCGTGTGTCTCGCCGTTCCACTTCGACAGCTTCTCGATCACCACCGAGCGGGCCGGCATGTTGATGCCCAGGGCCAGCGTCTCGGTGGCGAACACCACCTTGCACAGCCCGGCGGCGAACAGCTGCTCGACGCACTCCTTGAACGTCGGCAGCATCCCGGCGTGGTGCGCGGCGACCCCTCGCACGAGCCCGTCGAGGAAGTCGGGGAAGCCGAGCACCCGCCGGTCCTCCTCCGGGATCGCGCGGCAGCGCTCCTCGACGGTCTCCTCGATCACCACCCGCTCCTCGGGCGAGGTGAGCCACAGGTTGGCGTTCAGGCACTGGGTGACCGCGGCGTCGCAGCCGATCCGGCTGAAGATGAACACGATCGCCGGCAGCATCCCCTGCGCGTCCAGCTTCTCCACCACGTCGTACCTGCTAGGCAGCGTGAACCGGCGCGGACGCCCGGACCGCCCCCGACCCCGACCCCGGTCGGAGCCGCGCCGGTCCCGGGTGCGCTGGGCGCGCCAGTCCTCCCTGGAAACCCGGACCAGCTCGGGGTTCACCTGTGCCTGCTGGCCGCCCTCGTCGGCGAACAGGTCGTACATTCGCTTGCCGACGAGGACGTGCTGGTAGAGCGGGACCGGGCGGGTCTCCTCGACGATGGTCGTGGTCGCGCCGCGCACCGTGTTCAGCCACTCACCGAACTCCTCGGCGTTGGAGACCGTGGCCGACAGCGACACCAGGGCCACCGAGTCGGGGAGGTGGATGATCACCTCCTCCCACACCGCACCGCGGAACCGGTCGGCGAGGTAGTGCACCTCGTCCATCACCACGTAGCCGAGACCGCGCAGCGTGTGCGAGCCGGCGTAGAGCATGTTGCGCAGCACCTCGGTGGTCATCACCACCACCGGCGCCTCGCCGTTCACGGTGTTGTCCCCGGTGAGCAGGCCGACCTTCGTAGGCCCGTAGCGGGCGACCAAGTCGTTGTACTTCTGGTTCGACAGCGCCTTGATCGGCGTGGTGTAGAAGCACTTGCGGCCCTGCTCCAGGGCCAGGTGCACTGCGAACTCCCCGACCAGCGTCTTCCCGGACCCGGTGGGTGCGGCCACCAGCACCCCGCTGCCCGCCTCCAGCTCCTGGCAGGCCTGCACCTGGAACGGGTCGAGCGCGAAGTCGTAGAGCGCCGCGAAGCCCGTCAGGGCCGGGGACAGCGATAGGGAGGTCATCGGGGGCAGATCACTCGCAATGCGCTCGGGGCCACGTCCACGCTCAGCGGTAACGAGCCTAGGCGCTCCCCGTCGGCGTAGGCGACGACGCCCGGCGACGACACGCGGACGGAGCGGACCCGCCGGTGCCGGTAGCAACGGTGGTGCACGTGGGAGGCGTTGTAGAGCCGCGGGTAGGTGCGGACCAGCTCCAGCCGGCTCATCGGCGTGAACCAGACCACGTCCAGCAGGCCGTCGTGCAGGTCGGCCCCCTCGGTGATGCGGAGCCCGCCGCCGAACGACGGCCCGTTGCCGACCGCCACCAGCATCGCCTCGAGCGCGAGCGGCTCGCCGTCCAGCTCCAGCTCGTAGCGCAGCGGCGCGAACACCCGCAGCTCGGCAAGGGTGGCCAGGGTGTAGCGCATCTGGCCGTGCGGCCAGCTCATCGCGTTGGCCCGCTCATTGACCAGGGCGTCGAAACCGGCAGCCAGCACGGTCACGAAGTACCTCTCCCCGGCTCGCGCCAGGTCGATGCTGCGCACGGTGCCGCTGGCCACCACGTCGGCGGCCGCCCGCGGGTCACCGCGCGGGATGCCGAGGTAGCGGGCCACGTCGTTCCCGGTCCCGGTCGGGATCACGCCCAGCTCGGTGGCGCTGCCCGCCAGCACCTGGGCAGCGAGGTGCACCATGCCGTCCCCGCCGCAGACCGCTAACGTCGGGATCCCCTCGGCCACCGCGTCCCGTGCCAGGTCCAGCGACTCGACGCCGTCCCGGCCGCGCAGCTCCCGTACGACGCAGCCGGACTCCCGCAGCCGGGCGACGGCCGCTGCGGCGGCCTGCTCGCCGCGTCCGCCGCCGGCGGCCGGGTTGGTCAGCACGGTGACGTCTCGGGACACGGCCAGAGGATAGGGCACCGAGGGTAGGGCAAACCGACCGCACCGGCCCCCCGACGCCCTAGTGTTGCCCTGGCCCACCCGCGACCCCCGAGGAGCCCCATGGACATCGCCGTGCCCACCCAGGACGGACGCACCCTCGAGGTGCTGCTCGCCGGTCCGGAGGACGGCCTGCCGCTCGTCATGCACCACGGCACCCCGCAGGACGCGGTGCCGTTCGGGATCCTCGAGCGCCCGGCAGCGGAGCGAGGCATCCGGGTGGTCGCCTACTCGCGACCGGGCTACGGGAGCTCCAGCCCGCTGGCCGACGCGTCGACGTACACCATCGCCGACGACGTCACTGACACCACCACGATCCTCGACCACCTGGGCATCGACGAGTTCATCACGCTCGGCTGGTCCGGCGGCGGGCCCCGCTCGCTGGCCTGCGCCACCCTGCTCCCGGGCCGGTGCCTGGCCGCCGCGTCCGGCGCGGGCGTCGCGCCGTTCCACGCCGACGGGCTGGACTGGTTCGAGGGCATGGGCCAGGAGAACCACGAGGAGCTCGGCGCGGCCCTGCAGGGGCCGGGCGCACTGGAGGCCTGGCTCACCGAGCACGCGCTGGGCATGTTCAGCGCCACCCCGGAGCAGGTGGCGACCGCTCTGGGCGACCTCGTCGACGACGTCGACCGGGCCGCGCTGACCGGCGAGCTGGCCGAGTATCTGGTCGCCAGCGGGCGGCACGCCGGCGCCCAGGGGGTCATCGGCTGGCGCGACGACGACCACGCCCTGGTCAGCCCCTGGGGCTTCGACCTGGACACGATCAAGACGCCGGTCTCGGTGTGGCAGGGCGAGCACGACCGGATGGTGCCCTACGCGCACGGCATCTGGCTCGCCGACCAGATTCCCGGTGCCCGCCGGCACCTGTACGCCGACGAGGGTCACCTGTCGCTGATCATGCAGATGAACCGGGTCCTCGACGACCTGCTCGACCGGGCCGGCCGGGCCTAGGGCGTCGCCCTACAGGCGGAGCCGGGCGGAGAACCGGCTGGGCTCCACGCCCACCCCCCGCGCCAGCCGGGCCAGCGTCTCCAGGGCCAGGTCGGCGCTGACCGCGGTGCCGGGCACGG
Source organism: Nocardioidaceae bacterium (assembly GCA_035765755.1). Classification (GTDB taxonomy): domain Bacteria; phylum Actinomycetota; class Actinomycetes; order Propionibacteriales; family Nocardioidaceae; genus DASSKA01. Next base: position 7,681 of record DASTWW010000277.1, read on the forward strand.
CAAGGGTCAGCCGGCCCGTGTCGTCGAGCAGCAGCACCTGCCCGTAGGTCCACGCCTGGTGCGCGCGAGAGCGCCAGTCCTCGGGCAGCACCGGGGTCGGGAACGCCTGGTCCGCTGCGAGAAGGTCGCAGGCCAGCGAGCAGTCGTTTCCGGACAGCTCACCGGTCACCCGGTGCTCGCCGCGCACGCTCGAGGTCGCCGTCCAGGTCACGTCCTCGGTGCCGAGCCACTCGGGGAGGTCGAAGGGGTCCACACCGGCGACCTGCCGGTCGCCCACTCAGTCGTCCTCCTCGCCGAGGCGGGAGGCGTGCACGTCCTCGCGGTCCTCGTCGAGCGGTGAGATCTGGTCATCGTCCAGGTCACCGAACTGCTGCGCGTCGGCGCGGCGCCGGTCCACGACCCGGGCGATCACCTCCGAGATGAGGAAGAGCACGGTCATCGGGATGGCCAGCATCAGCATCGAGAACGGGTCGGTGGACGGGGTCGCGACCGCCGCGAACACGAACACGCCGATGATGATCCACGGCCGGTAGGTGCTCAGCGCCCGGGCGGGCAGCACCCCCGCGAGGTTGAGGAGTACGACGAACAGCGGGATCTCGAAGGCCACCCCGAAGACCAGCATCATCCGGGTCAGGAACGAGAAATAGTCGCTGAACTCGACCAGGTTCTGCACGTTGGACGGGGTGAACCCGATCAGCACCTCGAGGCCGCGCGGCAGCACGTAGTACCCGGCGGCCACACCGGCGACGAACAGCGGGCCGGCCACCGCGCCGAACGTCCGGGTCCAGCGCCGCTCCTTGGGGTGCAGCCCCGGCACGATGAACGCCCAGATCTGGTACAGCCAGTACGGGCTGGTGACCACCAGGGCGGCGAGGCCGCACATCTTCAGCTGCAGCATCAGTGGGCCACCGGCGCCGTTGATGTACGGCTTGGTGTTGACGCTCGCCCCCAACGCGACCCTGGCCTCATTGTAGGGACGCAGGATCAGGTTGAACAGCTGGTGGTAGAAGAACCAGGCCACGACCAGCGCGACGACCAGCACCAGCGCAACGCGCAGCATCCGGGCGCGCAACTCGCGCAGGTGGTCCGCGAGCGGCATCTGTCCGCCTGCGCCGGCCGGGTGCTGCGGCTTGCCTCGGAAGAGGCCGAAGACTCCGGCTACGGACACGTCAGGTCAGCGGTTCAGCGCTCGGGCTCGGTGCGGTGCGGCTCTACCGTGGGCTCAGCCTGGTGCTCCACCGGCCGAGCTACGTCGGTGCTGCGCTGCGCCTCGATCTGCTTGTGCTCCTCGCGCTTCTCCTCGTCCTCGTCGCTGAGACCCTTGGTCTCCGCCTTGAAGATGCGCAGCGCCCGACCGCTGCCGCGGGCGAGCTCGGGAAGCTTCTTCGCACCGAACAGCAGCACGAGCGCGAGGATGATCAAAATGATCTCGGGCGCTCCGATTGATCCCATCTCGTCCTTCTTACCTCAGAGGTTGGCAGGGCCCATGCTACTCGCCGCTCCGGACCGGTATCCGACCAGTGCCCGCTCCGCGGTCCGTCGTACTTCCTCAGCCAGGGCAGCGGGCTCCTCCACGTGTGCCGCCCCGCCCAGCCGCAGCATCAGCCGGGTCAGCCAGCCGGGGTCCGCGACGCGCAGGGTGACGCGCAGCCGGCCGCCGCGGGCTTCCTTGGCGGACTCGACCGGATAGTACTCCGCGACCCAGCGGGCGCCGGGCTCGAGCAGAACCGTGACCAGGATGTCGTCCGGAGAGGGCTGGAACAACCCGTCGGCGAGGTCACGGGGGTGCACGTCGCGGTGCGGGAGCGTCTCGTCGAGCACCTGTGCCGAGGAGATCCGATCCAGCCGGAACAGCCGCTGGTCCTCGGCCAGCCTGCACCAGGCGTCGAGGTAGGTGTGCCCCCCAGCGGTGACCACGCGGAGCGGCTCGACGGTGCGCTCGGTGGACTCGTCGCGGGTGGGCACGTAGTAGTCGATGCGGACCGCCCGCCGCTCGTCGACGGCCCGGGCCAGGTCCTGCCGGCGCCTGCCGAGCTCGGTCTCGTCCGCCGGCAGCTGGACCTCGACCTGGGCGGCGAGCGCGGCCGCCTCACCCGCCGCAGCTTCCAGCTTGCCGAGCACCCGGTCGACTACCGGCCGGACCTGGTCGTCGCTGCTCTCCCGGAGAGCGCGCAGCGCCACGATCAGCGCCGACGCCTCCGAGCTGCCCAGCCGCAGCGGCCGGGCCAGGTAGTCGGCGTTGGAGACCCGGATCACCCCGTCGCCCTCGAGGGCGTCCATGTCCACGTCGATCAGGTCGCCCATGCCCAGTCCGGGCAGGCCGCAGAACCACAGCACGTTGAGGTCCTTGACGATCTGCGCCGGCCGGACCCCGAAGTCGGCGGCCGCCTGCTCCAGGGACACCTCGGAACGGGCCTGGATGTAGGGCACGAGCGCGAGCAGCCGGCCGACCTGGTCACGTGCGCCGCTCATGACGCCACCCCCGCGGCCGTGCGCAGCCGCTCCACGACAAGCTCACGAAGCTCGAGCGGCTCCTCGACGACCACGTCGGCGCCGTAGCCGAGCACCTCGTCGGCGAGCGCCTCGGTGCGCCCGAACGGCACCTCGAGCATGTCCCAGTCGTCCGGTGCGTCGGCATCACACACCCGGCCGTGCCGGCGCAGTCCCAGGGCGGCGCCGTGCCGAACCAGCATCCGGCTGGTGCGGCTGGGGTCCTCCGGGGCCAGCGACTTCGCCAGCGCGTGCACATCGGTTCCTTCCGGTACGTCGAACGAGCCCGGCCGGCCGTCCCGTCGTACCTCCCCCTGCACCCGAGACAGCCGGAACAGCCGCTCCGCGCCCCGGTCGGTGTCCAGCCCGACGACGTACCAGCGGCCCCGGTAGGACACCACGCCCCACGGCTGCAGGTGCCGCTCGGCGGGCGAGGCCGCCGACGCGGAGCGATAGCCGAACCGGACCGGGGTGCGGGTCACGGTGGCGTCCCAGAACGCCTCGAAGCAGGGTTCCTCGACGCTGATCTGGGGTCGTACGACGTCCAGGGCGGTCCGGTCGACGTCGACGCCGGCCGCCTTGAGCTTGACCAGCGCGTTGGACGTCGCGGACGCCAGCCCGGCGTGCTGCCACACCCGCGCGGCCAGCCCGACCACCGCGGCCTCCTCCGGGGTCAGGTCGATCTGCGGCAGCTCGAAGGCGGACCGCTCGACGCGGTAGCCCGGCTCGTCCTCGAACGCCCGGTCGGTGAAGCCGACCTCCAGCGGGATGCCGAGCGAGCGCAGCTCCTCCTTGTCCCGCTCGAACATCTTCTCGAAGGCGTCGTCGCTGCTCTCGCGGTACTGCTCGACCACCTCGCGGATCCGGTCCTTGGTCACGTAGCTGCGCGAGACCAGCAGCGTGATGAGCAGGTTCAGCAACCGCTCGCTCTTGCGTGCCGCCACGGCACCCCCTTTCGGGGGCGAACCTACCTCACCGTCAGCCGACGCCGAGGACGTCGATCACGAACGCCAGCGTGTCCGTGCCCTTGATCGGCGGGTTGGACTGCGGGTTGCCGCTCGGGCCGTAGCCGTAGTCGGGCGGCACGATGATCAGCACCCGCGACCCCGTCTTCACCCCGACCAGGCCCTCATCCCAGCCCTTGATCAGGCCGTGCACGCCCACCGGGAACGTCCGCGGACCGCTCGAGTAGGACTCGTCGAAGACCTTGTCGGAGCCGTAGATCTGGCCCAGGTAGTTGAAGGTGACCAGGCTGCCCTTGCGGACCGGCTCGCCCTTGCCCTGGATGAGCGTGTAGACCTGCAGCTTCTTCGAGGGCTGCTTCGGCGCCTGCGAGAAGTCCAGCCCGGTGACCTTGCCGTTCTTCTCGACCACCGTGGGCAGGTCGCTCGGCAGGTTGGCCGGCTTGCTGCCCTGCGGGCCGCTGAGCACATGCGTCGGCTCGGCGGAGACGATGTCGACGACGAAGACCACGTCGTCCTTGCCCGACAGGTGCAGCTGCGGGGCACCGGAGGCGCCGTACGCGTCCTTCGGGACCGCCGCGACCACCATCCGGGTGCCCACCTTCTTGCCGACGATCGCGTCGATCACGCCCGGCCACATGCTGCCGCTGGCCACCGTGCCGGTGTAGGGGATGCCCTGGTCGTAGGTCGCCGCGATCTTCTTGCCGGTGGTGCCGTTTGCGAGGTACAGGTCGAGCAGCACCTGCTTGTTGCGCTGCACCGTGTCGCCGTTGCCCTGCTCGAGCACCTGCGTCTCGGTGTGGTCCAGCTTCAGCGGGGCGTCCACCTTCACCGTCGGCGCGCTGCCGAAGCTGCCGCTGACGTGCACGCCGGACACGCCCTGGGAGGCGCTGCCGGTCGACTGTTGGCTCTGCGGCGAGCCCTGGTCCGACGAGCCGCACGCGGCGGTGCCGAGCAGCAGCAGCGGTACGACGGACAGGGCGACGAGACGGCGACGGCGCAAAGGGACACCTCGGATCGACGGGGAAGGCACAGGCAGTGAACGATAGCCGGGAGCCGGTCGGTTCCCCGAACCGGCGCCACACGTGGTGGCGCCCGTCACATCCCTTCGATGAGCTTGTGCACGCGTTCGTCCTGGGACCGGAACGGGTCCTTGCACAGCACGGTGCGCTGCGCCTGGTCGTTGAGCTTCAGGTGCACCCAGTCCACGGTGAAGTCACGGCGGCGCTCCTGGGCGCGCTTGATGAACTCGCCACGCAACCGGGCCCGGGTGGTCTGAGGCGGCACGGACTTGGCCTCGAAGATCTTCAGGTCGGTGGTCACCCGGGACACTGCCCCACGGCGCTCGAGCAGGTAGTACAGGCCCCGTCCCCGGTGGATGTCGTGGTAGGCCAGGTCGAGCTGAGCGATCCGCGGGTGGCTCATCGGCAGCCCCTGCTGGGTGCGGTAGCGGTCGATCAGCTTCCACTTGATGACCCAGTCGATCTCGCGCTCGACCAGCCCCAGGTCACCGGACTCGACCGCCTTGAGGCCGCGCTCCCACAGGTCGAGGGTGCGCTCGATGACCGGGCCGCCGAGCTCGCGGCGGTCCACGAAGTCCCGCGCCCGGGAGAGGTACTCGTGCTGCACGTCCAGGGCGCTGGCCTCGCGGCCGTTGGCCAGCCGGACCTTCCGCCGGCCGGACATGTCGTGGGAGATCTCCCGGATGGCCCGGATCGGGTTCTCCATGGTGAGGTCGCGCATCACCACGCCCTCCTCGATCATCCGCAGCACCAGGTCGCAGCTGGCGATCTTCAGCAGCGTGGTGGCCTCGCACATGTTCGAGTCGCCGACGATCACGTGCAGCCGGCGGTAGCGCTCGGCGTCCGCGTGCGGCTCGTCGCGGGTGTTGATGATCGGGCGGCTGCGGGTGGTGGCGCTGGAGACGCCCTCCCAGATGTGCTCGGCGCGCTGGGACACCGAGTACATCGCGCCGCGTGGGGTCTGGGTGACCTTCCCGGCGCCGCAGATGATCTGCCGGGTGACCAGGAACGGGATCAGCACGTCGGCGAGCTTGGCGAACTCGCCGTGCCGGCCGACCAGGTAGTTCTCGTGGCAGCCGTAGGAGTTGCCGGCGGAGTCGGTGTTGTTCTTGAACAGGTACACGTCGCCGGCGATGCCCTCGTCGTGCAGCCGCCGTTCGGCGTCCACGAGCAGGCCCTCCAGCGTCCGCTCCCCCGCCTTGTCGTGGGCCACCAGGTCCAAGACGTCGTCGCACTCGGGGGTGGCGTACTCCGGGTGGCTGCCCACGTCGAGGTACAGCCGGGCCCCGTTGCGCAGGAACACGTTGCTGCTGCGCCCCCAGGACACCACCTTGCGGAACAGGTAGCGCGCCACCTCGTCCGGGGACAGCCGGCGCTGCCCGCGGAACGTGCACGTGACGCCGTACTCGTTCTCGATCCCGAAGATCCTCCGGTCCACGTC
>DASTWW010000278.1:0-26798 GCA_035765755.1 Nocardioidaceae bacterium
ACGCGTCCGGCAACGGGATCTCCTCGGCCCTGCCCCTCATCGCACGCGCGGCCGCCAGCCCACGACGCAGCTCGGCCAGCATCGCAGGGTCCGGCTCGACCGCGATGACGTCCGCGCCGAGCTCGAGAAGCGCCTCGGTCAGCTTGCCGGTTCCTGCGCCGAGGTCAAGCACCCGGAGCCCGGGCGCTGGCGCGAGCGCCCAGGACACCGCGGCCCGTGCGTAGGTCGGACGGTGCTCGGCGTACGCGGCTGCGGCCGCGCCGAACGACGAGCTGTGACGTACACGCTCGTGCTCGTCCACGTCCGTCAGGCTACCGGCTCACCGTCCACCATGGCGGCGCGATACCGAGCGAGCTCGTCCGCCTCACGACAGCCCCAGTCCCGCGCGCAGCGACTGACGCAGGGCCGCGTGGTCGGCCGGCGCATTTGCTGCACCGTTAGTGAAATATGCTGCACTCATGGACGGCACCACCGCCGCCCTGGCGACGACGATCGGCGCCCGGGTCAGGCAGGAGCGGCAGACCCGGCGTTGGACGCTGGACCAGCTGGCGGCGGCTGCCGGGGTGAGCCGGCGGATGCTGGTCAACGTGGAGCAGGGTGCCGCGAACCCCAGCGTGGGCACGCTGCTGCGGATCAGCGATGCGCTCGGGATCGGACTGCCGGCCTTGGTGGAGCCCCCTGAGCCGAGGGCTCTGAGGGTGACCCGCCGGGGCGAGGGAGCGACCCTGTGGAGCGGAGAGGGCGGTGGCCGGGGAATCCTGGTGGCCGGCACCGACCCGCCCGACGTGGTCGAGCTGTGGGACTGGACCCTCGGCGCCGGGGACCAGCACGCAAGTGAGGCGCACGCGCCAGGGACCAGGGAGCTGCTGCACGTTCACCAGGGCAAGGTCACTCTCGAGGTCGGCGGCCAGGCAGCCACCCTGGACGCCGGCGACGCGGCGGCGTTCGCCGGCGAGGTGGCGCACTCCTACGCGAACCCGGGTCGGCGGCCCGCGAAGTTCTCCTTGGCTGTCTTCGAGCCAGGAGTGGGAACCACGACACATCTGGAGAACGGCCATGGCTGATCAGCTGGCGGCTTTTCTCGACGGCGCCCGAGTCGACGCCGCGGTGTTCGCGCTACGTCCCGACTACCGCTCCCTGCTGGTGGCGGTCGACGGGATCGTCCCGGGCCCGAGCGATGACGCCACCGAGGTGCTGCTCGCGCAGGCGGAAGCAGCAGCCAAGGACGCGCTGCACGACCGTCGGCCGGAGGAGCTCCCCCACGTCGCGGCGTGGCGGGAGGCGTACCGGGCGTTCGGCGCCAAGCCGAAACGTACCCGCAACAGCCTGGAGGCACTGCTGCGCCGAGCAGCCGATGGGCTGCCTCGGGTGAACCGGCTCACCGATACGTACAACGCGATATCCGTGCTGCACCAGATCCCGCTCGGGGGCGAGGACCTCGCCCGCTACACCGGCCCGCCGCGGCTGGCGCGCGCCACCGGCACCGAACCCTTCGACACCGTCGCCGACGGCGTTGCGGTGGTCGAGCATCCCGACCTCGGCGAGGTGGTGTGGTGCGACGACGCAGGCGTGACCTGCCGACGCTGGAACTGGCGTCAGGCCCGTCGCACCCAGCTCGGTGACGACACGACGTCAGCGCTGTTCATCCTCGATGCGCTCGATCCGGTCTCCGACGAGGAGGTCACCGCGGCCGCGGACGACCTGCTCGCCCACCTGGCGCAATTCGGGTCCGACGTACGAGCCGCGCACCGCCTGATCACCGCCCGATCGGGGAGTGGGCGACCCACCGGGAGCGCTCGTGATCGCTAGTCGTCGTCGGCCTGCCGGGCGCGATAGGCCGCCACGGCCGCCCGGTTGCCGCAGGCGATGGAGCAGAACTTGCGAGAGCGGTTCCGGGACAGGTCGAGCACCAGCCCCCCGCAGTCGGGATCGGCGCAGACGCCGAGGCGCGACAGCTCGTCGGCCCGAATGACGTCCACCATCGCCATCGCGCTCTCGACCAGAATGCGGTCGGCGAGGCCGCGCTCGGAGCTGACCGCGTGGATGTGCCAGTCGTTCCCGTCGTGGCGCACCAGCTGCGGCAGCGCGCTGGTCTCCGACAACATCGAGTTGACCAGCCGGGCCGCGTCGTCACGGTTGCTGGTGAGAAGGCGACGCAGCCGCGGCCGCAGCGCGCGCACCTCGTCCAGCTCGGTGCGGTCCCGGCGCCTGCTGCCGGTGTAGCCGTGGGCAGCGAAGAAGGCGTCGAGCTGAGCCACCGTCCCCAGCGTGTCGGGAGGTACGGCGGTGTTGACCAGCTCGACCGCGGCGGTCAGCGCCGCCTCGGTGTCATGAGCGAAAACCACGTTGACATATTACCTGACCCGAACTAGTGTCATGAGTCATGAGCACCGTGGCCAATGACACCAGGCCCGTGCGGGTGTCATCCCGGATGGGTTCCGGGCTGGGCTTCGCCGTGCTCTCCGCGACCTCGTTCGGGCTGTCCGGCCCGTTGGCGCGCGGGCTGCTGGACGTCGGCTGGAGCGCCGGCGCGGCGGTGACGGTGCGGATCGGGCTGGCGGCCGTCGCCCTGCTTCCGCCGGCACTGATCGTCCTCCGCGGCCGATGGGGGCTGCTGCGGCGCAACGCCGCCACGATCGTGCTCTACGGAGCGCTGGCGGTCACCGGCGCCCAGTTCTGCTACTTCCAGGCGGTCTCCTCGATGGCGGTCGCGGTGGCGCTGCTGATCGAGTACACCGCTCCGGTCGCCGTGGTCTGCTGGCTGTGGCTGCGACATAGCCAGCGCCCTGGACGCCGGACCCTCGCCGGCACGGTGGTGGCCGGCCTCGGGCTGGTTCTCGTGCTCGACGTGCTCTCCGGCGCTCCGATCAGCACCGCCGGGGTGCTCTGGGCGCTCGGCGCGATGGCCGGCGCCGCGACGTACTTCGTGATCTCCGCCGACGAGAGCAACGGGCTGCCGCCGCTGGTGCTCGCCGCCGGAGGGTTGGTGACCGGTGCGGTGCTGCTGCTCGTGCTGGGTGCCGTCGGCCTGGTGTCGATGCGGGCCAGCTTCGCGCCGGTGAGCTACGCCGGCCACAGCGTGCCCTGGTGGCTGCCGCTGCTGGCGCTCGGCCTGGTCACCGCGGTGCTGAGCTACACCACCGGGATCGCCGCGGGACGACGGCTGGGCTCCCGGCTGGCCTCGTTCGTGGCGCTGCTCGAGGTGCTCGCCGCCCTGGTGTTCGCCTGGCTGTTGCTCGGCCAGCTGCCGGACTGGTTGCAGGTCGTCGGCGGGGTGGTGGTGCTGCTCGGCGTGGTGCTGGTCAAGCTGGGCGAGCCGCGCACGGCGGCGGAGTCCCCGGAGCCCACCTAACGGCCGAGTGGTGGATGTGCCTGCATCGTCAGCGCGAAGCGGATCGACTGGGTGCCGTGCTGCAGACCCTTGCCGTAGGTGAGGCCGACCCGGTCGATCCGCAGGTGCCCAAGGTGAGCGGGAACCATCTTCAGCAGCAGGTACTCCGGGTGACCGCGGCCCACCGTCATGTCCACGTCTCGCGCCCGCGCCAGATGCGCGCAGGAGTCCCGCATCATCGCGGTGCCGCCCGACCCCAGGACGGTGATCCCCGGACCTGTGAAGGGCCGGTTGGTGCACACGAACGACGTCACGGTCGCTCCGCTGGTGTCGGAGACGACGTGAGGGGCCACCGAGTCGAGGTGCACGGTGATGGGGGGCGCGCTGACGTCGGGGAAGGTGACGCCGACCCACACCGGCCGGCCGGGCGTGGACACCACCCCCTCCTCGGCTCCGAAGTCGGAGAACCACGTCGGATGGGTCAGCCACCAGACGCCGGCGGCCACGGACGCGAGCCCCACGAGCGCCGCGACCACGATGACGACGCGGCGGGCGCCCCAACCTCCCGGTGGCGGTGAGGCCAGCGTTTCCTCGGCGACCTGGTCGACCACGGCTCCCCCTTTGGTGCGCGCTCATCGGCAGTGTGCCAGAACCGCGGGTCCGTCAGCCGGCGACGACGCTGCCGGCCTCCCCCGCGTGCTCGTCGAACAGCTGCTCGGTGAGCCGGGCCAGGACCGGTAGGGCCGCGCGGATTGCCTCCCGGTCGGCGTCGCTCATGTCCCGGATGCGGGCCGCGAGCTCCTCGGCGTTCTCCCGGCGCAGGGTCTCCAGTGCTGCCGTGCCGTGCGCGCTGAGGCTGAGCAGGCAGGCCCGCCGGTCGTCCGGGTCGGGGCCGCGTTCGACCCAGCCGCCCTGCTCGAGGGCGTCGGCCAGCCGCGACATGCTGGCCGCGGTGATGTTCAGGCGCGCCGCCACATCGCTCGGGCGCAGCGGGCCGTAGCGCTCGAGGATGCCCAGTGCGGTCAGCCGGGTGGGCGTGACCCCGTCCCGGGCGGCTACGGAGCGCAGCGAGTAGGCCAGGCGTACGACGACGTTGCGCACGCCCGCCGCGAGCTCCAAGGTTTGATCGGTCATCGCCAGATCACTCCGCTCCCTCGCCGACCAGCTCGGCCGGCGGCACCGAGCCCGCGTCCACCGGACCGTCCTCGTCGTTGTGGATGTACTTCCCGCCGCGGAACGCCGAGGCGATCGCCGCGATCACACAGGCCGCGATCGCGAAGCTGAAGGCCACGCCGAGCCCGTCGGAGAACGACGGGGAGATCAGGGCCGGGAAGAACTGGTGACCGGTCAGGTGCTGCACGGTGGACGGCGGCAGCGCGCCGAGCACCTGCGGCCCCAGCAGGGACTGGATCGGGTTGTAGCCGAGCAACGAGGCGAACAGCACGCCAACCGGGGGCAGCTCGGCGACCCGGGCGGCCGCGTCGTGCGGCACGCCGTTTGAGGTCAGGCCGTGCATCAGGTGGTGCGGCAGCGAGGAGGCCAGGCCGGTGATCATCAGCGAGAAGAAGATGCCGATGGACAGCACCATCGCCGAGTTGCTGAACACGGTGGCCATGCCGGCGCCGACACCGCGCTGGTGGGCGGGCAGGCTGTTCATGATCCCGGTGCGGTTGGGGGCGGCGAACAGTCCCATGCCCAGCCCGTTGATGAGCAGGGCGAGAGCGAACTCCCAGTAGGAGAAGTTCACCGGCAGCGTCCACAGCCACACGAAGCTGCCCGCCGCCACCAGCATGCCCCCGGTGGCGAAGGTGCGGGCTCCGAAGCGGTCCGAGAGCCAGCCCGAGGTCGGTCCGGCGACCAGGAAGCCGGCCGTCATGGGCAGCATGTAGATGCCCGCCCACAGCGGCGTGGACTCGAAGCTGAAGCCATGCCTGGGCAGCCAGATGCCCTGCAGCCAGATGATCAGGATGAACATCAGGCCGCCGCGGCCCAGCGCGCCGAGCAGGCTGGCGAAGTTGCCGAAGGTGAACGCCCGGATCTTGAACAGGTTCAGCCGGAACATCGGCTCGGGGACCTTGGTCTCGACCCAGCAGAACACGACGAGCACCGCGCAGCCGCCGAGCAGCGCGGTCAGCACCCAGGGGTTGGTCCACCCCATGGTGTGGGCGCCGTAGGGCTGGATGCCGTAGGTGATCCCGACCAGGACGGAGATCAGGCCGACCGCGAAGGTGAGGTTGCCCCACCAGTCCATCGTGGCGTGGCGCCGTACTCCTGTGTCGTGCAGCCGGAAGTACGCCCACACGGTGCCGAACAGGCCGAACGGCACCGACACCACGAAGACCATGTGCCACTCCACCGGGGCCAGCAGCCCGCCGACGATCAGGCCGATGAAGGAGCCGGCGATGGCCGCGACCATGTTCAGGCCGAGCCCCAGCCCCCGCTCGTTGGCGGGGAACGCGTCGGTGATGATCGCGCTCGAGTTGGCCATCAGCATCGCGCCGCCGATGCCCTGGAAGATCCGCATCGCCACCAGCCACAGGCCACCGGCGACGCCGTGCATCCAGGTGACCGCGAGCATGATCGAGAAGAACGTGAAGATCGCGAAGCCGGCGTTGTAGATCCGCACCCGGCCGTACATGTCGCCGAGCCGGCCCAGGCCCACCACCAGCACGGCGGTGACGACCATGTAGCCCATGATCAGCCACAGCAGCAGGCTGGTGTTCCCCGGCGACAACGGGTTGATCCGGATGCCGCGGAAGATGTCCGGCAGCGCGATCAGCAGGATCGATGAGTTGATGGTCGCGATCAGCACGCCGAGCGTGGTGTTGGACAGCACCACCCACTTGTAGTTGGGGTTGGAGGTGTCCCGCCTGGCGCGGGTCTCGGCGCGGCTTCGACGTTCCTGCTTGCGCTGCTGGGCGACGGACGTGGTCATCGGCTCCCTCGGGGATCGGACGGGCGAGCGTAGTTAGTTCACGCGTACTAACTAACTCTACTTGGCCCGAGCGCGGGGCTGACCCTCCCCCTGGGGACCTCTATGGTCGGGGTGTGTCCGGTGCCGGGTCCGAGCTGTCCGCGATCGACCGTCTCCTCACGGAGAGCCGGCGAGGCATGCTGCGGGTCCGCCCGGATCAGCTGGCCGCGGAGCTGGCGGCGGGAGCGCTCGTGGTGGACATCCGGCCGGCCGAGCAACGGGCCCGCGACGGAGAGCTGCCGGGAGCGGTGGTGGTCGACCGCAACGTGCTCGAGGGCGGCTATCAGGCGTGGCTGCGGGCCATCCGCCGCGAGGACTGAGGCTTGTCGGGCGACGGGTGCCTGCGCTCCTGCATCGGCACCGGCCAGTAGTCCGGCCCCGCCGGAAGCGCCTGTGCGGCCGGCCGCTCGTGCTTCTTGCTGGCAGCCGCAACACTGACCTGTGCATTCTTCTCGCCCATATCCCCACCTTCGGTCGCCGTCCATCGAAAACCTACGGACCAGACAGAGCGCCCCCAAGGGACCAAGGTCCCGATCCCGGAAGCGTTATGACCACGCTTGACGTGGTTGGCGCCCATTTCCCCGTTGCCGAATCGGCAAACCTGGCGGCACCGAGGCGCGGTCTGGCAGCATCCGGGACATGACGGTCGGGCTTGACCTGCACGGGCGGGTGGCGGTGGTGACCGGGGCGGGCAGCAGCACCGGCATCGGGTACGCCGTGTGCCGACGGCTCGGCGAGCTCGGTGCCGCGGTCGTCCTCACCGCGACCACGGGCCGCGTCCACGAACGGGTGACCGAGCTGGGGGCATCCGGGACCCAGGTGGCCGGGGTGGTCGCTGACCTGACCGATCCCGACGCGGCCGCGGCGGTGGTCGCGACGGCCACCGACCGGTGGGGCCGGCTGGACATCCTGGTCAACAACGCGGGGATGGTCTCGGTCAGCGACACGGCCGCGATGTCGGGCGGCGTCGACGGGTTGGCGTACGACGAGTGGCGGCACAGCCTGCGGCGCAACCTCGACACCGCGTTCCTGACCACCCGGGCCGCCCTGCCCGCGATGCGCCGCGGCCGGTGGGGTCGTGTCGTGATGGTCGCCAGCGTCATCGGGCCGACGATGGCGATGCGGGACGACGCAGCCTACGCGACCGCGAAGGCCGGCATGGTCGGGATGGTCCGGTCGCTGGCGGTCGACCTGGCCGTGGACGGCATCACCGCCAACGCGGTCGCGCCGGGCTGGATCGCCACCGGCTCGCAGACCGACGACGAGCGCCGCGAGGGCGAGGTGACGCCGATGTGCCGCAGCGGCACCGCCGACGAGATCGCCTGGCCGGTCGCCTGGCTGTGCACGCCCGGGGCGTCCTACCTGACCGGGCAGTGCCTCGTCGTCGACGGTGGCAACTCGGTCGCCGAGCAGCGCGCCCTCTAGATTCGGGCGAGCGCGGCGAGCGTGCCGGCCAGCGTCTCCACCAGCAGGTCCGCGTGCTCGTCGCCGAAGACCAGCGGCGGCCGGATCTTCAGGGTCGAGCGGGCGGGCCCGGTCCGGCCGATCAGCACGCCGCGCTCGCGCATGCCCTCGACGATGCGTCCGGTGAGCTCGGCGTCGGGGCTCCCGGAGCGCGGGTCCACGACGTCCACGGCGATGGCCAGCCCCCAGCCACGGACCGCGTCGATGGCCGGGCGGTCGGCGGTCGCGTCCCGCAGCGCTGCGACGAGCCGGGAGCCGACCGCCGCGACCCGCTCCAGGATCCGCTCCTCCTCCAGGGTGCGGAGCACCGCCAGGGCGGCGGCGCACGCGGCCGTGCCCCCGCCGAAGGTGCTGAAGTAGTCGGTGCCCTCCACGAACGGGTCGACCAGCGCCGCCGGTCCGACCACGGCGGCCACCGGGTAGCCGTTGCCCATCGGCTTGCCGAGCGTCACCAGGTCGGCGGGCACGTCCCCGGACAGGAAGCTCCACAGGTTGTCCCCGGTGCGGCCGTGGCCGGCCTGCACCTCGTCGGCGACGTAGAGGCCGCCCGCCGCATGCACCGCCTCGACGGCAGCCCGGGTCCAGTCGTGGGCCGGGCCGAGGATCCCGTCGCTGGTGAACACCCCGTCGACGATCATCGCCGCCACCGGGTGCCCGGCCTCGGCGAGCTCGGCCGCTGCCTCGCCGATCGCCGGCGGCGCCGCCTCGACGGGTGGGTGCACCAGGCGCATGTGCGCCGGCCGCTCCGTCGTACCCCAGCTCTCCGGGGAGAACGCGAACGTCGCCTCGGTGACGCCGTGGTAGGCCCAGCTGGTGGCGATGCCGCCGCAGCCGCCGGTGGCGTGCCGGGCGATACGCCAGGCCAGGTCGTTGGCCTCGCTGCCGGAGTTGACCAGCAGCACCCGGTCGAACCGGTCGGGCAACGTGCCGAGCAGCCGCTCGGCGAGCTCGACCGGCGCGTCCTGCAGGTAGCGGCTGTTGGTGTTCAGCGTCGCCAGCTGTGTCGTCACGGCGGCTACCACCGCCGGGTGTGCGTGCCCAAGCACCGGCACGTTGTTGTAGGCGTCGAGGTAGCGGCGCCCGTCCACGGCGTCCAGGAACACGCCGTGCCCGCCGACCAGGTGCACCGGCTGCTGGTAGCTCAGCTCCTGCCCACCCATGGCCCGAGCGCGGGCGCGCAGCAGGTCCTCGGTGGAGCGGCGGGCGGACGGGCCGTGGGAGTACGACGCGGCGCCGACGCCGGTCCGGCCCGCGGCGGCCAGCCGCGACCCGAGCCGGTCGAGGCCGGTGCCGAGCATCGCCTCCAGCTGGAGGTAGGCCTCGTCGTCGACCGGCGGCGCCCACCCGTGCTCACGGGCCCGCCACGCGGTGATCAGCACCGCGGCGGCGTACCGGCCGGCCATCAGATCGGCCACCAGCGCCAGCTCCCCCGGCTCGAGCGGCGTCACCGCGTGGTAGCCGGCGACCACCTCGGGAGCCACCTCGAGGCCGTCCGGCCGGGCGCCGAGCAGGTCGGCGGCCGCGACGGCCAGGTCGCAGACCAGCGCGGTGTGCGTCATGTCCCCGAAGTCGGTGATCCCGGTGACGGTGAGTGCCTCGTCGACCAGCACGTTGGTCGGCGCCATGTCGTTGTGCACCACCTGGGCACGCAGCCCGCGCAGCTCCCGCACCACCCGCTGGTCGAACCGGTCCAGCACCGCCTCGACCGCCTGCCGCCGGTCCGAGTCGACAGCGGGCAACCAGTTCCGCAGCTGCGGGAGCCGGCGGATGTCCCAGGCGATCGGGTACGCCGCGGCCGGGTGCACGAACCCGCGCAAGGCCCGGCCGAGCCGGGCGACGGCGCTCCCCCAGTCGCGCAGCCGCTGCTCGTCGAACTCCCCCGGGTCCGGGTGCCGCCCGCCCAGCCAGGTCATCACCCGAGTCAGCGAGCGTCGCCCGTCCCGACCCGTCAGCTCCCGAAACGGCCGACCGTCCACGGTGGGCACCACCACCGGCACCGGCAAGTCGGGGGCCACCGCCCTGATGTGGGTCAGGGCAGCCGTCTGCAGGTCGAGCGCCGCCTCCCCGTCCGCAGGGTTGTGCACCTTGAGCAGGTAGCGACCTGCGCCGGTGTCCACCCGGAAGTTGAGGTCGCGCTCCCCGTGGACCGGGGTCAGCTCACCTTCGACGGCCCAGCCCTCAGCGAGCTGGGCACGCAACGTCTCGGCGTCGAGGACCGGCGCGGGAACGGACAGCGGGTCGGTGCTCTGAGCGGTCACGGGGACATTCTCCCTGCACCGCCGCCGGCCGGCCGGACAGCAGCCCTTCGGCGGGCCCGCCCGGGACCTTGGGCCCCTCTGCACGGACCAGTCACGGAAGAGCATGGAGACGAACGATCCTCACCCGGCGGGTAGCCGCCGGAGCATTCCTCGGAGGTTCCCATGCAGGCCATCAAGGACGCCGCCGCCCAGTTCCTCGCGCACCAGCGCGTCGCGGTGACCGGGGTGTCGCGCACTCCCGCGAACCACGGCAGCAACGTGGTGTACCAGCGGCTGAAGGAGCGCGGCTACGAGGTCTTTCCCGTCAACCCCAACACCGACGAGGTCGAGGGCACCAAGTCCTACCCCGACCTGCGCTCGATCCCCGGTGGCGTCGAGGCGGTCGTGATCGACACCAGGCCGGAGCGCGCCCTCGACACCGTCCGCGAGTGCGAGGACCTCGGCATCAAGCAGGTGTGGATGCACCGTGCCTTCGGCGCCGGCAGCGTCTCCCTGGAGGCCGCCGACTACGCCAAGCAGCACGGCATCACGGTCATCGAGGGCGGATGCCCGCTCATGTTCGACCCGGTGTCCGACCCGGGCCACAAGATGCTGAAGTGGGCCTTCACCATGAACGGCCACGTGCCCCGCACCGTCTGAGTCTTACCGTCGGGGCCAGGCTGGCTCGAGCCGTCCGGTGCTGGAACGTCCCGCGAACGGTCGCTCAGTCAGGCGTCGGCGCGCGCCAGCCGCACCAGCGCGCGTTCTGCGGCCGCACGTACCCGCGGCACGGAGTCGTCGCGAAGATCGGCAAGCGCAGTCGTCGCCTCGTCCACCAGGTGCCTTGCCGCCACCTTCGCGGCCATCTCACGGACCCGCCAGTGCTCGTCGGCCATGGCCGCGCACACGGTGCCGGCGGCCCGGGGATCCCAGGACCAGAGCAGCCCGCGCAGCCCCCACACCCGCAGCCAGTAGTCATCCTCGTGCTCCGCGCCGTCGTAGAACTTCTCCACACCCGGCCCGGCGAGAGCGCGGAGCAGATCGGGGTCGCTCTGCTCGCCACGCACAAGCTCGATGCAGCCCGCGACCACCGCGTCCTTGCCCCTGCGGGCGCACTCCGCGGCGATGCTTTCCCTTGGGGAGGTGCCCCAGATCGGCCCTCGTGGCATGAGCCCAGTTTCGCAGTGACCGGACCAGGGCAGCGGACCTACACTCCAGAAGTGAACACCATCCGTCTCACGGACGCCGAGCTCGACCTGACCCGTCACGCCCTGCAGTCCTACCTTCAGGACTTCGGGCACAACGAGGCGGACACCGTGGCCCAGATCAAACAGGTGATCGGGAAGCTGCGCGAGGCCGAGTCCGACGGCGAGGAGCCGCGCTACATCGCCTGACCGTGACTTCGGACCGTCGACGAGGTCACCGAGGCGCACGACGCCGAGTCGGGTGGGGCATCCTGGTGCCCGCCGGCACGTGGCACAACGTGGAGATGGCCTGACGCGTCCCGGATCCTCCAGCTCGTGGACATACGCCCGATTTGTGTGTGTGGGGACCTTGGTCCCGCAGGGTGGTGGCGTTCTCCCGCGTCGTACGACGCGCACGCCCGGCAGGCTTCTGCGACATGAGCCCCCACGTGCGGACCAAGCGCCTGAAGCGAGCCCTCGCCCACCAGTGCCCCAGGTGCCGAAGTCACTGGGCCCTCCAGCTCGTGGAGCACCCCTCGGGAAAGGTGGTGCTGTGCCGCTACTGCGGGGCGATCCGGCAGAGCATCCCCACGCAGCTCGACCGCCGCGCCCTGGGCTGACCGGCGGCTGCTACCCCGCCGAACCCGCCGGGGCCGGCGGCGCCATGTAGTAGAGGATCCTCAGCCGATCGGTGCGGCGGCCCCAGTCGTACATGCCCACCAGCCTCCACCCACGCGCCTCGTACAGCGCGATCGCGTCCTGGCTCGCGGTGACCACCTCGAGCACCGGGAGCAGGCCGCGGGCCCGGATCTCGGTGACGGCCACCTCCAGCAGCGCCGACCCGATCCCCTGACCGGCCACCTTCGGGCGCACGAACAGCCGAGAGATCCCGCCCAGCTCGGAGGGGCTGCGGCCGGTGATCTCCCGCCACCGCATCGCCGAGGTCGGGTCGAGGCCCACCCGTGAGATCGCCACGTGGCCGAGCATCTCGCCGTGTCGCTCCGCGATCCACGCGCCAATGACCTCCTCGTCGGCCAGCCAGGCCCGAGGTGCCTCCGGCCAGTAGACCGGGTACTGCCCGTCCGCGTAGACCAGCCGCAGCAGCCGCGCGCACGCCGGCACGTCCTTCGGGCGGCGCCGGCGGATCCCCTTCACTGGCGGCCGGGAACGGTCCGCGGCAGCATCGGCCTCCCTGACCTGGTGCCGGACCAGCCGACGGTACGTCGGACGGGTCAGCTGCTGGGCCGCGGGCGTGGCAAGGAGCCGACCGGCCGCGCGCCAGGCTCCGGTGCTGGACTGCAGGTAGGCGGCCAGCGCGTCCGGTCCGGACGCCAGGCGGCCGTTGCCGACCCACTGGACCGCCTCCGCGCACTGCTCAGCGCTCACCCCCAGGTCGGCCAGGTCGCCGCGCTGCCACGGCTGCACGCGCGCGGTGCTGCGTGCGTGGCGTTCCAGCCACTGGGCAGACGCCGTGCAGAACCGGCACTCCCCGTCGTAGAGCAGCACCCCGCTCATCGCTGCACACCTCCCGCTGGATCCGACGACTCTAGCCGTTGCGGGGCGTGGTGTGCGGCTGCTCGCGTGGGACGGCCCAGACGGGGGGTGCGGCGTAGGTCAGCCGGCCACCAGCCACGAGCGGGGGAACAGCCCGAGCGAGTCGTGGTGCAGCAGCACCCACACCTCGCACGCGCCGCTGTAGAAGGGACGAGGGACGATCACCGCGTCCTCGTACACGCACACTCCCGTGGCCGGGTTGACGATGTGCACGTGCTGGCCGTCCTCGAGGTCGAGCATCAGGGGTGCCTCCGATGTGGCAGGACAGAGCGCGCCCCTGTGCGCCCGAAACACCCTCAAGGTTGCCACCGTGGCCCCGGCGAAACAGCAGGAAAGACGCAGTGTCCAGACCAGCGGAGAATGGCTGCCATGTGGCCCACAGACGAGGCGGCCCTGCTGCGCGCGCAGACCGCCATCGCGGCCGCTGATCCCCCGCCCTGGGTCGCGCCTCCGCGGCCGGTGGTCGGGGGTTGCTGGGTCTGCTTCCCCCGCGGGCTGTCCGGGCCCGGCGCGGCAGGAGACCCGGCCTGGGCCGCCGCGGTGACCATGCGCGAGGGGCGGCTCCTCGCTGACCGGGTGGTGACCGGTGCCGCCGGCGCGGCGTACGTGCCCGGCCTGCTGGCGCTGCGCATCGGCCCGCTGCTCGAGCAGGCGGTCCTGGCACTGCCGAGCGCACCGGACGTGCTGCTCCTCGACGCGACCGGGGTCGACCACCCGCGCCGCGCGGGGTTGGCGCTGCACCTGGGGGCCGAGCTCGGCGCGCCCACGGTCGGGGTCACCCACCGGCCACTGCTGGGGCGTGGCGAGTGGCCCGCGGACGAACGAGGTGCCACGGCGCCGTTGCGTGTGGGTGGTACCACGGTGGGCTGCTGGGTGCGCACCCAGCCTGAGGTCCGGCCCCTCGTCGTACACCCGGGCTGGCGGGTCGACCTGGACACGGCGGTCGGGCTGGTGCTGGCGGGGACCCGTCAGCGGCGCACGCCCGAACCGTTGCGACGGGCGCGGCACCGTGCTCGTCTGGCGCGCGCGGCCGGCGGCTGACCACCGCGCCCGGGGGCGGAGCTTGGTCCGCGCCCACGGGTGGGCGGCTTCGGCCGCGGTGTGGCAGCGTGCAGGCAGACGACGGAGGTGCTGCATGCCGCTGAGTCGGCAACCCGAGGAGCTCCCGGACCTGGTCACCCAGCTCCGGGAGGCGGGCTGCGTCTACGCCGAGGAGGAGGCAGCCCTGCTGCTGGAGACGGCTGGCAATGAGGCCGAGCTGGCTGCCATGGTGGAGCGGCGGGTGGCCGGCCTCCCGCTGGAGCAGGTGCTCGGCTGGGCGGCGTTCTGCGGCCTGCGCATCCTGGTCGACCCGGGGGTGTTCGTGCCCCGCCGGCGCACCGAGGCCCTGGTCGCGCGGGCAGTGGCACTCGCGCCGGCACGGCCGGTGGTGGTGGATCTGTGCTGCGGGTCCGGGGCCGTCGGGGCGGCGCTGCTGGCCGCGCTCGAGGACGTCGAGCTGTACGCCGTGGACGTGGAGCCCGTCGCGGTGCGCTGCGCCCGGCGCAACCTGCCCGCCGACCGGGTCCTCGAGGGCGACCTGTTCGACCCGTTGCCCAGCACGCTCCGGGGCCACGTCGACCTGCTGGTCGTGAACGCGCCGTACGTCCCTTCCGACGAGCTGCGGCTGATGCCGCCCGAGGCGCGCGACCACGAGCCTCGGGTCGCGCTCGACGGCGGCGGGGACGGGCTCGACGTGCACCGGCGGGTGGCCGCGGCGGCGCTCGGCTGGCTGCGCCCCGGCGGGCGGCTGCTGATCGAGACCAGCGTTCACCAGGTGGACACCGCCACGGCGCTGTTCACGGCTGCCGGACTGGTCCCGGATGCGGTGGTGTCGGACGACCTGGACGTCGCCATCGTGACAGGGATCGTGACCGGGATCGTCACCGGACCAGTGGACCCGGCGTCTTGCAGCCCCCGGCGGCCGGTGGAAGCGTGACAGGTGGCCGGCCGCGGCCGCGACCGGTGACCGACCGGTTGGAGGAGCGATGGCTGACATCTTGATCAGCAACCTGGACAGGGACGGCGAGGGACGGCCGTTCGCGGCGCACGGGCACGCGCTGCTCGCCAACGCCGGCGCCATCTCAGTCCTGAAGGGGACGTTCGAGCCCGGCTGGCGGTGGTCCGATGACGTGGCCCCGATCGCCGGCACCGAGACCTGCCAAGTGCACCACCAGGGGGTCACGCTCGCCGGCTCGATGCGCGTCAGGCTCGAGGACGGCACCGAGCACGACATCGTCGCCGGCGACCTGTTCGACATCCCGCCGGGCCACGACGCCTGGGTGACCAGCGACGTGCCGTGCGAGATGATCGACGTCTCCCCGCAGCAGACCCGCTACGCGGTAGGCCGGCCGGCCGACATCGAGGAGCCGGACGACGGCGCGATGAAGCTGGTCCGCAAGGGCTACCAGGCGTTCAACAACCAGGACATCGAGACGCTGCGCTCGCTGTTCGCCGGGGACGTCACCCAGCACGTGCCCGGACGTGGCCCGCTGGCCGGCACCTACAAGGGCGTCGACAACGTGCTCGGCTACTACGGCAAGCTCGCGGAGATGACCGACGGCACCTTCCGCGCCGACCTCGTCGACGTACACGGGGACGGGCACGGCCACGTCGTCGCCGTGCACCAGATGTCCTCGGAGCGCAACGGCACGAAGCGGGTGGTGCGCGGCTCGATCGTGTTCACCTTCGTCGGCGACAAGGTCACCGACCTGCTCGAGCTGCACGGCGACCTGCCTGGAGACGACGCCTACTTCAGCTGAGCCTGCCGCCGACCGCTGGCGTCGCGACCTAGGGTTGAGGCCGTGCACGGATCAGCGGGCGGCCACCGATGATGGGGGTCGCGATCGGCGCGGCCTTCGGGGCCGCGGCTACGTTCGCGTTCTCCACCTCGGTGCAGCACCACGCGAACAGCTCGGTGCCGCACGGCACCGGCACGGTGGGGATGCTGGTCCACCTGGCCCGGCGCCCCACCTGGCTGTTCGGCCAGCTCCTCGCGATCGGCGCCTTCGGCCTGCACGCACTCGCTCTGCACTCCGGTCCGCTGGCGATCGTGCAGCCGATCATCGTCAGCGGCATCGTCTGGGCGGTGCCGGCTCGCGCCGCGCTGAGCCGGAGGCTGCCCACCCGGCCCGAGGTGTTCGCCGTCGTGCTCACCGCCGGCGGGCTGGCGGCCTTTCTGGTGGCATCGAACCCGACCGCCGGCGATCACGTGGACCGGGAGCTGACCGCCGCGGTCATCACGGTGGCAGGCGTGGTCGTCGCGGTGCTCGCGAACGTGGCGGCCATGGTCACCCGCGGACACGCGGCCCGGCGGGCCCTGCTGCTGGGGGTGACCGCGGGCATCTTGTTCGGACTGGTCGCCGGCCTGCTGAAGATGGCACTCAACACGCTGCACGACCACGGGATCGTCGCGATGGTTGCCGGCTGGCCGCTGTGGGCGATGGTGGTGGTCGGGCTCGCCGGGGTGTACACCAACCAGCGCGCCTACCAGGCCGCGGCGCTGTCGCAGTCGATGCCGGTGCTCAACATCGTCGACGTCCTGGTCGCCCTGACGTTCGGCCTGTTCGTCTTCCACGAGGTGCCGAACCACTCCCCCGGCGCCCTGGCCGTCGAGGCCATCGGCTTGGCGTGCATCGGGCTGGGGCTGCACCTGCTGGTCAACCTGGAGCAGGAGTTCCTCGGCTACGCCGAGCAGCAGGCCGGCGAGGAGGAGCGCTCCCCGTCGGTCTAGGTTCGAGGGATGAGCGAGATGAGCTACCGCCCCCTCGGCAGCAGCGGCCTGATGGTCTCCGTCGTCGGCCTCGGCTGCAACGCCTTCGGCACCCGCATCGACGCCGAGCAGACCCGCCAGGTCGTCGAGGCCGCCCTGGACGCCGGGGTCACCCTGTTCGACACCGCCGACGTCTACGGCCGCGGCGCCAGCGAGGAGCTGCTCGGCAAGGCCCTCGGCTCGCATCGCGAGGACGTGGTGGTGGCCACCAAGTTCGGCATGGACATGGACGGCGCCAACGGGTCGGACTGGGGAGCGCGCGCCTCCCGGCGCTACGTGCGCAAGGCCGTGGAGGCCAGCCTGCGCCGGCTCGGCACCGACCACATCGACCTCTACCAGCTGCACCAGCCGGACCTGGTCACCCCGGTCGAGGAGACCCTGGAGGCGATGACCGAGCTCGTCGCGGAGGGCAAGGTGCGCTATCTGGGCTGCTCCAACTTCGCCGCCTGGGAGGTCGTGGACGCGCACTGGATCTCGGTGTCCCGGGGGCTGCAGCGGTTCGTCACCGCGCAGAACGAGTACTCGCTGTACAACCGGAGCGCGGAGCGGGACCTGGCGCCCGCCTGCGAGCGCCTGGGTCTCAGCATCCTGCCGTACTTCCCGCTCGCCTACGGGCTGCTCACCGGCAAGTACCAGCGCGGCGCGGCCGCTCCGGAGGGCAGCCGGCTGGAGGGACAGCCGTCCCGGCTGGAGAACGCCGACTTCGACCGGATCGAGGCGCTGGAGGCCTACGCGGCCGAGCGCGGTGTCGGGATCCTGGACGTGGCGATCGGTGGGTTGGCCGCCCAGCCGGCGGTCGGCAGCGTGATCGCCGGGGCCTCCCGGCCGGAGCAGGTGGCGGCCAACGCGCGTGCCGGCTCCTGGGAGCCGACCGGGGAGGATCTGGCCGCGCTGGAGGAGGTCAACGGCGAGCACGCGCCCAGCATGACGCACACGTCGTTCACCCGGCGCCAGCTGTGATGCCGAGGCGGAATAGCCCATCCGGTTGAATTGTCACCTACCGTCCGGGCCATTCGATGGTGACCTTCGGCCCGATCTGTGCCGAAGCCATTCCGCTGGCCCCCGTCGTACGGCAGTCTGAGCACGCGACATGGGCCCGGTGGACCAATCCCTGCTTGCGCCGCCGGAACCTGGAGGGAAATGTCGCAAGTCAGTGGATCGGGGGGGTTCCGCCTCAGCGGAGCCCTCCCGCCCGACTGACCAGACCACCCGACGCCCGTGGTTTCGCTGCGTTTCCGCCCGGGTAGCCACCCTCTGGCGGGGTCGGTCGGGAGGGGGTTCACGGTCGGCTCGCTCACCATCCGGAGCGGTTCCGGGGGCGCAGATCTACGCAAGGGCAGCAGAACGTGGCCACCGACACGATCACCGGTGCTTCGCGTGCGGAGCTGACCGCACGACTCCTCCAGCAGGCGGCCGAGACCGGCGACGAGGTCGAACGGCGCCGACTCCAAGACGAGGTCGTCGAGCTCAACATGGGCATCGCCCGCAGCATCGCCGGCCGCTACCGCGGCAGGGGGATCCTGCAGGACGACCTCGTACAGGCGGCGTACGTCGCCCTGGTGCGCGCGGCGCGCGGCTTCGACATGTCGTACGGCCGGGAGTTCCTGAGCTACGCGATACCCACCATCGACGGCGAGGTCAAGCGCCAGTTCCGGGACCACGGGTGGATGATCCGCCCCCCACGCGGCATCCAGAAGCTGCAGCGCGACGTCTCCCTGACCCAGGACCAGCTGACCCAGGAGCTGGGCCACTCTCCCCGCATCAGCGAGGTCGCCACGTTCCTCCAGGTGCCGGTGGAAGAGGTGGTCGAGGCGCTGTCCGCGGACGGCTGCTTCACTCCGACCTCGCTCGACCTGGCCGTCGGTGAGGAGGGCGACGGGTCGCTCGGCGACCTGCTGTGGAACGAGGACCGGGACATGACCGCTGCCGAGGCGCGGGTGATGGTCGCCCCCGAGGTGCGGCGGCTGCCGGAGCGGGACCGTCTGGTGCTCTACCTGCGGTTCTTCAAGCAGCGCACCCAGGTGCAGATCGCCGAGGAGATCGGCGTGACCCAGATGCAGGTGTGCCGGATCCTGGCGCGGGTGCTGGCCCAGCTGCGCGGCCGGCTGCAGTGACCCGCTGCTAGAGGTAGAGGCCGGTGTGGCTGTCGCCGAGCCGCTCGGCGGCCACCGCATGGATGTCACGCTCGCGCAGCAGCACGTAGCTCTCGCCGTTCACCTCGACCTCCGCCTTGTCGTCGGGGTCGAACAGCACCCGGTCGTCGACCTCCACCGTGCGCACATGCGGGCCCGCGGCCGCCACCCTGGCCCAGGCCAGTCGCCGCCCGCCCATCGCCGCGGTCGCGGGGATGACGATGCCGGCCGAGGACCGGCGCTCGCCGGCCTCCTTGTCCAGGAGGACGAGGACCCGGTCGTGCAGCATCCGGATCGGGGTCTTCTCGGTGCTCATCTTTGAACGCTCATCTTTGGACAGCTCATCACCGGCTAGCTCGTGACCTTCCGCAACGTCACCATCACCGCGACCACGCCCACGACTGCACCGACCACCTTCACGATGTTGTCGACGCGGGCCTTGCCCTGGGCGTCGACGAAGTAGCTTTTCAGGCTGTCCGCCTCCCGGCGGGCGATCGTCTTCGGGCTGGCCCGGTAGACGAGCTGGTCGATGGTGTTGGCCAGGCGCTCGCGGGTCGCCTCGATCTCGCTCTCGAGGGTGTCCGGCGCCGCCGCATGGCGTCCTCCCGGGCTGTCGGCCATCGTCTGGGCCATGGTCTCTCCTCGTGTGGCGGTCATCGTCTCGACTGCCCGCTCGCGGGGCGTCGAACGAAGGGTACCCGGATCCGCTGTTTCCAAGGCCCGCCGGTCCGGCCGCCGACTTGGCACGCGTGGGCGCTAGATTCGTCGGCGTCCCACCGTCCGCACCTGAGGAGGTCCATCGTGGCCCAGAACCGCCTTGCCCCCGGAGATGTCGCCCCCGACTTCACGCTTCCCACTGACTCCGGCGAGCGGGTGTCGCTGGCCGACTGCCGCGGCCGCAAGGTGATCGTGTACTTCTACCCCGCGGCGATGACCCCCGGCTGCACGACGCAGGCCTGCGACTTCACCGACTCGTTGTCGGCGCTGCAGCGGGCAGGGTACGACGTGCTGGGCATCTCGCCCGACAAGCCTGAGAAGCTGGCGAAGTTCCGGGACAGGGACCACCTGACCATCACCCTGCTCTCCGACGCGGACCGCTCGGTGATGACCGCCTACGGCGCTTACGGCGAGAAGAAGATGTACGGCAAGACCGTCGAGGGCGTGATCCGCTCCACGTTCGTCGTCGACGAGGAGGGCCGCATCGAGCTGGCGCAGTACAACGTCAAGGCCACCGGCCACGTGGCCAAGCTGCGCCGCGACCTGGCCCTAGGCTGATCGGCGTGGGCCACGTCTGGTCCACCGAGCGCCCGTAGCCCAACAGGCAGAGGCACAGGATTTAGGTTCCTGCCAGTGTGAGTTCGACTCTCACCGGGCGCACATCTTCGCACTGTCCGCTTTGCGGGGTTTTCCCCGGGGCGACATGGGAGACCGTGACCACACGACGACGAGGCGAGGAGGCCATGCGATGCGAGCAGCGGTGTACGACCGGTTCGGCGGTCCGGAGGTCCTCGAGGTCCGCGAGGTCGATGACCCTCCAGTGGGCCCGGACGTGGTGCTGGTGCGCGCCCGTGCGACCAGCGTGAACCCGGTCGACTGGAAGGTCCGGGAAGGCAAGCTGCAGGCTGCCTACCCGCACTACCTGCCGATCATCCCGGGCTGGGACGTCGCTGGGGTGGTGGAGAAGGTCGGCCCCGCGGTCGTGACCGGCGTGCAGCCCGGTGACGAGGTGTGGGGCTACGTGCGCCGCGACGGGGTGCAGTTCGGCACCGCGGCCGAGCTGGTTCCCGCACCGCAGCGCACCGTGGCGGCGAAGCCGCCGTCGATGTCCTTCGCAGAGGCGGCAGCCGTGCCGCTCGTCGGGCTGACCGCCTACCAGTGCCTCGTGGAGGCACTGAAGGTGCAGTCCGGTGAGCGGGTGCTGGTGCACGCGGCCTCGGGCGGTGTCGGCCACCTCGCCGTACAGATCGCGAACGCGCTCGGCGCGGAGGTGATCGGCACCGCCAGCCCGCAGCACCACGACCGGGTCCGGGAGCTGGGCGCCACCGAGGTGCTCGACTACCACGAGGGGCCGGCCAGCGAACAGCTGGACGAGCCGGTGGACGCGGTGCTCGACCTGGTCGGAGGTGAGGCGCTGGAGGATGCTCCCAAGCAGGTCCGCGACGGCGGCCGGATCGCGTCGATCATCGACGCCGCCACCGTGCGGGAGCTGGGCGGAACCTACGTCTTCGTGCGCCCGGACCGGGCCGGGCTGGACGCGCTGGCCAGGCTGGTGCAGCAGGGCAAGCTGCGCGTCGACCTGGCCGCGACCTGGTCGCTGGAGGAGATCGCCGAGGCGCACCGGCTCTCGCAGAGCGGTCATGCCGGCGGCAAGATCGCGGTGACGGTCTAGAGGTTCTCGCGCAGCCACCGGCCGAGCGCATGGGCGCTCGCCTCGACCTGGGACGGCCAGTCCACCGCGTCCCCGTCGGCGTTGTCGGAGACGTGCTTGACCAGCCGGACCTGGACACCGAACGCGCGGCAGGCGTAGGCCACGGCGTAACCCTCCATGTCGACGAGATGCGCCCGCCGGGCCAACGCCTCCCGGACCACCGAGTCGGCGACGAACACGTCGCCGGAGGCGAGCACCGTCTCGCCCGGCCCGACCACGATCTGCTCCATCGGGTCGTAGCCGAGTGCTCGGATGGCGTCGGCGTTCATGTCGTGGTTGAGCACCGTCCCGACCTCGTGCAGCCCGGTGACGCCGTCGCGCAGCGCACCGGCGGTGCCCACGTTGACCACGGTCAGGTCCGTCGTACCCGCCTCCGCCAGGGCGCGGGCGGTCGCGGTGGCGGCGGCGGTCTTGCCGAGGCCGGTCACCACCAGCGGTAGCGACTCCGGCACGTGCGCAGCCTCACGGTCAGTGGCGGCCACCACCAGGACTCGGATCACAGCCCGGCCAGCACGTCCGTGACCAACGGGGAGATCCGGCGCAGCGCGCGGCCGCGGTGGGAGACGGCGTCCTTCTCGTCCGACGGCAGCTCCGCGGACGTGCGGTCGTGTCCGTCGGCGACGAAGAGTACGTCGTACCCGAAGCCGTTGTCCCCACGCATCTCCCGGATCACGCGGCCGTGCATCTCGCCGTTCACCACGTGCTCCACGACACCCACCTCACCGGCCGGGTAGGCAAACGCGACCGCGCAAGTGAAGTGCGCACCGCGCCGGTGGTCGGGCACGTCGGCGAGCTGCTCGAGCAACAGCAAGTTGTTGGCCTTGTCGTCCTTCGCAGTGCCGCTCCAGCGTGCCGACAGCACGCCGGGCATCCCGTTCAGGGCGTCCACGCACAGCCCGCTGTCGTCGGCGAGCGACGGCAGACCGGTCGCCGCCACGGCGGCGCGTGCCTTGATCAGCGCGTTGCCCTCGAAGGTCGCCTCGGTCTCGGCCGGCTCGTCGTAGTGGTCGACGTCGTCGAGCCCGAGCACCTTCACCTCCGGCACAGACTCGCGGAGGATGCGCTCCATCTCGCGCAGCTTCTTGACGTTGCGGGAGGCAAGGAACACCACGGGCGGCTCAGCCACGAAGCGCCTCCTGCTGCATCCGGGTCAGGTCCGCGCAGCCCCTCTCGGCCAGGCCGAGCAGGCTGTCGAGCAACTTGCGGTCGAAGGGCTCGCCCTCCGCGGTGCCCTGCACCTCGATGTACCGGCCGTCGCCGGTCATCACCACGTTCATGTCCGTCTCGGCGCGCACGTCCTCCTCGTAAGGCAGGTCGAGGCGGGGCTCACCGTCGACGACGCCGACCGAGATCGCGGCGACGGAGCCCCGCAACGGGTCACCGGCGAGCGCGCCGCGGTCCTTCAGGTGCGTGACGGCGTCGGCCAGGGCGACGTACGCCCCGGTGATGGCGGCCGTGCGCGTGCCGCCGTCGGCCTGCAGCACGTCGCAGTCCAGCACGATGGTGTTCTCACCGAGCGCCTTGTAGTCGATGACGCCGCGCAGCGACCGGCCGATCAGCCGGGAGATCTCGTGGGTGCGGCCGCCGATGCGGCCCTTGACCGACTCGCGGTCGGAGCGGGTGTGCGTGGAGGAGGGCAGCATGGCGTACTCCGCGGTCACCCAGCCCAGGCCGGAGTCCTTGCGCCAGCGCGGCACCCCGACCGAGGCGCTGGCGGCGCACAGCACCCTGGTCTTGCCGAACTCGACGAGCACCGAGCCCGCCGCGTGGTCGAGCCAGTGCCGGGTCAGCTTCACCGGGCGGAGCTCGTCGTTGTCTCGTCCGTCTGCACGCACCATGGCCTCGACCCTAGTGGGGTCAGAGGGAGTACGACGAACCGGTGGCGGCCAGCTCGACCGGGCCGGTGAACGTGGTGCGCGCATCGCCGAGGACGCGCTGCTTGTCGTGCCAGGGCGGCACGTGGGTGAGCACGAGCCGGCCCACTTCTGCCTTGGTGGCCGCCTCCCCCGCCTGCGCACCGGTCAGGTGCAGGTCGGGCGGGTTGTCGGGTGCCTCCACGAACGCCGCCTCGCACAGCAGCAGGTCGGCGTGGTCGGCCACCTCGACAAGCGCAGCACAGGGGCCGGTGTCGCCGGAGTAGACCAGCACCCGGTCCCCGGCCTCGACCCGGAGCGCGTAGCCGGGCACCGGGTGGGCGACCGGGACGGCGCGGATCGTGAGCGGCCCCAGCTCGATCGGCTCCCCGTCGTACTCGTGGAAGCCGAACTCGGCGCTCATCCCCGGGTCCTCCGGCAATCCGTAGGCGCGGGCCACCTGCCCGGCGACGCCGGGCGGCCCCCACACCGGGATCTGGTCGCGCGGGCCGGAGGGGTGGTACTTCCACACCACGTAGAGCCCACTGATGTCGAAGTAGTGGTCGGGGTGCAGGTGCGTGAACAGCACCGCGTCGACGCTCAGCGGGTCGATGAACCGCTGCAGAGCGCCGAACGCCCCGCTGCCGAGATCGAGCAGCACGCGCCAGCTGCGGCCGTCCTGCTCCGCCTCGAGCAGGTAGCAGCTAGCCGGGGAGTCCGGGCCGGCGTACGACCCGGAGCAGCCGACCACGGTCAGCCTCATCGCCGTGCCCATCAGCGGGACCACACCGAGGCCTGGGCCAGCTGCTGCACGGACTGCAGCTCCGGGCCGAGGAAGCGGTGCCCGATCCGGGCGAACTCCTCCGGACGGCCGGTGGTCAGGAACCGGTGCACCGGCGGCGGCAGCCCCGGGTCGCGCTCCAGCCCATGGCGGACCAGCAGCTTGTACACGTCCTTGGCGGTCTCCTCCGCGCTGGAGACCAGGGTGACCTGGTCACCCATCACCAGGGACAGTGCGCCGGTGAGCAGCGGGTAGTGCGTGCAGCCGAGGATCAGGGTGTCGATGCCGTGCGACGTGAGCGGGTCGAGGTACTCGTGAGCCACCTCCAGCAGCTCCGGACCGCCGGTCACCCCTGCCTCGACGAACTCCACGAACCGCGGGCAGGCCTGGGTGAACAGCTCGACGTGCGGGGCTGCGGTGAACGCGTCGTCGTAGGCCATCGACTCGGCGGTGGCCCGGGTGCAGATCACGCCGATGCGCCCAGTGCGGCTGGCCGCCACCGCGCGGCGGGTCGCAGGGTGGATCACCTCCACCACTGGCACCGGGTACCGCTCCCGGGCGTCGCGGAGCACCGCCGCGCTGGCCGAGTTGCAGGCGATCACCAGCACCTTGACGCCCTCCTCGACCAGGTGGTCGAGGCACTCGAGGGCGTACTCCCGGACCTCGCCGATCGCCTTGGGCCCGTACGGCTGACGTGCGGTGTCGCCGAGGTACAGGACCGGCTCGTGCGGGAGCTGGTCGATGACCGCCCGGGCCACGGTGAGTCCACCGAAGCCTGAGTCGAAGATCCCGATGGGTGCGTCGGCCACGGGAACAGGCTAGTGGCCGAGGGCGTGCCGGTGCGCGGCAAAGCGACCGACGTCACCCCACCGCCCCACCTGTGCCGGAAGAGTCACCATTGAGGCCAATGAGGTGCAGTATCACGAATGTTGCAGTTTTTGAAGTCTGTAACTTGCGATGTCCCCATGCTTCACTCCGCCTGTCAAAGCGGTCCCCCGATCGGGGCACCGCACAGGGGCATGACGAAAGGGGACACCCATGCGGCGTTGGACCAACGCCCGGGCCTTGGCCGCGACCTCGGTCGCGGCCTTGTTCGCAGGCCTGGCGGTGCCGGGCATCGCGGCGGCAGATCCGCCGACCGGGCACGACCGCGGGAACCACGGCCAGAGCGACGTCCGGAACGTGGGGCCGGACTACAACCACGGCAAGTTGCTCAAGATCGACCACCGAGCCTCGGCCAAGGCGCTCCAGGAAGCCAACCACGAGCAGAAACAACGGCCGATCCGGGGCGTCAAGGTCGGCGACCAGAAGACCTGGCTCGCCCTGAACGACTTCAAGAACCAGCTCTACCTCAAGTCGTACACGCTGCGAGGTATCGGCGACCACATCGAGGTGTGGGTGGCGAACGACCGCGCCTTCCCCGAGCACATCGGGGTCACCGACTGCCGCAACACGCTGGACCTGACCGACATCACCGACGCCCAGGTGAACAGCTTCGTGCACGAGTTCGATGACAACATCTACCCGAAGGAGGCGACCTCCTTCTCCACCCCGCCTGACCGGGATGGGAGCAACGCCCCCACCGACGCCCTGGGCCTTCCCCCCAACTACTTCAAGACCAATCACCAGGGCGCGGACGACATCGTGGTGCTGGTCGACAACGTCCGGGACGCGAACTTCTACGACCCGGCCTCGCCGAACGGCCAGACCTACATCGCGGGCTTCTTCTACTCGTTGTTCAACTCCTACACCGATCGCAACATCATGACCATCGACGCCTACGACTGGCTGCACCGCACCGGCGCCACCCCGCCGGACGACAGCGCCGACCCGGCCTACCAGGCCTGCCCGTACGCGTCCGGTGCGCCGCGGCCGCACCTCTATGAGGGCACCTTCGCCCACGAGTACCAGCACCTGCTGGAGTCCTACCAGGACCCGGACGAGGTCAGCTGGGTCAACGAGGGGCTGTCGGACTACGCCCAGACGCTGGTCGGCTACGTGAAGACCTCGGTGCCCGTGACCGATCCGGGAGCGGACTCGCACATCGCCTGCCTCTCGGGCTTCCTGGCGGACCAGGGGTACGGCGGGCCCGAGAACTCGCTCACCCAGTGGCAGGACCAGGGCGGTCCCGAGATCCTGTGTGACTACGGCGCGGCGTACTCGTTCATGCAGTATCTCTATGGCCGGTACGGCGAGTCGTTCCTGTCCGCGCTGCACAAGGAGCCGGGCAACGGACTCGAGGGCCTTCAGAACGTGCTGACTGCCCAGGGCGAGAGCGTCACCGCGATGGACCTGGTGCATCAATGGGCGGCCATGATGGCGCTCGACAACGTGCTCGACAACGCCCAGCTCACCGGCGGCGACCCGGCGACGTACTCCGAGAAGAGCCTCGGTGCGCAGATCAACTGGGACGCGACGTACGGCGACATCAACCACGACGGAACCGCGGACGACCCGGGCAACGAGGCCTACTCGACACCGGGCGCTCCACCGAACGGCTCGGACTACGTCCGGCTCACCGACGGCAGTGGCGGCTACTACAGCGCGGATCAGCTGACCGACCTGACCTTCGACGGCTCCGGCAGCCTCGAGCCGCAGGACGTCGAGTGGACCGCGGACGCCATGCCACCTGACGCGACCTCCGCGGACACCACCTGCGGCAACGTGCCGGCTGGGACAGGCGGCTCGGCGCTCTACTCCGGCTGTGGAGCGAGCCTGGACCGGGCGATCACCCGGACTGTGACGGTTCCCACGTCGGACCCGACGCTGACGTTCCGGACGCTGTACGACACCGAGCCCGGCTGGGACTTCGGGTTCGTGCAGGTCTACGACCACGGCAAGTACGTGAGCATCCCCTGCACCGGCAGCACGTCCGACCACGACCCGGGTGCCATCCCGGCCGTGCAGGGCAACCTGCCGGGCTTCAGCGGCGACTCCGGCACCTGGAAGGACGAGACCTGCGACCTGTCGGCGTACCACGGCCAGCAGGTGGAGCTCGCGTTCCGTTACGTGACCGACTCCGGGGTCAACGAGGCCGGCTGGTGGGTCG
>DASTWW010000279.1:0-24621 GCA_035765755.1 Nocardioidaceae bacterium
CCCGCTGCCCTGCGGCAGGCCGGTGCGGACGTGGTGGAGATCAGCGCCGAGCCGGACGGGCTGAACATCAACGACGGGTGCGGCTCGACGCACATCGAGGAGCTGCAGAAGGCCGTCGTCGCGCACGGCGCGGACGTCGGGTTCGCCCTCGACGGGGACGCGGACCGCTGCATGGCCGTCGACCACGAGGGCAACGTGGTCGACGGGGACCAGATCCTGGCCATCCTCGCGCTGGCCATGCGCGACGCCGGCACGCTGCGTGACGACACCGTGGTGGCCACCGTGATGAGCAACCTCGGCTTCGTGCAGGCGCTGGACCGCGAGGGCGTCGCGGTGCGGCAGACCAAGGTCGGCGACCGGTACGTCCTCGAGGCGATGAAGGCCTCCGGCTACTCCCTCGGCGGCGAGCAGTCCGGGCACGTGATCATGAGCGACTACGCCACGACCGGCGACGGCATCCTGACCGCGCTGCACGTGCTGTCCCGGATGACCGAGAAGCAGGGCTCGCTGGCCGAGCTGGCGTCGGTGATGAGCCGGCTGCCGCAGGTGCTGGTCAACGTGCCGGACGTGGACAAGAGCCGCGCCGACCTGGACCCGGCGCTCGCCGACGCCGTGGCCGAGGCGGCGGAAGAGCTCGGCGAGACGGGCCGCGTGCTGCTGCGCCCGTCCGGGACCGAGCCGCTGGTGCGGGTGATGGTGGAGGCCGTCAGCGTCGAGCAGGCGCAGGCGGTCGCCGACCGGCTCGCCGACGTGGTCCGCACGCGCCTCGCCCTGTAGAAATCCGGGTGCGGCGGGGGCCGGAGGTCCGTAGGGTGCCGTCCCGTGTCATCACTCGACATCCGCCGGCTGGACCCCCGCGACGACGCCGCGTTGGCCGCCTGGCATGCGACGTACCTCGCCTCGAACCGGCACGGCCGGGAGGTGAGCGCGCCGTGGATGAAGGAGGAGATCCGCGCCCAGCTCACCGTGCCCAGCCCAGGCCAGCGGATGCTTGCGTTCGGCGGGTACGTCGACGGGCAGGTGGTCAGCACCGCGACGATCGAGCTCCCTCTCCAGGACAACCTGAACCTGGCCCTCATCGAGCTCGACACCCATCCTGAGAGGCGCCACCGCGGCTACGGGAGCGCCATGCTCGCCCACCTCGAGGCGGTCGCCCGGGAGCACGACCGCAACACGCTGGTGACCGAGACCGCCACGCCGTACGACGGACCGCCTGACGGCGCCGGCCACCCGAACGTGGAGTTCCTGGTGCACCGGGGCTTCACCTTCGCCATCGGCGACGTGATGCGGGTGCTGGACCTGCCGGCCGACGAGACACTGCTGCAGCGGCTCGCCGACGAGGCGGCGGCCCACCATGCCGGCTACCAGATCCGGCAGTTCCTCGACCGGGTGCCCGACGAGCTGGTCGACTCGTTCGGCAGGCTCATCGGCCAGCTGAACACCGAGGCGCCTCAGGGCGAGCTGACCATCGAGCAGGAGGTCTTCGACGAGGCCCGGATCCGCGCGGACGAGGAGGTGTTCCGAGCCTCCGGCCGGTCGAAGTACACCACCGTCGCGGTCCGCGACGGCGAGGTCGCCGCCTACTCCGAGCTGGTGGTGCCCGCCCACGACCCGGGTCGGGTCTACCAGTGGGGCACGCTGGCCGGCCGGGCGCACCGGGGGCACCGGCTGGGGCTGGCCACCAAGGCTCGCAACCTGCTGTGGCTGCAGCAGGAGCAGCCCGACGCGCGGCTGCTGATGACCTACAACGCCGAGGTGAACGCGCCCATGATCGCGGTCAACGAGGCGCTCGGGTTCCGCCCGGTGGAGCGGCTCGGGGAGTTCCAGAAGAAGCTGTCCTAGAGAGGGGTCCGGTGGGTGCGCGCCCGCCGGGTCGCCGGCACCCGACGCCACACCAGCTTGAGCACGAGCAGCGTGAACGTGCCGGCCACCACGATGCCGGCCAGGTTGGTGAGCAGCTGGACCAGCGCCGGCAGCACCTCCGACCAGACCCCGCTGCCCAGGGCGAGCGCGATGGTGCCGACCGCGGGAACCGTGGTCACGGAGATGAACACGCCCACCAGGGCGGTGGACTTGGCGGTGGTCAGGGACAAGGTGCCGGCAACCCCGGCCAACAGGGCGATGCCCAGCGACCAGATGTTCGGCTCGACGATGAAGCTGGTCTGCGGACCGTTGGTCACCCCCGCCCGGGAGTAGAACCCGAGCTCGTAGCCGACGAACCAGATCGGCGTCGCGACCACGACGGCGACCCCGAACCCCACCGTCAGGCTGGCCAGCGACTTCGTCACCAGGGACAGCCGGGGCCGGGTGAGCGCCACGCAGATCGCGGCGAGCGGTGAGAACTCCGGGGAGACCACCATGGCGCCGATGATCAGGATCGGCTGGTCCAGCAGCCGCCCGACGCCCGCGATCAGGGTGGCCAGCGTCAGGAACGCGACGAACGCGAAGGACAGCCGGCTGTCGGTGCGCACCCGGTTCTCCAGCAGGTCCCACACCAGGCTGTCCTCGGGCAGTCCCGGGGCAGCGGCCTCGACGGCGTCGGCCGCGTCGGAGAACACCGTCTCCTGCTCCGCGACGGTGATGGACCCGGTGTGGTGCAGGCCCATCCCGCGCAGCCGGCCGAGCAGCCGGTCGGCGCCCTCGCGGGCCACGTCCGCCTCCACGTGCGTGCCCGCGGGCTTGGTGTAGCCGCCCGGCAGCACGGCCACGTTGGTGGCGGCCGGGTCGTCGCACAGCAGCGCCACCACCGCGTCCTCGAGGTCGGCCGGCACCCGCAGGCTCAGATGCATCACCCGAGAGAGTCTGTCAGCCCTACAGCTTCCTGAGGCGGACGTACCGGACGGAGTGGTCGGCGTCCTTGCGCAGCACCAGGGCGGCCCGCCCACGGGTCGGCTGCACGTTCTGCTTGAGGTTGGGGCCGTTGATGGCGTCCCAGATCCGGTGCGCCTCGGCGACCGCCTCCTCCTCGGTGAGGCTGGCGTAGCGGAAGAAGTACGACGCGGGGTCGCGGAACGCGGTCTCGCGGAGCCGAAGGAACCGCTCGGTGTACCAGCGGCGGATGTCGGCGGTCGCCGCGTCGACGTACACGCTGAAGTCGAAGAAGTCGCTGATCGCCAGCCCGGTCCGGCCGTCGGAGCGCACCCGCGCAGGGTGCAGCACGTTGAGCCCCTCGATGATCACGATGTCCGGGCTGCGCACCACGACCTTGTTGTCCGGCACCACGTCGTAGGTCAGGTGCGAGTACGTCGGAGCCTCCACCTCTTCCTTGCCGGACTTGATGTCCATCACGAACCGCAGCAGCGCCTTGCGGTCGTAGGACTCCGGGAACCCCTTGCGCTCCAGCAGGCCACGGCGGGCCAGCTCCGCGTTCGGGTACAGGAACCCGTCGGTGGTGACCAGGGCCACGGCGGGGTGCGCCGGCCAGTGCGCGAGCAGCTGCTGCAGCAGCCTGGCGGTGGTCGACTTGCCGACCGCCACCGAGCCGGCCAGCCCGATCACGAACGGGGTGCGCGGCGGCTGCGGCCGGCCCAGGAACGCCTCCTGCGCCCGGTGCAGCGTGCCGGCGCTCTCGACGTACAGGCTGAGCAGCCTGGACAGCGGCAGGTACACCTGCCGCACCTCGTCGAGGTCAAGCTGCTCGCCGAGGCCCCGCAGCCGCTCGATCTCGTCGGCGCTGAGCGGCTGCTCGGTGGCCACGCCGAGCTCCGCCCAGGCGGCGCGGTCCAGCTCGACGTACGGCGAGCGGTCACCGTTCCCCGGGGCGGTGGCAGGGCACATGCGCGGCATTGTCCCGCATCCGCCCGGTACGGCGTCTGACCGGCCCGTCGCGAGGCAGCCGCCGGTAGAGTTCGCGGCATGTGCGGAATCGTGGGGTACGTCGGTCCCCGGCAGGCCCAGGGCATCGTCGTGGAGGGACTACGCCGGATGGAGTACCGCGGGTACGACTCCGCCGGCATCGCCCTGATCCACGACGGCACGATCAGCTGCCAGAAGCGGGCCGGGAAGCTCGGGAACCTGGACAAGGCGCTGGCGGACACCGCGATGCCGGAGGCGACAACCGGCATCGGCCACACCCGCTGGGCGACCCACGGCGCACCCACCGACCGCAACGCGCACCCGCACCTCGGCGGCCGCGGCCGGGTGGCGCTGGTGCACAACGGGATCATCGAGAACTTCGGTGGGCTGCGGGCCCGGCTGGAGGCCGCCGGCCACGAGCTCCAGTCGGAGACCGACACCGAGGTCGCCGCGCATCTGCTGGAGGTGGCTCTGGAGGAGGGCGCCGACCTGACCGGGGCCATGCAGCAGGTCTGCACGCAGCTCGACGGGGCGTTCACGCTGGTCGCGGTGGACGCCCAGGAGCCGGACCGGGTGGTGGCCGCGCGGCGGAACTCGCCGCTGGTGGTCGGGCTCGGCGACGGGGAGAACTTCGTGGCCTCCGACGTGGCCGCGTTCATCGAGCACACCCGCGACGCCCTGGAGCTCGGCCAGGACCAGGTGGTCACCATCACCGCCTCGACCGTGGCGGTCACCGACTTCGACGGCCGGCCCGCCGAGGGCCGCCCCTACCACGTCGACTGGGACCTGTCCGCCGCCGAGAAGGGCGGCTACGACTGGTTCATGCGCAAGGAGATCCACGAGCAGCCGCGCGCGGTCTCCGACTCCATGCTGGGCCGGCACGATGCGAGCGGCATGCTCCAGCTCGACGAGCTGCGACTGTCCGAGGACGAGCTGCGCGACGTCGACAAGATCATCGTGGTCGCCTGCGGCACCGCGTTCTACGCCGGCCTGGTCGCGAAGTACGCCATCGAGCACTGGACCCGGATCCCCTGCGAGGTGGAGCTCGCCCACGAGTTCCGCTACCGCGACCCGATCCTGACCCGGGACACGCTGGTGGTCGCGGTCAGCCAGTCCGGGGAGACCGCGGACACGCTGATGGCGATCCGGCACGCCCGCGAGCAGCGCGCCAAGGTGCTGGCGATCTGCAACACCAACGGCTCCACGATCCCGCGGGAGTCCGACGCGGTGATCTACACCCACGCGGGGCCGGAGATCGGGGTGGCCTCCACCAAGGGGTTCATGACCCAGCTGGTCGCCTGCTACCTGCTCGGGCTCTACCTCGCGCAGGTGCGGGGCACGAAGTTCGGCGACGAGATCGCCGCGATCGTGCGGGAGCTGGCCGGCATGCCCGGCTGCATCCAGCGGATGCTCGACGACGCCGAGCCGGTGCGCGCGCTGGCCCGCGAGCTCGCCGACGCCCGGTCGGTGCTGTTCCTGGGGCGCCACGCCGGCTACCCGGTCGCGCTCGAGGGCGCGCTGAAGCTGAAGGAGCTGGCCTACATCCACGCCGAGGGGTTCGCGGCCGGCGAGCTCAAGCACGGTCCGATCGCGCTGGTCGAGGACCGGCTCCCGGTGTTCTGCGTCGTACCTCCCCAGGGCCGGGACTTCCTGCACGACAAGATGATCAGCGGCATCCAAGAGGTCCGGGCCCGCGGCGGGCGCACCATCGTGCTGGCCGAGGAGGACGACGACGAGGTGACGCCGTACGCCGACACCATCATCCGGCTGCCGAAGGTGTCCACGCTGCTGCAGCCGATGGTCGCCGTCGTGCCGCTGCAGCTGTTCGCCTGCGAGCTGGCCACCGCGAAGGGCCACGACGTGGACCAGCCCCGGAACCTGGCCAAGTCCGTCACCGTCGAGTAGCCGATGATCGTCGGGGTGGGCATCGACGTGGTCGACGTGGACAGGTTCGCCGGCGCCCTGGCGCGCACCCCGCGGCTGCGGACCCGGTTGTTCACCGCCGGGGAGCGGGACCGGCCGCTCGCGTCGTTGGCGGCCCGGTTCGCAGCGAAGGAGGCGCTCGCCAAGGCGCTCGGGGCGCCCGCCGGGATGGAGTGGTCCGACGCCGAGGTGGTCAGCGAGGACTCCGGCCGGCCGCAGTTCGAGATCCGGGGCACCGTGCAGTCGCGCGCCGATGAGCTCGGGGTGAAGAGCGTGCACGTGTCGCTGTCCCACGACGCCGGCATCGCCTCGGCGGTGGTGGTGCTGGAGAGCTGAGCGGTGCGGGCGTACGACGACCTCGGCCACCCGGT
The DNA here is from genome assembly GCA_035765755.1 of Nocardioidaceae bacterium. Classification (GTDB taxonomy): domain Bacteria; phylum Actinomycetota; class Actinomycetes; order Propionibacteriales; family Nocardioidaceae; genus DASSKA01. Next base: position 6,090 of record DASTWW010000279.1, read on the forward strand.
CGACCTGGCCGGCCCGCCGCGCCGGGTGGTCTCCCTGGTCCCGTCGCTGACCGAGACGCTCGCGGTGACCTGCCCGGACCTGCTGGTCGGCGCGACCGACTGGTGCACCCACCCCGCCGACCTCTCGGTCACGCGGGTGCGCGGCACGAAGAACCCCGACCGGCGGGCCATCGAGGTGATCGACCCGGACCTGGTGGTGGCCAACAAGGAGGAGAACCGCGAGCTCGACGTCCGGCGGCTGCGGGAGTCCGGTGTGCCCGTGTGGGTCACCGACATCGGCTCCGTCCCGGGCGCGCTGGACTCCCTCGAGCGGCTGCTCGGCTTCCTGGGACAGGCGACTCCTTGCTGGCTCACCGACGCCCGCTCGCTGTGGGCCGATCCGCTGCCGCCGCCTCGGGCCCGGGTCGCGGTGCCGATCTGGCGGGACCCGTGGATGGTGGTCGGCGGCGGCACGTTCGCCGACGACGTCGTCCGACGCCTCGGGCTGGCCAACGTGTTCGCCGGCACCGGCCGCTACCCGGCTGTCGCCCTCGCCGACATCGACCGGGAGGACGTGGACCTGGTGCTGCTGCCCGACGAGCCCTACGCGTTCACCGCCGACGACGGACCCGAGGCCTTCCGGAGAACCAGGACTGTCCTGGTGAGCGGGCGGCTGCTGACCTGGTACGGCCCGTCGCTCATCGAGGCCCACCGCGTGCTGACCGACTTGTCACGAGGTCACCCGCCTGCAGCCGGGTGACCTGGTGACAAGTCGGCGATGGTGTCCGCGTCAGCTGTGCTGGACGCACCGGGTCGCCCAGGGACGGACCTCGAGCCGTTCCTCAGGGATCGGTTCACCGCAGGTCTCGCACAGGCCGTAGCTGCCCTCGCTCACCCGTTGCCGCGCCCGCCGTACCTCTTCCAGCAGCTCGAGCAGGTGCTGGTGCGCGGAGACCGCGGCGAGACGATCGACCGCCATCGAGGTCCCCTCGCCGACCCGCTTGCCGAACGAGATCGAGCCGACCTCGCCGGAGGATCGGGTCAGCTCGGCGAGCTCGGCCAGGAGCCGGTCCTCTCGTTCGGCCAGGAGGCCATCGACGTCGGGGTTCACCCTTCCAGGGTAGGGCGAGGACGGCGGCTCGCTAGGCTGCGGAAGCATGCGGAGCGCACACACCGTGGAGCAGGTCCGCGCCGCCGAGGGCGCGCTGATGACGCGAGTCCCGGAGGGGACGCTGATGCGTCGCGCGGCCGGCGGCCTGGCCCATGCGGCGCTCGACCTCCTCGGCGGAGGCTACGGCGCCCGGGTGCTGCTGCTCATCGGCTCCGGGGACAACGGCGGGGACGCCCTGTTCGCCGGCGCCCAGCTGGCCCGGCGCGGTGCGGCCGTGGAGGCGCTGCTGCTGAGCCCGGACAAGGCGCACCGTGGCGGGCTGGCTGCGTTGCGGGCCACCGGAGGGCGGGTGGTCGGCTCCGTCGCCGAGGCCGCGCCCCCGGACCTGGTGGTGGACGGGATCGTCGGCATCGGCGGCACGGGCGGCCTCCGTCCGGACGCGGCCGCTGCCGTCGAGGCGCTGGCCGGGGTGCCGTTCGTGGCCTGCGACGTGCCGTCCGGGGTCGGCGTGGACTCCGGCGAGCTGGACGGCCCGCACGTGCAGGCAGCGCTCACCGTCACCTTCGGCACCCACAAGGTCGCGCACCTGGTCGACCCGGCGGCACAGGCCTGCGGCGTGGTGCACCTGGTCGACATCGGCCTGGAGCTGCCACCGGCGGCCGTGACCGCGCTGCAGGCCCACGACGTCGCGGCGCTGCTGCCGGTGCCTGACCCGGACGCGCAGAAGTACTCTCGCGGCGTGGTCGGCGTCCGCGCCGGGTCCGCGCAGTACCCGGGCGCCGGGGTGCTGTGCACCGCCGGGGCGTCGAGCGGGCTGGCCGGGATGGTGCGGTACGACGGAGGGGCCGCCGACCGCGTCCGGGCCGCGCGCCCGGAGGTCGTGGTCGGCGACGGCCGGGTCCAGTGCTGGGTGGTCGGCTCCGGCGGCGGGGCCGGCGCGGCGGACGCGCTGACCGCCTCGCTGAAGGCCGGGGTCCCCGTCGTGGTCGACGCCGACGGGCTCGCGCACCTGGACGGCCCGCTCGACGTGCCCGCGCTGCTCACCCCGCACGCCGGCGAGCTCGCCCGGATGCTCGGGGTCGAGCGCGCCGCGGTGGAGGCACACCAGCTGCAGCATGCGCGGGAGGCCGCGGCGCGCTTCGGCTGCGCCGTACTCCTCAAGGGCCGGCACACTTTGGTCGCCACCCCCGACGAGCAGGTCCGCGTGTGCACGTCCGGGGTGCCCTGGCTGGCCACCGCGGGGGCCGGTGACGTGCTGGCCGGGTTGTGCGGCGCCCTGGTCGCGGCCGGTCTCGAGCCGGCCGACGCCGGCGCGGTCGGCGCCTGGGTGCACGGCGCGGCTGCGGTCGCCGCGGGCGGCTCCGGACCGGTGACCGCCGGTCAGGTGGCCGCGGCGATCCCCGAGGTGTGCCGGGCGCTGCTCACCGGGACGCCGGGCGAGCGCCTTTAGGATTGCGGTGCCATGACCGACACCGGCCCCCGCGCGGAGATCGTCGTCGACCTCGACGCGATCCGCGGCAATGTCGCTGCGCTGAAGCGGTACGCCGCGGGTGCGGCGATGATGACGGTGGTCAAGGCCGACGGCTACGGGCACGGCATGGCGCAGGTGGCCCGAGCGGCCCGCGAGGCCGGCGCCGAGTGGCTCGGCGTGGCCACCCTGGACGAGGCGCTGGCGCTGCGCGCGGGCGGGGACGAGGGCCCGGTGCTGGCCTGGCTGACCGTGCCGGGGGAGGACTACCGGCGGCCGGTCGCCACGCGCATCGACGTGAGCGCCTACACCGTCGCCGAGCTGGACGAGATCACCGCCGCCGCCCGGGCGGTCGGCGTGCCGGCCCGGGTGCAGCTCAAGGTCGACACCGGCCTCAACCGCGGCGGCGCAAGCCCGGCGGACTGGCCGGACCTGGTGGCAGCCGCCGCCAAGGCCGAGGGCGACGGCCACGCCACGGTCACCGGGGTCTGGTCTCACCTCGCCTGCAGCGACGAGCCGGACCACCCCGCCAACGACGCCCAGGAGCGGTCCTTCCGCCGCGCCCTCGAGGTCGTCGACGAGGCCGGCCTGGCTCCGGAGGTCCGGCACCTGGCCAACTCCGCCGCCACGGTCAGCCGGCCGTCGGCGCACTTCGACCTGGTCCGCTGCGGGATCGCCAGCTACGGGCACTCGCCGATCCCCGGCACCGCCACGTCCGCGGACCTGGGCCTGGTCCCGGCGATGACGGTGCGGGGCCGGTTCGCGCTGGTCAAGCCGGTGCCCGCCGGGCAGGGGGTCTCCTACGGGTACACCTACATCACCGCGCAGGACACCACCGTCGGGGTGGTGCCGATGGGGTACGGCGACGGGGTGCCGCGGCACGCGTCCTCGGCGGCGCCGGTGCTCGCCGCGGGTCGGGTGCGGACCATCGCCGGCCGGGTCTGCATGGACCAGTTCGTACTCGATCTCGAGGGGGACCGGGCCGCGGCCGGCGACCCCGTCGTACTCTTCGGGCCTGGGACGGACGGGGAGCCGACCGCCCAGGACTGGGCCGACGCGTGCGGCACCATCAGCTACGAGATCGTGACCAGAGTCGGAGGACGGATGCGGCGCAGCTACCGGGGAACCCGTGAGCGCGGGTAGCCGGCTGCTCGGTGCTGCCGCGGCTGGCGCCGGCGCGGTCGCCACCGCCGCCCTGGCCGGCGTCGTCGTCGAGCGTCGGGTGGTCAAGGCCCGCCGCAACGCGCTGCCGGCGGTGGCCGAGCTCGGTTCGCTGCGCGGCAAGCCCCAGCAGGTGCTCACCGAGGACGGGGTTCCGCTGCACGTCGAGGTCGACGAGCGTGCGCCGTACGTCGCGGGGGGCACCGACGGCCAGGAGCCGACCCTCGTCTTCGTGCACGGCTACGCGCTGAACCTGGACTGCTTCTACTTCCAGCGCGAGCACTTCCGCGGCCGGCACCGAATGGTCTTCTACGACCAGCGCTCGCACGGCCGGTCCGGACGCTCGTCGAAGCAGAACGCCACCATCGACCAGCTCGGCCGGGACCTGCTGACCGTGCTGGACGCGGTCGCCCCCGACGGGCCGGTGGTCCTGGTCGGCCACTCGATGGGCGGCATGACGCTGATGGCGCTGGCCGAGCAGCACCCGGAGCTGTTCGGGGACCGGGTGGTCGGCGCCGCGCTGCTGTCCACGCTCGCCGGGGGTCTGCGCCCGCACCGCATCCTCGGCTCCATGCTGCCGGACCGGCTGATGTCCGCGGTCACCCCCCGCGTGGTGGCCGGGCTGGCGAAGGCGCCGGAGCTCGTGGAGAGCGCCCGGCGCGCCGGCTCCAACGTGGGCTTCCTGGTCACCGACCGGTTCGCGTTCGGCGACGACGTGCCCACGGCGTACGTCGAGTTCGTCGACGAGATGCTCGCCGGCACACCGATCGACGTGCTCGCGGAGTTCTTCCCCGGCTTCAGCACCCTGGACAAGTTCGAGGCGCTGACCGCGTTCGCGGCGGTGCCGACGCTGGTCATGTGCGGCACCCGGGACCGGCTCACCTCCGTCGGGCACAGCCGGAAGATGGCCGGGCGGATCGAGGGCTCGCGGCTGGTGGAGGAGCGCGGCGCCGGGCACATGGTGATCCTGGAGCGCAAGGACTCGGTGAACGCGGCCCTGGACCGGCTGGTGGCCGACGCGACCCAAGGCGTCGCTGCGTGAGCCCGCAGATCACCTTCGAGGCGGTGGCTGCCACCGCCGACGACGCCCGCGAGATCGGCCGGCGGCTGGCGGGCGTGCTGCAGCGCGGTGACCTGGTCATCCTCACCGGTGAGCTCGGCGCCGGGAAGACCACGCTGGTGCAGGGCCTGGGGGAGGGCCTCGAGGTGCGCGGACCGGTGACCTCGCCGACGTTCGTGATCGCCCGGGTACACCCGTCGCTGGCCGACGGTCCGGCGCTGGTGCACGTGGATGCGTACCGGCTCGGCGGGGTCGACGAGCTCGACGACCTTGACCTGGACGCCTCCCTCGACGAGGCGGTGACCGTCGTCGAGTGGGGCGAGGGTGTCGCGGAGGGGCTCACCGACACCCGGCTCGAGGTGAACCTGGTCCGCTCCTCCGGCGAGGACGACGAGACCCGGCTGGTGCAGATCAGCCCGCTCGGCGAGCGATGGCGCGGCGTGGGGCTCGCCGCCGCGCTGGCGTAACCTCAGCCTCGTGCTGCTCGCCCTCGACACCGCCACGCCCGCCGTCACCGTCGCCCTGCACGACGGGGAGCGAGTGGTCGCCGCTTCCACGGTCGTGGACGCCCGGCGGCACGGTGAGCTGCTGGCCACCGGCATCACCGCGGTCCTCGACGAGGCCTGGGTGGCTCGGCAGGACCTGACCGCGATCGCGGTCGGCGTCGGGCCGGGCCCGTTCACCGGGCTGCGGGTCGGGCTGGTCACCGCCCGCACCCTCGGCGCGGTGCTGGAGATCCCGGTGTACGGCGTGTGCACGCTCGACGTGCTGGCCGCGGAGGCGACCGAGTCCGGCATCGGCGAGCCGTTCCTGGTGGCCACCGACGCCCGCCGCAAGGAGGTGTACTGGGCCTCCTACAGCGGCTTGGGCCACCGGCTCGACGGCCCGCAGGTGTCCCGGCCCGCCGACCTCGCCACCGACAGGCCCGTGGTCGGCCGGGGTGCGGTGCTCTACCCCGAGGCGTTCCCCTCCGGCCGCGCCCCCGAGCACCCGAGCGCGGCGGTGCTGGCCCGGGCGCTGGCCGAGGAGCGGGTCGAGCCGCTCGACCCCGAGCCGCTGTACCTGCGCCGGCCCGACGCCGCCGAGCCGGGGAAGCGCAAGCGGGTCTCGTGAACATCCGGGCGGCGACTGCGGAGGATGCCGCGGGGGTCGCCGCGCTCGAGGCGCTGTGCTTCGGCGACGACGCGTGGACCCCGCCGATGGTGGTCTCCGAGCTCACCGGCTCGGACCGGGAGGCCCTGGTGGCGCTCGAGGACACTGCTCTGGTCGGCTACGCGATGACGTTGGCCTCCGGTGACGTGGTGGACCTGCTGCGCATCGCCGTACGTCCCGAGCAGCGGCGTCGCGGCGTGGCCCGCGCCCTGCTGCACACCGTGCTGGAGCGGGCCGCGCGGACCCGTGCGGAGCGGGTGCTGCTCGAGGTGCGGGTCGGCAACGCGGCGGCGCGTGCGTTCTACGCCGACGCCGGGTTCGCCGAGATCGCGCGGCGGCGCGGCTACTACCGCGACGGCAGCGACGCCCTGGTGCTGGCCCTCCCGCTGCCGACCGCGCCGAGGCGCGCGACAGAATAGGGGTCATGGCTTCCGAACCGCTGGTGCTCGGCATCGAGACGTCCTGCGACGAGACCGGCGTCGGCGTGGTGCGTGGGCACACGCTGCTCGCCGACGCGGTCGCCTCCAGCGTGGACGAGCACGCCCGCTTCGGCGGCGTGGTCCCCGAGGTTGCCTCCCGGGCGCACCTGGAGGCGATGGTGCCCACCATCGAGCGGGCCTGCGAGGAGGCGCGCATCAGGCCGTACGACGTGGACGCGATCGCGGTCACCAGCGGACCCGGCCTGGCCGGGGCGCTGCTGGTCGGCGTGGCCGCCGCGAAGGCGCTCGCGGTCGGGCTCGGCAAGCCGATCTACGGGGTGAACCACCTGGCCGCGCACGTCGCGGTCGACCAGGTCGAGCACGGCCCGCTGCCGGAGCCGTGCATCGCGCTGCTGGTCAGCGGGGGACACTCCTCGCTGCTCGAGGTCAGCGACGTGACCCAGGGCGTGGAGCCGCTCGGCTCGACCATCGACGACGCGGCCGGCGAGGCCTTCGACAAGGTCGCCCGGCTGCTCGGACTGCCGTTCCCGGGCGGGCCGTACATCGACCGCGAGGCGCGCTCCGGCTCCTCGGTGGCCATCGACTTCCCGCGCGGGCTCACCTCGCAGCGTGACCTGCAACGGCACCGGTTCGACTTCTCCTTCTCCGGCCTGAAGACCGCGGTCGCCCGTTGGGTGGAGGCCCGGGAGCGGTCCGGCGAACCGGTCCCGGTCGCCGATGTGGCCGCCTCGTTCCAGGAGGCGGTGTGCGACGTACTGACCGCCAAGGCCATCGATGCCGCGGCCCACCGCGGCATCGAGGACCTGCTCATCGGCGGCGGGGTGGCGGCCAACTCCCGGCTGCGGGTCCTCGCCGAGGAGCGTGCCGCGGGCAAGGGCATCCGGGTCCGGGTGCCCCGCCCCAAGCTGTGCACCGACAACGGGGCGATGGTGGCCGCGCTCGGGGCCGAGCTGGTGGCTCGGGGGCGCACCCCCTCGGCGCTCGACCTGCCCGCCGACTCCTCGATGCCGCTGACCACCGTCGTCGCCTGAGCCTTACCGACATCGTGTCGCTACCGCGACCCATACGTCGCGGTTGACGTACCGACATCGTGTCGCTAGCGCGACCCATACGTCGCGGTCGACGTACCGATATCGGTAAGGATCAGGGGCGGGCGGAGAAGAAGAACGGGCAGTTCTCCTCGCCGCCGGGGACGGCAGGGCTCGCCGCCTCGATGCTGCCGTCGGTGCCGAGCCGGATGATCTGCCAGTCGCCGTTCTCGTGCACGGTGGCGAGCAGGTGGGTGTCATCCTCCCAGGCCACGTTGTTGATGAAGAGGTCGCTGTCCAGGGGGCGCTGGAAGTCTGCGACCGGCTTGCCGGTCCGGGCGTCCAGGATGCTGACACTGGAGGGGCCGAGCCCGTCGAAGTACGCCGGGTAGGCCGCGACGTACTTCCCGTCCAGGCTGAACTGACCCAGGGTGTAGTCGCACGTGCTCCAGTCGGCCTTCCCGCTGGTGTCCACGACGGCCCAGCAGGAGCCGCCGTCGACGACCTTGGTGAGCACCGAGATCCGGTCCAGGGCCTCCGATGCCCCGCCGGCGGCGATTGCATCGGGGACGACCTTCGGTGCGGTGCCAGGCGTGAAGTCGGTGACCAGCACCTGCGGGTGCGTGCCGTCGGTCTCGGAGACGAGGCCGCTGCGCACGTAGCCGACAGGGTGAGCCACCACGCCCGGAGGCAGGGTCACCGACGACTCGCCGTTGCCCATGCCGGTGCCGATGCCCTGCAGCAGCTGCCCGGGCTGGCCGGAAGCCCCAGCGACGAACCAGGCGGTGCGGCCGCCGCCGCCGTCGACGGCAAGACCCTGGGCGCTCGGTTGGGTACTGGTGACCTGGTCGGTCGGGTCGAGCTGTACGACGGAGTACTCCCCGTTCTGGGCGGCGATCGCGACCCAGCCGCCGTGGTAGACCGCGATGTCGTCGTAGGCCGCCGGCAGCTGCTCGGTCTGGGAGCCGTTGTGCAGCGTGGTCCCGTCGAGGTAGATGATCGCCGGCGCCCGGCCCTGGGACAGGCCGGCCGTGGTCAGCGGGATCGCGCCCGCCGGGAACGTGGGGCTCGGGCTCGGGTTCGGGGTCGGCGACTCGTCGGGGGACGGCGACGGCGAGGCATGCGTGACCGTCGGGCTCGGCTGGTCGATCGGGCCGATCCCGCGGTCGGTGCCGCCGGTGGCCGCCAGCCCGGCCGGGACGGCCACGGCCAGCACGGCCGCGGCCACCGCGCCGGTGGCGATCCTGCGCCGCCACACGATCCCGCGGGCCCGCTGCCTGACCTCGTCCATGCCGAACGGGTGGCCCCCGACGTCGTGGGAACGGGTCTTCAGCTCGCGTGCGAGCCGCTCGCGCTCGTCGTTCATCGGTCCTCCTCCCGGCTCAGCTCCGGCCGATCGCCCACCCGGGCGCGCATGTTGGCCAGCGCGCGGCTGGCCTGGGACTTCACCGTGCCCACCGAGACGCCGAGGATCTCGGCGACCTCGGCCTCGGGCAGGTCCTCGTAGTAGCGCAGCACGATCACCGCGCGCTGCTTGCGGGGGAGCGTCTGCACGAACTCCCACAAGGCCGCCCGCTCGCCGTGGTCGGTGCGGTCCAGGACACCAGCGGTGTCCGGGACCTGGTCGGTGGTGACCTCGCGACGCTTCCAGGCCCGCCGCCACAGTGAGTTGTTCTCGTTGACCAGGATCCGGCGCACGTAGCCGTCGACCAGCTCGCGGCGGTGCACCTTGTCCCAGGACAGGTACAGCTTGGCCAGCGCGGTCTGCACCAGGTCCTCGGCGGTGTGCCGGTCCCCGGTCAGCAGGTAGGCCGTGCGCAGCAGGCTGGGCTGCCGTGCGGTCATGTACGCCTCGAACTCGGCGTCCCGCTCCGCTCTGCCGGCCGTGCCCATCACCGCGACGGTCCCCCTCTCCACTGCGAACTGCATCGTCTGCACCTCATCCTCGCTTGTTCACCGCCAAGACGCGGCTGGACACGGCGAGGTTGCATCTGCCTGCGAGGATGAGCGCCGTGCTCGCCTACCTCGTCCCGGTCCTGCTCCTCGTCGGAGGGGCGGTGCTGCTCACCGCCGGGGCCGAGGGTTTTGCCGAGCACGTCACCGGCGCGGCCTCCCGGCTCGGCGTCAGCGTGCTCGCGCTCGGCCTGCTGCTCGCCGGCGCGGAGCCGGAGGAGGCGGTCACCGCGATGCTCGCCTCCGGCCGCGGTCACCCGGCGCTGGCCGCCGGCGACGCGATCGGCGCGAACCTGGTGATCCTCACCCTCACCATCGGCCTCGCCGCGCTGCTCGGCCGGCTGCCGGTGACCCGGCAGGTCATGCAGTACGCCGTCGCGGCGGCCGTCGCGGGTGCCGTCACGGTGGGGCTCGCCTGGAACGGGGTGGTTGGCCGGCTCGAGGGCGTGCTGCTGGTGCTGCTGTACGTCGGGGGTGTGGTCTGGGTCTGGCGACGCGAACGGCGTCCGCCCATGATCGGTGAGCTGAGCGAGATGGCCGAGGACGAGCCGCACGAACCCGAGCGCCCCGAACGTGCCCTGGCGTTCGTGGTCCTCGGTGTGCTGGGCATGGTCGCCGGCGGCTACCTCGCGGTCCGGGGCGCCGAAGGGCTCGTGGAGTCCCTGGGCGTCTCCGACTCCGTGGTGGGGCTGACGCTGCTGGCGCTGGCCACCAGCGCGGAGATGCTCGCCCTGGTGTGGGCGGCGCACCGCCGCGGCGTCAGCGAGATCGTGCTCGCCGGCGCGGTCGGGTCGGTGGCCTACAACGCGACCGTGTCGGTCGGGCTGGCCGCCCTGGTCAGCCCGCTCGGGCTGGGCCAGCACTCGCCGGTCACCACGGTCGGCATCGCCACCGCGGCGCTGCCGCTGGTGCTGCTGCTCGGCAGGCGCACCGGCTGGTTCCCGCGTCCGGTGGGGCTGCTGCTGGTCGCCGGCTACCTGGCGACGGTCGGCTGGCTGTGGGTCGGCTGAATCGAGACTGAGTAGGGTCGCCTTATCGCACGACGACAAGGAGGGCGCATGCAGCAGGTCCGCGGTGTGGTGGCCAGGAGCAAGGGTGCTCCGGTGACGCTGGAGACGATCAACGTGCCGGACCCGGGCCCGGGCGAGGCCGTGGTGAAGATCCAGGCCTGCGGGGTCTGTCACACCGACCTGCACTACCGCGAGGGCGGCATCAACGACGACTTCCCGTTCCTGCTGGGCCACGAGGCGGCCGGCGTGGTGGAGTCGGTCGGCGACGGCGTCACCGACGTGGCGCCCGGCGACTTCGTGATCCTGAACTGGCGGGCGGTCTGCGGGCAGTGCCGGGCCTGCTCGCGCGGCGAGCCGTGGTACTGCTTCGCCACCCACAACGCGGCGCAGAAGATGACCCTCGCTGAAGGAGACGGAGCCGGCACTCCCTTGAGTCCCGCGCTCGGCATCGGGGCGTTCGCCGACAAGACGCTGGTGCACGCCGGACAGTGCACCAAGGTGGACCCCTCCGCGAGCCCGGCCGCCGCCGGCCTGCTGGGCTGCGGGGTGATGGCGGGCCTGGGCGCCGCGATCAACACCGGCGCGGTCGGCCGCGGCAAGTCCGTGGCCGTGATCGGCTGCGGCGGGGTCGGCGCGGCGGCGGTCGCCGGGTCCCGGCTGGCCGGCGCGAACCCGATCATCGCCGTGGACCTCGACGAGAAGAAGCTGGCCTGGGCCAAGGGACTGGGCGCCACCCACACCGTGAACAGCGCCGAGCAGGACCCGGTGCAGGCGATCCAGGACCTCACCGGCGGGTTCGGCGCCGACGTGGTCATCGAGGCGGTCGGCCGGCCGGAGACCTGGAAACAGGCGTTCTACGCACGGGACCTGGCCGGCACCGTCGTACTCGTCGGCGTGCCGACCCCGGACATGAAGGTGCCCGACCTGCCGCTGATCGACGTGTTCGGCCGCGGCGGGGCGCTGAAGTCCAGCTGGTACGGCGACTGCCTGCCGTCGCGGGACTTCCCGATGCTCATCGACCTCTACCTGCAGGGCCGGCTCGACCTGGACGCCTTCGTGTCCGAGGAGATCGCGCTCGACCAGGTCGAAGAGGCGTTCGCGAAGATGCACGCCGGCGAGGTGCTGCGTTCCGTGGTCGTGCTGGACGGTGCGTCGTCGTGACCACCCGGGTCGACCACACCACGACCAGCGGCAGCTTCACCCTCGACGGGGAGAGCTACGACGTGGAGAACAACGTCTGGGTGGTCGGCGACGACCACGAGTGCGTGGTGATCGACGCACCCCACGACGTGGACCGGATCCTCGCGGTGGTGGGGGACCGGCACGTCAAGGGCATCTTGTGCACGCACGCCCACGACGACCACGTGCGGGTGGCGCCCAAGCTGCGCACCGAGACCCGGGCGCCGATCTACCTGCACCCCGACGATCTGCCGCTGTGGCAGCTGACCCATCCCGACGAGCGGTGGGACGTCAACCTGGGCGAGGGCCAGGTGATCGAGGTGGCCGGCACCCGGCTGGTGGCCCTGCACACCCCCGGACACGCCCCCGGCGCGGTGTGCTTTCACGCGCCGGAGCTGGGCTGCGTGTTCACCGGCGACACCCTGTTCGCCGGCGGACCCGGCGCGACCGGCCGGTCCTTCAGCGACCACGACACCATCGTCGCGTCCATCCGGGAGCGGCTGTTCGCGCTGCCGGAGGACACCGTCGTGCACACCGGCCACGGCGAGGACTCCACGATCGGTGCGGAGAGGGCCGAACTGGGTATGCAGGGTCCGTGACCTCGACGTACCGCCTGCAGCTGCACGCCGGATTCGGGTTCGCCGACGCCGAGGCGCAGGTGCCCTACCTCGCCGCGCTCGGCGTCACCCACCTCTACCTCTCCCCGGTGCTGCAGGCGGTGCCCGGCTCGATGCACGGCTACGACGTGCTCGACCACACCAGGATCAGCAGCGACCTCGGCGGCGAGGACGCCCTGGTGACCCTGTCGCGCACCGCGCGCGGGCACGGCCTCGGCATCGTCGTCGACGTGGTGCCCAACCACATGGCGTTCGTCGCCCCGGAGCACGCCAACGCCCCGCTGTGGCGGGTGCTGCAGGAGGGCCGGGACGCGGCGACCGCGCACTGGTTCGACATCGACTGGAAGGCCGGCGGTGGCCGGATCGGCCTGCCGCTGCTCGGCACCACGGTCGAGGAGGCGCTGGCCGCGGACGAGATCGCGCTCGCGGAGCACGACGGGCAGCCGGTGCTGCGCTACTACGACCACGTGTTCCCGGTCGCCCTGGGCACCGAGGGCGGTAGCCCGTCCGACGTACTGTCCCGGCAGCACTACCGGCTGGCGAGCTGGCGGGCGAACGACACGGTGCTGAACTACCGCCGGTTCTTCGACGTGGACACGCTGATCGCGATCCGAGTGGAGCTGCCCGACGTGTTCGACGCGACCCATGCGCTGCTGCTGGACCTGAACCAGCGCGGGGTGATCGGCGGGTTCCGCATCGACCACCCCGACGGGCTGGCCGACCCGGAAGGCTACCTGCGCCGGCTGCGCGAGGCCGCCCGGCCGGGGACGCCGGTGTGGGTGGAGAAGATCCTCGAGGGCAGCGAGCGGCTCCCGGCGTCGTGGGCGTGCGAGGGGACCACCGGCTACGACGCGCTGCACGCGGTGACCGCCGCACTCGTCGACCCGGCCGCGGCCCCGGCACTGCGGGAGTGCTGGATCGACGCCGGCGGCGACCCGGACCTGGCGCGGACCGAGCAGCGGGCCAAGCGGCTGGTCGTCGAGGACCTGCTCGGGCCGGAGGTGCGCCGGCTGACCCGCCGGGCGCGGGAGGTGTTCCCCGACGACGACCCGCACCGGCTCGAGGACGCGGTCGTCGAGCTCCTGGTCGCCGGGGAGGTGTACCGCGCCTACGTGCGGCCGGAGCGGCGGCTCACCCCGGTCGCCAGGAGGCGCCTCGAGGACGCCGCCGCCGTGGCCACCGACGCGCGGCCGGACCTCTCCGCCGAGATCGAGAAGCTGGCCGGCCTGGCGATGGCCGAGCCGCCGGAGGAGGAGTCGGCCGAGGACTCCGCGGAGGACTTCGCGGTCCGGCTGCAGCAGACCTGGGGACCGGTGATGGCCAAGGGCATCGAGGACACCACGTTCTACCGCTGGCACCTGCTGGTCGCCCTCGACGAGGTCGGCGGCGACCCCTCCGTGCTCGACACCGCAGGACCGGAGCTCCTGCACGCCTGGGCCCGGAACCAGCAGGAGCACTGGCCGCAGGGCATGACCACGCTGTCCACCCACGACACCAAGCGCAGCGAGGACGTCCGGGCCCGGCTGCTGGCGCTGGCCGGCGACCCGGACTCGTGGCGGGCCTGCTCGCGGGCGTTCGCCGAGGCCGCCGACCACCACGACGTGGACCGGCCCACCGCCCACCTGCTCTGGCAGACGATCGCCGGCGCCGGCGACATCGGCCCCGACCGGCTGCACGGCTACCTCGTCAAGGCGCTGCGCGAGGCCAAGCTGCACACCACCTGGACCGACCCGGACGAGGACTACGAGGCCCGCGTGCTCGCCCTCGCCGACCTGGCCACCGCCCCCGGGCCGCTGCGCGAGGTGGTCGATCGGGCGGTGCAGGACAACCACGCGGCCATCCGTGCGGTGCTGCTCGGTCAGAAGCTGCTGCAACTGATGCTGCCGGGCACCGCGGACACCTACCAGGGCTGCGAGACGGTCAACCTGTCGCTGGTCGACCCCGACAACCGGCGGCCGGTCGACTTCGCGGCGCTGGCCGCACGGCTCCGCGGGGTCGAGGAGGGCCGGGCAGCTGGTCTGGACGAGGAGAAGCTTGTGGTTACCCGGGGTGCGCTACGGGTAAGAAATGAAGTCGGCGACCGTTTTGGCGAGCTGGGTGCATATGCACCGTTGGAGACCACCACGGAGCACGCCGTCGGGTTCCTACGAGGCGAGCGCGTTGCGTGCGTGGTGAGCCGGGCTCCGCAACGTCTCGAACGTGACGGCGGCTGGCGCGACCACACGGTGCGGCTGCCGGAGGGCAGCTGGCACGACGAGCTGACCGGAGCGGTGCACGGGGGTGGCCGCGTCGCGTGCACGTCCTTGTTCGCGCAGATGCCGGTCGCCCTCCTCATGTCCCGCTGAGGTGGCGGGGCGCGGCGACCAGGAAGGTGGTGTGCGGTGCTGCGTGGCTTCTGTGTGTGGGCCCCTCGTCCCCGGGAGGTGGAGCTGCTGCTGCCGGACGGGCGGCACCCGATGACCCGCGACGAGAACGACTGGTGGCACGCCTGTGCGAACGTCGAGCCCGGCTCGCCGTACGCCTTCAGCCTCGACGGCGGCGACCCGCGCCCCGACCCGCAGGGGCTGCAGCTGCCGGACGGTCCGCACGGCTGGTCGAAGCTCTACGACCCCGACGAGTACGTCTGGAGCGACGGCAACTGGACGGGCGTGGAGCTGTCCGGCGCGGTGGTCTACGAGCTGCACGTCGGCACGTTCACCAGGGCCGGCACGCTCGACGCGGCGATCGGCCGGCTGCAGCACCTGGTCGACCTCGGCGTCAGCATGGTCGAGCTCATGCCGCTGGCGCCGTTCCCGGGTGAGCACGGCTGGGGGTACGACGGGGTGGCGCCGTTCGCGGTGCACGAGCCGTACGGCGGACCGGCCGCCCTGCAGCGCTTCGTGGACGCTGCCCATGGCATGGGGCTCGGGGTCTGTCTCGACGTGGTCTACAACCACCTCGGCCCGGACGGGAACTACCTGGGCGAGTTCGGGCCGTACCTGACCGACACTCACCACACCCCCTGGGGGCTGGCGCTCAACCTGGACGCGCCAGGCTCGGACCACGTCCGCCGGTGGGTGCTGGACAACGTGACCCAGTGGCTGCGCGACTTCCATCTCGACGCGCTGCGCCTGGACGCCGTGCACGAGCTGCACGACAACCGGGCGCTGCACCTGCTCGAGGAGATGTCGCGTGAGGTGGACGTGCTCAGCGAGCATGTCGGCCGGCAGCTGTGGCTGGTCGCGGAGACCGACCGCAACGACCCGGGCACCGTCACCCCGCGCGGGCGCGGCAACGTGGTCGGCGGGCTCGGGGTGCACGCCCAGTGGGCCGACGACGTGCACCACGCCCTGCACGTGGCGCTGACCGGGGAGACCCAGGGCTACTACGCCGACTTCGGCGCGGAGCCCGGCCCGGACGGCGAGTCCCCGCTGGCCAAGGTGCTGCGCACCCCGTTCTTCCACGACGGAACGTACTCCTCCTTCCGCGGCCGCCGGCACGGCCGGCCGGTGGACCCGGCCGGCATGCCGGGCTGGCGGTTCGTGGCCTCCCTGCAGACCCACGACCAGGTCGGCAACCGCGCCCTGGGGGACCGGATCTCGGCGTCGGTCAGCCCCGGGCTGCTCGCGTGCGGAGCGGCGATCCTGCTCACCTCTCCGTGGACCCCGATGGTGTTCATGGGCGAGGAGTGGGGTGCCTCCACCCCGTGGCAGTACTTCACCGACCACACCGACGAAGGCCTGGCCTCGGCGGTCCGGGAAGGGCGGCGCGCGGAGTTCGCGGAGTTCGGCTGGGACGCCGACGAGGTGCCCGACCCCCAGGACCCGGACACGTTCCGGCACTCCAAGCTGGACTGGTCGGAGCTCGAGCGTGACCCGCACACCCGGCTGCTGGCGTGGTACACCGCGTTGATCACGCTGCGCCGCTCCCGGGTGGACCTGCGTGACCCGCACCTGGACGCCGTGGAGGTCGAGCACGACGTCGAGGCCGGCACCCTGCGCGTGCAGCGCGGCGGCCACGCCGTGGTCGTGAACCTCTCCGACCGCAAGCACCGGTTCCCGGTCACCGGCAAGGTGCTGCTCAGCTGGGAGCCGGGCGTGCAGGCGCTGGCCGGGTTGATCGAGGTGCCGCCGCTGTCGGCGGTCGTCCTCGGGCCCTGACTCGCCCCGAAGTACTAGCGGGCACGGGCCGCGGGTAATGCGGAGGCATGGACGAGAAGCAGGTCGCGCGAGCCCTGCTGAGCAGGCACGGCCGGACCTTCGCTGAGGACGCCGGCATCGCGCTGAAGGACAAGCCGTCGCCGCTGTGGCAGCTGCTGGTGCTGTCCCTGCTGCTGTCGGCGCGGATCTCCGCCGGCATCGCGGTCGCCGCGGCACGCGAGCTGTTCAGGGCCGGCTACCGCACCCCCGAGAAGATGCGGGACGCGAGCTGGCAGCAGCGGGTCGACGCCCTGGGGCGCGGTCAGTACCGGAGGTACGACGAGCGGACCGCCACCCAGCTCGGGGAGCTGGCCGGAGCCGTGATCGGCGAGCACGGCGGCGATCTGCGCTCCCTGCACGGGCCCTCAGTCGCGGAGCTCGAGAAGAAGCTCCAAGAGTTCAAGGGCATCGGCCCGACCGGTGCGGCCATCTTCTGCCGCGAGGTGCAGGGGGTCTGGCCGGACGTCGCGCCGTACGTCGACAAACGGGCCGCCGACGGCGCGGAGCGACTGGGTCTGCCGCGTTCACCGGACCGGCTCGCTGCCCTGGTGCCGCCCGAGGACTTTCCCCGGCTGGTGGCCGGCTGCGTCCGTGCCGCCTCCGACAAGCGCATCGTCGACGACATCCGCTCTGACCCCTTGACGGCGCGGTACTGACCACTCGACGTCAGAACGGGCGCACCAGCAGCGTGATGCCGTGCCCGCATGCGCGGGTGAGCACGATGGTGGCCTCCTCGTCGCCGGAGAGAGCGAGCCGCTTGCGCAGCTGGTCGGGGACCAGGTTCACGCCCCGCTTCTTGATGGTCAGCCGGCCCACCTTGCGTTCCCGCAGCGCAGCCCGGAGCGCCTTCTCCCTGTAGGGCAAGGTCTCCAGCACCTCGTAGGAGCGCGCGAACGGGGTGCTGAACGCCTCGTCGCCGGTCAGGTAGGCGATGTGTGGGTCGAGCAGCGCGCCGTGCACGCCGGCGGCCACCGCGGTGACCAGCCCGGCCCGGATCACCGCACCGTCCGGCTCGTAGAGGAACCGGCCGGGCGCACGCACCGGGGCCTCACCGGGGTCGTCCTCGTCGGTGAGGGTGGCCAGCCCGCCCCGGCCGATCACCGTCGCCCGGCGCCGCGCGGTGGCGAGGTACGACGACCAGAGCGCGGCCTCCTTCACCTCGCCCTCGTCGGCCACCCACTCGGCCTCCACGCCGTCGGGCACCACCTCGTGCGGGATGCCCGGCGCCACCTTCACGCAGGCCGGCCCGGAGAGCAGCCGCTCCACGAACGACCACGGCGGCTGGTAGGCGTCCACGTCGAACACCCGGCCCCGAGGAGTACGACGGGCGGGGTCGGCGAACACCGTCCCGAAGCCGGACACGTCCAGGGTGGTGGCATCGGCCACCTGCACCGCCCCGCCGAGGCCCAGTGCGTCCAGGTTCGCCCGGGCCACCGCCACTCGTGCCGCGTCAGAGTCCACCCCCGCCACGGTCAGCCCGCGGCCGGCCAGCGCGAGCAGGTCCCCACCGATGCCGCACCCGAGGTCGACCACCGAGGGCGGGTCGGCCAGCGCGATCCGGGCCGCCCGGTGCTCGGCGACCCGGCGGCGGGTGGCCTGCTCGAGCCCGTCCGGGGTGAAGTACATCCGCGCCGCCTGGTCGCCGAACTTGGCCGCCGCCCGGCGGCGGAGCTCGGCCTGGGTGAGCGCGACCGCGACCCGGGCCGGGGACTCCCGGCCCCGCAGGGCGCTCGCGGCGCGGACCGGGTCGTCGGGGTGTGCGACGTACGCCTGCCCCGCCGCGGCCAGCAGCCGCTGCCCGTCGGGGGTGAGCAGCCAGCCGAACGCCTCCAGGTCCACGCCCGCCATCCTGCCAGCCACCACCCGCGGCCGTCCCGGAGGCGGCCACCGGACCGGCATTGGCACTCCCCGGACCCGAGTGCTAGATTCACGGTTAGCACTCTCCTGGTGAGGGTGCCAAGCATGCACGACGTGCGGCCCCCGCGACGGCGCACGGCAGCGCAGGCGCCCAGCTGAAACAGCACAGCTGAACAACCAGCTGAGCACACAACAACACAGTCACACTCAACTGTCTGTCTCGACAAAGGGAAAGTGGAGGTCGACACAGTGTCGGTCAACATCAAGCCTCTCGAGGACCGGATCGTCGTCAAGCCGCTCGACGCTGAGCAGACCACGGCCTCTGGCCTGGTCATCCCG
>DASTWW010000280.1:0-10795 GCA_035765755.1 Nocardioidaceae bacterium
GTAGTAGTCCGAGACCACCTTCGACCCCGGGGCCAGCGTGGTCTTGACCCACGGCTTGCGCTGCAGCCCCTTCTCGACGGCCTTCTTGGCCAGCAGCGCGGCGCCGATCATCACCGACGGGTTCGAGGTGTTGGTGCACGACGTGATCGCGGCGATCGTCACCGCGCCGTGGTCGACCTCGTACTTCGTGCCGTCGGTGAGCTCGACCATCGCGGGGTTGCTCGGGCGGCCGCCGTCGGCGGGGGCGGCGGACACGTGGTCGGAGGGCTGGGCCGACCCGTTGGTGCCGCTGAACGAGGGGCTGTCGGAGGCCGGGAACGACTCCGCGTCCGCCTCGTCGTACCCCTGCTCCCCACCAGCGTCCGGCGTCTCGACGTAGTCGGCAAGGGCGCCGCGGAACGACACCTTGGCGTCGCTGAGCGAGATCCGGTCCTGGGGCCGCTTCGGGCCGGCGATCGACGGCACCACGGTGGACAGGTCGAGCTCGAGCTTCTCGGAGTAGCGCGGCTCCCGGTCCGGGTCATGCCACAGGCCCTGCTCCTTCGCGTAGGCCTCGACGAGCGCGATGTGGTCCGCCGAGCGGCCGGTGAGCTCCATGTAGGTGATGGTCTCGGCGTCGATCGGGAACACCGCGATGGTGGAGCCGTACTCCGGGCTCATGTTGCCGATGGTGGCCCGGTTCGCGACAGGTACGGCGGAGACTCCGGAGCCGTAGAACTCCACGAACTTGCCGACCACCCCGTGCTTGCGCAGCATCTCGGTGATGGTCAGCACCAGGTCGGTGGCCGTCGCACCCTCCGGCAGCTCGCCGGACAGCTTGAAGCCGACCACCCGCGGGATCAGCATCGACACCGGCTGGCCGAGCATCGCCGCCTCGGCCTCGATGCCGCCGACGCCCCAGCCCACGACGCCGAGGCCGTTGACCATGGTGGTGTGCGAGTCGGTGCCGACCAGGGTGTCCGGGTAGGCGACGGTCTCGCCGTTGTCGTCGCGGCTGAACACCACGCGCGCCAGGTGCTCGATGTTGACCTGGTGCACGATGCCGGTGCCCGGCGGCACCACCTTGAAGTCCGCGAACGCGCCCTGCCCCCAGCGCAGGAACTGGTAGCGCTCCTTGTTCCGCTCGTACTCCAGCTCCACGTTGCGCTCGAACGCCTCGGGCGAGCCGAACACGTCGGCGATCACGGAGTGGTCGATGACCAGCTCGGCCGGTGCCAACGGGTTGATCTTCGAGGGGTCGCCACCAAGGTCGGCCATCGCCTCGCGCATGGTGGCCAGGTCCACCACGCACGGCACGCCGGTGAAGTCCTGCATGATCACCCGCGCCGGGGTGAACGCGATCTCGGTGCTCGGGTCGGCGTCGGCGTCCCAGCCGGCCAGCGCCCGGATGTGGTCGGCGGTGATGTCGCCGCCGTCCTCGGTGCGCAGCAGATTCTCCAGAAGGACCTTCAAGGAGTACGGCAGGGAGTCCACAGCGTTCTCGGGCAGGCCGTCGCCGGACACGGCGGCCAGCCGGTGGATCCGGTAGGACGTGCCGTTCACCTCGAGGGTGCCCCTGGCACCGAAGCTGTCCATGCGCTCGGAACTCGCCATCGCCATCTCCTCGTGATCGGTCTCTCGCGGTACCCATCTTGCCGAACGGCAGGTCGGTCGGTTCAGACGGGCAGTTATCTTGATATCAAGATACACGATGTCGAGCGTCTTTGCTCGCGCGCCCAGCTGCCCGACCTCAGCCGCCCCGCGCTCAGCGCACCAGCAGCGCGACGCACTCCACGTGGTGGGTCATCGGGAACAGGTCGAAGGCGCGCAGGCCGGCCAGCCGGAAGCCCTCCTCCGCGAACAGACCCACGTCACGGGCCAGCGCGGCCGGGTCGCAGGCCACGTAGGCCACCGCCCGCGGTGCCAGCTCCGCCACCCGTCGTACGACGGGGCGACGCGCGCCGGTCCGGGGCGGGTCGAGCACCACCACGTCCGCACCGCCGGCCAGCGGGCCGCGCGGATGCCCGACCGCCCGGTCCACCCGGCCGCGGAGGACGCGCACCTGCGGCAGGTCGGCGAGGTTGCGGGCGGCGTCCTCCACGGCCATCGGGTCGGCCTCCACGGCCACCACGCTGCCGGACGGGCCCACCCGCTCGGCCAGGAACGCCGAGAACAGCCCCACCCCGGCATAGAGGTCCGCGGCCCGCTCCCCCGGCTGCGGTTCCAGCGCCTCGAGCACCGCCGCGACGAGCGCCTCCGCGGCGCCGGGGTGTACCTGCCAGAAGCCGGAGCCGGTGACCTCGAACGTGCGGTCCCCACACCGCTCGTGCAGCAGCGGCGGTCCGTCCTCGGTCACTGCGCCGTCCCGGTCGGTGAGCAGCCGCAGCCGCTCCCCCGTCGAGGAGCGGAGGGTCTCCACCTCCACCACCGGTCGAGGAAGGTCGGCTCCCGGCTGCGGCAGCGACGGATGCGCGATCCGGCAGTCGTCGACGGGCAGCACCTCGTGCGACCGGTGCTTGCGCAGACCGGGCCGGCCCGCACCGTCCACGGCCCACCGCACCCGCGTTCGCCAGTCAAGCCCCTTCACGTCGCCTGCCACCGGCTCGACGGTCACGGCCACGTCCAGCCCGGCGAGCCGGGACAGCTGCTCCCGGACCACCGCGGCCTTCAGCTCCCGCTGGGCCGGCAGCGCGACGTGCTGGAAGTCGCAGCCGCCGCAGCGACCGGGCCCCGAGAACGGGCACGGCGCGGGCACCCGGTCCGATGAGGCGGCGAGCACCTCGACCGCGTCCCCGCGCAGGAACCGGGACTCGGTGTCCCCCTCGGTGACCTTGACGACCACCCGCTCGCCGGGCAGCGCGTGCCGGACGAAGACCACCCGTCCCTCGTGCCTGGCCACGAAGTGGCCGCCGTGCGCGACCGGGCCGACCTCGACCTCGAAGCGGCAGCCGGCGAGCGCCTCGCCGGTCACCGGTTCTGGCCGGTCCGGCTGCGGCGGCGCTCACCGCCGAGGATCCGTCCGCGCCGCACGTCACCGGCCCGCACCATGCCGGCCTCCCGCTCCGCCCGCTTCTTGGCCACCTCGGACGAGCGCAGCTGGTAGGGCACCGAGGTGACCATCACGCCCGGGGTGAACAGCAGCCGGCCCTTGAGCCGCAGCGCGGTCTGGTTGTGCAGCAGCTGCTCCCACCAGCGGCCCACGACGTACTCCGGGATGTACACCGCGACCACCATGCGGGGGTTGGTCTTCCGCAGCGTGCGGGTGTAGTCCACGATTGGTCGGATGATCTCCCGGTAGGGCGAGTACAGCACCTTCAGCGGCACGTCGATGTGCCGCTGGTCCCACTCCTCCAGCAGCCGGGCGGTGGTGGCCGCATCGGTGTCGACGTAGACCGCCTCCAGCTCGTTGGGGCGGCCGGCCTTGGCGTAGGACAACGCGCGCATGGTCGGCTTGTGGATCTTCGAGACCAGCACGACGGCGTACACCCGGGTGGGCAGCACCTGGTCGGTCTCCTCAACCTCGAGCTCGACGGCGACGTTGTCGTAGTGCCGCCGGATGCCCTTCATCATCATGAAGAACAGGCACATGGCCAGGATCGCGATCCAGGCCCCCGCGAGGAACTTGGTGATCACGATGATCACGAACACGACCGCCGTCATGCCCAGGCCGAAGGTGTTGATGGCCCTGGACCGCATCATCCGCCGCCGCGCCGCCGGGTCGGTCTCGGTCTTCAGGTGCCGGGTCCAGTGCCGGATCATGCCGAGCTGGCTGAGGTTGAACGACACGAACACGCCGACGATGTAGAGCTGGATCAGCCGCGTGGGCTGCGCCTTGAACGCGATGATCAGAACGATGGCGAACGTGGCCAGGATGATGATGCCGTTGCTGTAGGCCAGCCGGTCGCCCCGGGAGCCCAGCTGCCGGGGCATGAACCCGTCGCGGGCCAGGATCGAGCCGAGCACCGGGAACCCGTTGAACGAGGTGTTCGCGGCCAGCACCAGGATAATCCCGGTGGCCGCGATCACGAAGTAGAACGCGGGCGGGAAGCCGTCGAAGATCTGCTTGGAGATCTGGCCGATCACGGTCGGCTCGTCGAAGTGCGGCCCCACCGGCTGGCCGTTGGCGTAGTGCAGCCTCCCCAGCGCGCTGGGATCGGTCGGGTCGACATACTTGATGCCCATCTGGTGGGCCAGCAGGATGATGCTGATCAGCATCGTGATGGCGATCGAGCCCAGCAGCAGCAGCGTGGTGGCGGCGTTGCGGCTCTTCGGCTTCCGGAACGCCGGCACCCCGTTGGAGATCGCCTCGACCCCAGTCAGCGCGGCACAGCCGGAGGCGAACGCGCGTGCCAGCAGCAGCACCAGAGCTCCCAGGGTGATCGCCTGGCCGTAGCCGGGTGCGGGCGTGATCTGCAGGTGCGCGCTGCTGACCTTGCCGAGGTCGCCCTGCAGGTAGCGGACCAGCCCGACCACGGACATCCCGATGATCCCGCCCATGAAGCAGTACGTCGGGATGGCGAAGAACGTGCCGGACTCGCGCACGCCTCGCAGGTTCATGGCCGCGAGCAGCACCACGATCACCACCGAGACGACCACGTCGTGCTTGGCCACGAACGGCATCGCCGCTGCGGCGTTCTGCACGCCCGAGGACACCGACACCGCCACGGTCAGCACGTAGTCGACCAACAGCGCGCTGGCCACCGTCACCCCGGCCGTGGAACCGAGGTTGACCGAGGCCACCTCGTAGTCGCCGCCGCCACTGGGGTAGGCGTGCACGTTCTGGCGGTACGACGCGACCACGGTGAGCATGACGACCGCGACCGCGATGCCGACCTTCCACGACCACACGTACGCCGAGGCACCCGCCAGGGACAGCATGATGAAGATCTCGTCGGGGGCGTAGGCCACCGAGGAGAGGGCGTCACTGGCGAACACCGGGAGGGCGATCCGCTTCGGGAGCAAGGTCTCGCCCAGCTGCGTGCTGCGAAGCTTGCGGCCGAGGAGGATCCTCTTCGACACGTCACGGACACCCACGAACGCAAAGGCTAGACCAAGCGCCGGGCTGGTTCGGCCTCCGAGGTGACCGCCCGGTGTAGCGTCTGTGCCGTGCACGTCGTGATCATGGGCTGCGGCCGGGTCGGGTCGACCCTTGCGCGCGGGCTCGAGAACCGCCACCACGCCGTTTCCGTGATCGACAGCAACCCCGACGCCTTCCGCCGGCTCGGGCCGTCCTTCAACGGCACCAAGGTGACCGGGGTGGGCTTCGACCGGGTGGTGCTGGACAAGGCCGGGATCGGCGAGGCCGACGCCTTCGCCGCCGTGTCCAGCGGGGACAACTCCAACATCATCGCCGCGCGGGTGGCCCGGGAGACCTTCGGGATCCAGAACGTGGTGGCCCGCATCTACGACCCGGGTCGGGCCGAGGTCTACCAGCGGCTCGGCATCCCCACCGTGGCCACGGTCCGGTGGACCGCTGACCAGGTGATGCGGCGGATCCTGCCCGCAGGCGCGGAGCCGAACTACCGCGACCCGTCGGGCACCATTCGTCTTGACCAGGTCGCCGCCTCGGACGCCTGGATCGGGCAGCGCACCGTCGCGTTCCAGGAGCAGTCCGGGTGCCGCATCGCCTGGATCGACCGGCTCGGCGAGGGCATGCTGCCCGGCCGCGAGACGGTGATCCAGGAAGGCGACCTGCTGCACCTGGTGATGCGTGAGGAGAACGCCGCCAGGGTGTACGACGTCTTCAACGCCGGACCGGAGGCCGAGTGATGCGGGTCGCCATCGCGGGGGCAGGCGCCGTCGGCCGCTCGATCGCCCAAGAGCTGATCGAGAACGGGCACCAGGTGCTGCTCATCGACAAGGACCCCGCCTCGATCAAGCCCGACCGGGTCCCGCAGGCCGAGTGGCTGCTGGCCGACGCCTGCGAGCTGTCCTCCCTCGAGGAGGCCGAGGTGGACAAGTGCGACGTGGTGATCGCCGCGACCGGGGACGACAAGGCCAACCTGGTGACCTCGCTGCTGGCCAAGACCGAGTTCGCGGTGCCGCGCACCGTCGGCCGGGTCAACCACCCCAGCAACGAGTGGCTGTTCACCGAGGCGTGGGGTGTGGACGTCAACGTCTCCACGCCGCGGATCATGTCCGCGCTGGTGGAGGAGGCGGTCACCGTCGGCGACCTGGTGCGGCTGTTCACGTTCCGCAAGGGCAACGCCAACCTGGTCGAGCTGACGCTGCCGGAGGACTCGCCGTACGTCGGCAAGCCCGCCGGCACCATTCCCTGGCCGGACAACTGCTCGCTGGTGACCATCCTGCGCGACGGGCAGGTCTACATCCCCACTCCGGACCAGCCGATCGAGTCCGGGGACGAGCTGCTGTTCGTCACCGCCAGCGAGGTGGAGCGGGAGCTCCAACACCTGCTCGCGCCCGTCGAGCACACCGGCTGAACAGCCCTCAAACCGTCTCGGCCGCGGCTTCCGTGACCGGGGTCCGGTTGCGGGCCAGCAGCCACACCATCCCGGCCAGCGCGGCCACCTGCAGCGGCCAGCCCAGCCCGATCTTGGCCACCCCGAGCGCCGCGATGATCGCGCTGGCGTCGCCGGCGCCCTTCCCGGCCAGATAGAGCGGCAGCTCGACGGCGACCCGCACCACGCACGGCGCGACCAGCATCCAGCTGAGGTTCCCGCACAGCCGAACCACCTGCCGGTCCGCGTGCCACGCGGTGGCGTCCCCCGACACGCTGCCGACCATGAAGCCGACCACCGGCCAGCGCACCAGGATGCTGAAGCTGATCAGCACCGCGTAGGCGGCGTTGTAGAGGATGCCGGGCAGGAAGTAGGCCAGCGCGGTGTCCGCCGCATCTCCTCCGTGCCGCGCGCTGCGCCAGGCGAAGAACGCGCCGATGGCGATGCCGACCAGGCTGTTGAGCACGAACTGCACCGTGGAGCGCTGCACCAGCCGCACGGCCAGCAGCACCAGGGCGGTGGCGACGCTGATCGCCAGCGCGGGCGTGAGATCTCGTGCAACGAGGAAGGTGACCGTGAACGCGATGGTGGGCACGGCCGCCTCGGCCATCCCCCGGCGCCCGCCGAGGGCCCGGGAGAGCTGGCTGCGCACCGCGGCCTCCACCGTCCCGGCGCCGGTCGCGGTCGTGGCCGTCTGCTGCTGCGGCACCGGGTCAGTTCCTCAGCTCGTAGCGCGGGTTGTAGATGACCCGACCGTTCTCCTGGGCGCCGATCCGTCCCTCCACCTTGATGCTCCGGCCGGGCTCTATCCCGGCGATCCGCCGTCGACCCAGCCACACCAGCCGGATCGACCCGGACCCGTCGTACAGCTCCGCCTCCAGGGCGGGCACCCCACCGCGCGGGACCAGGGTCACGGTGCGCAGGCTGCCCGCGATCTTCACCCAGGCGCGGTCCTGGGCCTCGGCGACCGGGCAGCACCCGGCGCGAACAGTGTCGATCTGGAGTTCCTTGGCTTCCAGGTCGTCGCTGCTGGCCCAGTTGCGCAGTCCGCGGCGCAGCCGCTCCCTCAGCTGTGGCATGGTCCAAGCCTAACCGGGACTCCCGGCCCGCAGACTCACTCGGGCGGGGCCATCGGCTGGGCCCCCTCCGGGAGCCGCAGCGGCAGCGGGTCGCCCGGCGCCATCGCCTCGGACCCGCGGACCACGACCACGTCGCGCAGCGCGCTCTCGATCACGCCGTCCGGCTCCGGCTCGACCGCCGGCTTGCCGAGCAGGGTGGCCCGCAGCAGCCACCGCGGGCCGGCGATGCCGAGCACTCGGGACGGCTGGGTGAGCTGCTGGCCCTCCGGGCCCTGCACCGGAACGAGCACGTGCAGCTCCTTGCCGAACGCGCCGTCGGCCTCGGTGGCGGTGCCGCCCAGCCGGGCCGTCTCCGCGGCGATCTGCCGACGCACGTCGTCCCAGATCCCGGCGCTGCGGGGCGCTGCGAACGGACGCAGCTCCACCGCGCCCTCCTCGGCCATCATCAGCACCGCGACGATCTGGCCGCTGCCCTCGTCGACCTGCAGCTGCAGCTGGATGTCCTGCCGCCCGCGCACGATCAGCCCGCCGAGGTCGATGAGGCTGGTGTCCTCGGGGTCGAGCGAGACCTCAGCCACGTCCCACGGCCCGGTCCTCCGCTCCCCCGGCGATGCTGCTGCCGACTCCCCGCCGGCGTCGACGGTCTCGTCCGGGGTCAGGTCCGCCTCCTCCGAGGCTGCCTCGGACTCGGACTTCCTGCGTCGGAACATCGTCTACCTCTCGTCGGTCCTGGTCGGGTGCGCGGCCACGAAGCCACCGGTGGAACCGTAGCCGCCGTCACCACGGGCCGAGCCAGGCAGGCGCTGCACCTCCACGAAACGGGCCCGCTCCACGCGCTGCACGACCAGCTGCGCGATCCGGTCGCCACGGCGGATCTCCACCGGCTCGGCCGGGTCGAGGTTGACCAGCAGCACCTTCACCTCGCCGCGGTAGCCGGCGTCCACGGTGCCCGGCGCGTTCACGATCGACACCCCGCAGCGTGCGGCCAGCCCGGAGCGCGGGTGCACCAGCGCGACGTACCCGTCGGGCAGCGCCAGCCGGATGCCGGTGGGCACCATCGCCCGCTCACCCGGCGCGAGGCGTACGTCGACGGTGCTGGTCAGATCCGCACCGGCGTCGCCGGGGTGCGCGTACGACGGGACGGGGACATCCTCGTCGACCCGTAGGATGAGGATCTCGACCACCTCTCGACCCTATAACCCGCCCGATCC
Source organism: Nocardioidaceae bacterium (assembly GCA_035765755.1). Taxonomy (GTDB): domain Bacteria; phylum Actinomycetota; class Actinomycetes; order Propionibacteriales; family Nocardioidaceae; genus DASSKA01. The sequence continues at coordinate 8,728 of DASTWW010000280.1, forward strand.
AGCGAGACGAGGACCGGTGAGCCACCCCGTGATCGCCCGCCCCCGCAAGGTCGCCGCCGGATTCCGCGAGCGGCTGCACGTCCCGCTGCGCTGGTGGCTGATCACCACGGCGTTCGTGGCCACCCTGTGGCTGGCCTTCGAGGTGTCCATCCCCTACCCCGCGGTGCTGTGGGCGGCAACTGGGGTCATGGTGCTCGCCGCCGCGGCGCTGCTGATCGGGTACGGCGCGGCCGAAGTGGCCGTGCAGGACGGCGAGCTGCGCGCCGGCCGGGCGCACATCCCCGCCGAGCTCCTAGCCGAGCCGACCGTGCTGGACGCTGAGGCCACCCGGCTGCAGACCGGGCGGGACGCCGATGCCCGGGCGTACCTGCTGCTGCGCCCCTACGTGCGCGGGTCGGTCCGGGTCACCGTGCGCGACCCCGACGACCCGACGCCGTACTGGCTGGTCTCCACCCGGCGGCCGGAGCGACTGGTCGCCGCACTGCGGCGGGCCGGAGCACGCTGACCCGGCTGCTCGACCGCTCGCATGGCAGACTGGGAACCCCGACACGAGGAGGATGCATGGCATCGGGCTCCAAGGCCTGGTCGGCCTTCGCGCTGCTGGCGACACTGGGCGCATCGATGGTCGCGCGCAAGGCGATGACCACGTCCTGGAAGGTCGCGACCGGCAAGGAGCCGCCGCAGAACCCGGCGCATCCCGACGTCTCGATCGGCGAGGCGGTCGCGTGGGCCAGCGCCAGCGGCGTGGCCGTCGGGCTGGCCCGGATGCTCGCCTCCCGGAAGGCGGCCGACTACTACCGGCGCTCAACCGGGCACCTGCCGCCCAACCTCGAGGAGACCGACGTCTGACGGCACGACGAAGGCCGGACCCATCGTGGTCCGGCCTTCTTTGCTTTCCGGCGCCTCCGGCGCCCGGTCAGCAGAGCCTCAGGCGCAGTCTCGGCAGATCATCTTCTTGGCGTCGGCCAGCTGGCTGCGGTGGTGCACCAGGAAGCAGCTCATGCAGGTGAACTCGTCCTCCTGCCGCGGCTTCACCTCGACCGCGAGCTCCTCGTGGGAGAGGTCTGCCCCCGGCAGCTCGAAGGACTCGGCGGCTTCCGCCTCGTCCTCGTCCACCTTCCCCGAGTTCTTGTCGTGGCGACGCGCCTTGAGCTCCTCGAGGCTCTCCTCGCTCTGGTCTTCCTCGGTCTTCCGAGGTGCGTCGTAATCGGTTGCCATGTGTCGTCTCCTGCCCCCGTCAGCTCCGGCAGCTGCCCTAGTGTCTTGAGTTCGTGCACGTGGTGCGGTGCGGATTGTGCACCATCCGGACCCGAATTTGCACGGCCACAACGCGTGGTGTCGCGAGAGTCACAGCGGACTCTCAGGAGCAGCGTGTGGGTACCGGGCGGTGCGTGAATCGGACAACGAACGAGGAAGCCCCGCTATTCCCCGTCAGTGCGAGGAGTATTCCCCACTTTCCGCCAGGAAACCGCAGCGTTCGACCAGCGCGGTGAACTCGTCGAAGCCTGCGGCGGGCGCGCACAGGTAGCAGTCGGTGCCACCCACCCCTGGTCTGGTCCGGAGTACGGCCCCGGCCTCGGTGGCCACCAGTCCGCCGGCCGCCCCGTCCCAGGGGTTGAGGCCCTCCTCGACGTACCCGTCAGCCCGCCCGGCGCCCACCGCGCACAGGTCCAGGGCCGCCGACCCGAGCCGGCGGATGTCGCGCACTTCCCGGAGCAGCAGGGCGGCCGCCTGTGCTTGCTTGGCGCGCACCTCGGCGACGTAGTTGAAGCCGGTGAGCACCAGCCGCTGACCAAGAGGTACGACGGGGCGCACCGCGATCGGCCTGCCGTCGCAGCGCGCTCCCCCGCCGAGGGTCGCCTCGAAGACCTCGCGCCGGGCGACGTCGACCACCACCCCGGCAACCGACCGGCCGCCCTGGATGGCGGCGATCGAGACCGAGTACTGCGGGATGCCGTAGAGGAAGTTCACCGTGCCGTCGATCGGGTCGACCAGCCAGCTGATCCCGGTGTCCGACCCGGAGCGGCCACCCTCCTCGCCGATGAACCCGTCGCCGGGACGCAGCGCG
>DASTWW010000281.1:0-12061 GCA_035765755.1 Nocardioidaceae bacterium
GACGTGCACCAGGTCACCGGGCCGGCCGCCGGCGGCCCGGATGGAGCGGGCCATCAGCTCCGCCCAGGTGTCCACGTCGGCCTTGGTGTAGCCCACCACGGTCGGCTTGCCCGTCGTACCGCTGGAGGCGTGCACCCGGGCCAGGTTCTCCCGCGGCTCGGCGAACATGCCGTAGGGGTAGTTGCGGCGCAGGTCCTCCTTGGTGGTGAACGGGAATCGGGCTAGGTCCGCCAGCGAACCGAGGTCGCCGGGGGCGACGCCGGCCTGGTCGAACGCCCAGCGGTAGTGCGGCACCCGCTCGTAGGCACGGCTCAGCGTCTCGCGCAGCCGCTGCAGCTGGAGCGCCTGCAGCTCCTCGCGGGTCGGCTCGGGGATCTCACCAGGCCCCATCACATCTCCTCGTCGGTGAAGAACGTGCCGCGGATCTCCTTGCTGCGACCCACGAACTCGGCCACCAGGGTGTCGCCCCCGTCTGCTGCCATGCTGTGCACCGCGATGTCGTAGGTGCCGTCGCGGCCCTCCCGGCTGCGCTCGACCGCCCGCGCGACCAGCACGTCGTCGAGCCGGGTGGGCGCCAGGAACCGGATCTCGGCCGCCTGCGCGACGGTGCGCCGGTTGTAGGTGTTGCAGGCGAACGCGAACGCGGTGTCGGCCAACGTGAACGTCAGGCCGCCGTGCCCGATGCCGTGGCCGTTGACCATGTCCGCGCGGACGGTCATCGACACCGTCGCGGTGCCCGGGCCGACCTCGACGACCTCCATGCCGAGCGCCTGACTGGCCCGGTCGTCGGCCCACATCAGCTCGGCGCAGCGCTCTGCGGTCGTCTGGGCGACCTCCTGCGGGGTCACGGCGTCGGCTTCTCCATCATCGCGACCACCTTGTGGCCAGCGTCGTAGCGGCCCACCTCGGTGAAGCCCCGGCCGGCGTGGAAGGCCAGCGACGGGTCGTTCGGCGGCTCGATGTTCACCTCGAGGACGAGCCGGCCGTTCTGCTTCGCGACGGTCTCCATCTCGTCGTACACGAAGCCGCCGAGGCCGCGGCGCCGGAAGTCCTCGTGCAGCACGATCCTGTCCAGGTAGTAGAAGCCGTCGCCGTACCGCTCGGTGAACCAGCCGTAGAACTCCGAGTCGTACGGCGTGCCCGGGACGAACGTGATGACGAAGCCGGCGAACTCGCCGTCGACGTCGATGACGTCGAACCGGTCGGCGAGCGCGTTGAGCTCGTGCAGCCGGTCCTCGTCCATCGGCGCGAGCGCCTCGACGTTGCGTTCGTTGAGGGCCAGCACGTCCTTGACGTCGGCCTCCGTGATCGGGCGGAGCGTGGGCATGAGCACACCCTAATCGGCGGCGACCAAGCCGCTGGCGCGCCCGGTGCGAACCACCTGCGACATAGTTCTCCGTAGGCAGCTACCGCACAGGAGTCCCGATGACCCAGATCACCCCGGCCCACCGCTCGCTGGCGCACCCCGCGCTCGGTTCGCCGCTGAGGTCGTCGCTGCGCTGGGTCGCCGTACTCACGCTGGTGGTCTCGGCTGCGGTGCACATCCCGGTGACTCCCGAGCACCTGGAGGAGGCGCCGTACATCGGCTACCTGTTCGTCGCGCTCACCGTGGTCTGCTTCGCGCTCGCGCTGGTGATCGCGGTCGCCGACACCGCCGCGGTGTGGGCGGTCAGCGGCGTGGTCACCGCCCTGGCGGTCGGCGCCTACCTGCTGTCCCGGTCCGTGGCGCTGCCGCAGATCGGTGACGACGTCGGCAACTGGCTGGAGCCGCTCGGCGTGGTGGCGATCGTCTTCGAGGGGCTCACCGCCGGGCTCGCGGTGGCGGCGCTGCGCCGCGCACGGCCGCGGCCGGCCCGTGGCTGAAGGCCCGGGAGTGCCTCGACGGCGCTGTGACAGACTGACCGCGTACCTGCGCCGACGGTGTCACAGTTCCGGAGGGACCCGATGAGCAACGACCTGTTCGCCACGCACGAGGAGATGCTGACCCGGGCCGTCGAGGCCAGTCGCACCCGTGACTTCTACTCGGCGTTCAACGAGTCGCCGTCTCCTCGGGTGTACGGCGAGGAGGCCGCCGGCGACGGCAAGCGGGCGTTCGAGGCGCACAGCGGTGCGACGTTCCAGGTCAGCGCCCCGGGCTCGGAGGGCACCGTCGCCACGGAGAAGTCCCCGTTCGGCTTCGCGCTGGAGGTGTCCTACCCGCGGGTGGCGCCTTCCGGCGTGGACGCCCTGGTGGCCGCGGCCGGTGCCGGCCTGAAGGCGTTCCGGGACCCCGGCCCGCGCGCCCGGGTGGGGATCTGCCTGGAGATCCTGCACCGGCTGCACGGCCGGATCTTCGAGCTCGCCAATGCGGTCCAGCACACGTCCGGGCAGGCGTTCGTGATGGCCTTCCAGGCCGGAGGCGCGCACGCGCTGGACCGCGCGCTGGAGTCGGTCGCCTACGCGTGGACCGCGATGACCCAGGTCCCGGAGACCGCGGTCTGGGAGAAGCCCGCCAAGGGCGAGCCGCTGCGGATGGAGAAGACGTTCACCGTGGTGCCGCGCGGGCTGGCGCTGGTCGTCGGCTGCAACACCTTCCCGACCTGGAACTCCTACCCGGGCCTGTTCGCCTCGCTGGCGTGCGGCAACCCGGTGATCGTCAAGCCGCACCCCGGTGCGGTGCTGCCGCTGGCGATCACCGTGCAGGTGGCCCAGCAGGTGCTCGCCGAGCAGGGCTTCGACCCGAACCTGGTCACGCTGGCCGCCGAGGACCCCGCCGACGGGCTCGCGAAGGTGCTGGCGCTGCGTCCCGAGGTGCGGATCATCGACTTCACCGGGTCCAACGCGTTCGGCGACTGGCTGGAGGACAATGCCCGGCAGGCCACCGTGTACGCGGAGAAGGCCGGCGTGAACACCGTGGTGGTCGACTCCACCGACTCGTTCAAGGGCATGTGCCAGAACCTGGCGTTCTCGTTCTCGCTGTACACCGGGCAGATGTGCACCGCGCCGCAGAACGTGTACCTGCCCGCCGGCGGCATCGACACCGACGAGGGCCACAAGAGCATCGAGGAGGTCGCCGCGGGCATCGGCGCGGCGATGGGCAAGCTGCTCGGCGACGACGCCCGCGCGGTCGAGCTGCTCGGGGGTGTGGTCAACGACGGGGTGATGTCCCGGCTGGAGTCGGCGGGGTCGCGGGGGAAGGTGCTGGTCGAGTCGCGCGCGGTCGCGCACCCGTCGTACGACCAGGCGGTGGTGCGCACCCCGACGCTGGTCGCGCTGTCGGTGCAGGACCACGAGGTCTACGAGGCGGAGTGCTTCGGGCCGGTGGCCTACCTGATCCAGACCGCGGACACCGCCGAGTCGATCGAGACATTCCGCAGCACGGTCATCGAGCACGGCGCGATGACAGCGTCGGTGTACAGCACCTCGGCGCAGGTGGTCGAGGACATGCGCGAGGCCGCGCTGGACGCCGGGGTGGCGCTGTCGGAGAACCTGACCGGCGGGGTGTTCGTGAACCAGTCCGCGGCGTACAGCGACTTCCACGGCACCGGCGCGAACCCAGCCGCGAACGCGTCGTACACCGACCTGGCCTACGTCGCCAACCGGTTCCGCATCGTGCAGTCGCGTCGCCACATCTGACTCATGCATTCGTCGTAGGCCAGGTTCGTCGTTTCGGCGGGGCCGTGCCCTGCGCGGACTTTCTAGCGTGGTGGTCGACCGGGCGTGTGGGAGCACCTCCCGCGCCCGCCGCCGTGCGAGGGGGTCCAGGTGGGTGTTGCAGACGACGTGCGTGGCCGGGTGGTCTTCTTCGGGGCGGTGCATGAGGCGATAGCCGCGCTGGACGCGCTGCTCGAGTCACCGGCCGAGGTGGTCGGCATCGTGACGTACGACGAGCGGTTCGCCTCACGCACGGCAGGGGCGGTCGACCTCGGCAGGATCGCCCGCGAGCACGGGATCCCGTCGTTCGCCACCGGTGACAGCAACTCCCAGGAACTGATCTCGTGGGCGCGTGACCTCGCCCCCGACCTGATCGTCTGCGTGGGCTGGACCCGGCTGCTGAAGGACGAGCTGCTCGCCGTGCCGCGGCACGGCACCATCGGGTTCCACGCCTCGATGCTGCCGCACAACCGCGGCCGGGCACCGGTCAACTGGGCGATCATCCGCGGCGACCAGCGGGCCGGGAACACCATGATGATGCTGAACCCCGGCGTCGACACCGGCGACATCGTCGACCAGCGGCCGGTACCGATCGGCCCGGACGACACCTGCGCGACGGTGTACGCAAAGGTCGCGGAGGTCGGCGCCCAGATGCTGCGCGAGCACCTGCCCGCGCTGCTCACCGGCACCGCGCCGCGGCGCCCGCAGCCGCACGACCTCGACGAGCCGCTGCTGCCCAAGCGGACCGCGGCGATGGGCATCACCTCGTTCGACCGGAGCCCGCGCGAGGTGCACGACTGGATCCGGGCGCTGACCCGGCCCTATCCCGGCGCCTTCGCCTTCCTCAATGGCGAGAAGGTACGGCTGTGGCGCGCCCGGCCGGCGGGTGACACGCCCACCGGCCTGTGGCCCGGGACGCTGCTCGGCATCGACGGCGCCGGCGTCCTGGTGGCCACCAAGGCCGGGTCGGTGCGCCTGGTGGAGGTGCAGGAGGACGGCCACGAGGCGGAGCCCGCCTGTGCCTGGTTCCGGCGCAAGGGGCTGCGCGCCGGGCAGCGGTTCACGCCGGTGGACCGCACCACCCTGGAGTGGGCGCTCGGCCGGGGGCCGGCACCCGCCGCGGAGCCGCCATCGCAAGGCAGCACCCAGCCGCCGCTGGAAGGCGCCCGGCCGTGAAGGTGCTGGTGGTCGCCGCGCACCCCGATGACGAGATCCTGGGGGCAGGGGCCACGCTGGCCCGGCACGTCGACCAGGGCGACGAGGTGCACGCGTGTGTGCTGTCGGAGGGCGCGACCAGCCGCTACGCCGATGCCATGGTCAACGAGCTGGTGGACTGCGGCAAGAAGGCCGCGGACGTCATCGGCTTCGTGTCGCTGCGCTTCGAGCAGCTGCCCGACCAGCGCCTGGACACGCTGCCGCTGATCCAGGTCACCCAGACCATCGAGGAGCTGGTGGACGCCGTCCGTCCCGAGGTCGTCTACACGCACTTCCCGTGGGACGTGAACTCCGACCACGCCGTCGCCGCCCGGTGCGTGTGGACCGCGTGCCGACCGTACCGCTTCCCGTTCGTCAAGCTGATCGCGGCGTTCGAGACGCCGTCCTCGACCGAGTGGGCGCTGCCCGGCGAGCAGCACCGGTTCGAACCGCAGCGGTTCGTCGACGTCTCGGCCACCCTCGCCCGCAAGTTCGAGGCGATGCGCTGCTACCACACCGAGCTGCGCGACTACCCGCATCCACGGTCGATCCGCGCGCTGCAGGAGCGGGCTGCCTACTGGGGCAGCACCATGGGGATGGCCGCCGCGGAGCCGTTCCTGGTCCTCCGGGAGACCTGGTGAGCGCCCTCGAAAGCGCCGAGCCTGCTCCGCTCGAAGAGGTCCCGCCCGGTCCCGTCGAGGCGGACAGTCTTGGCCGCCGTGCGGTCGACGTACTGGCCGCCTCCGTCGGCCTGGTGGTCGCCTCGCCCCTGCTCGCCGCGGTGAGCGTGGCGGTCCGGCTGGGCTCGGCCGGCCCGGCCCTGTTCCGGCAGGAGCGGGTCGGCGTCGACGGGACGCCATTCACGATGCTCAAGTTCCGCACCATGAGGGCCGACGCGGAGGCGGCCGGCCCGGCGGTGAGCGGGAACGACGATCCGCGGGTGACCCGGGTCGGGGCGCTGCTGCGCCGAACCAAGCTCGACGAGCTGCCGCAGCTGGTCAACGTGCTCCGTGGCGACATGACCTTGATCGGTCCACGCGCGGAGGTGCCGAGGTATGTCGAGCACTACACCGCCGAGGAGCGCGAGACGCTCAGCGTCCGACCCGGCCTGACCGGGCCTGGCGGGATCTGGTTCACGGTGTCCCAGGCGGCCGAGCTGGACGGCGAGGCCGACCCGGAGCAGGTGTACGTCGAGCGGCAGCTGCACGAGAAGCTCGCCCTCGACCTGGACTACCTGCGTGGCCGGACCCTGCTGCGTGACCTGCGGATCCTGGCCCAGACGGCCGGCGTCGCGTTCCGCCGCTGAGCCGCCTCGCCCAGCAACTCAGCCGGTGCCCGCGGCGACGTACACGCCCTTGAACACCTGGGCGATCATGCGCGCGTCCGCCTCCGGGCTCTTCTCCACCGAGCTCGGCGTGAACGTCGTGGTCATGAACGCCCCGGAGCGCCGGGCGGCGATCAGCGCCTGCCACAGGGCGTTGGTGTGCAGCCCGGGGTCGACCAGGCGGACCGTCTGCCCGTCGTACCCCTGCTCCCAGGTCCACACCTGGACGGCGTGCGCGCCCTCCTGGATCGGGATCTGCACGTAGGTGTGCACGTCGGTCCACGCGGTGGCGCCGTCGCTCGAGTAGCTGCCGGGGTGCGCCATCGCGTGCCGGGACTGCAGCGTCACCTCGTTCTGCCAGCCGAGGCGGTGCGCCTCGGCCCAGGCCGCGCGCTGGGCCTCGTCGATGCCGATGCCCCAGGAGGCGTACTCGTCCGGGTCGCGCAGCCCGGTGGACAGGTCGAGCGCGTCGATGGTGCCGCTGGCCAGGTAGCCGCTGACCGCCTTCATGGTCGCCGCGGGGTAGTCGCTGCGCTCCTGCGCCGCGCACTGGGTGGCCTCGGGCAGCCGGGAGGCCAGCCAGGGCAGGCAGCCGAGGTCGGGAACCACCATGTCCACCAGGATCTTGGTGTCCGGCGCCAGCCGGCGCAGGCCCTTCGCCGTGGCGTCGAGGAACTGTTGCACCTGCTGCGGGGTGTCCAGCCCGTCGTTGTAGCCGAGCTCGTCGGCGACCTTGATGCCGACCACGCCGGGTCGGTGCGCCAGCGCGGCGTCCCGCTCGAGCGCCGCGCGGAACGCCTGCTGCCCGTCCTGCCACCGGCCGACCAGGTCGGAGTCGACCCAGACCTGGAGGCCGAGGCGGTGGAACATGTCGATGGACGCGGCGTACGGGTCGCTGGAGGCCGACACCGGGGTGAACGCCGCGCCGTGCCCCGTGGTATGGCCTTCCGGTGGCCCCCCGGTGCGGCTGGTGTCGGAGCTGCAGCCGGTGACCAGCAGCAGGGCGGCGGCGAGCAGGACCAGAAGCAGCTTCTTCATGACGCGGATACCTCAGGCAGGCTGCGCTCGGGTTCCGGATCGCCCGCGCGCGAGGGCACGGTCCCCATCTTCTGCTGCCGGGCGCGGTGCCGCAGCATCATCAGCACGAGGACCAGGTCGGTGAGCAGGTAGGTGACGGCGGAGGCGATGGCGGCACCCACCGCGTGGAACGGCGGGATCAGGGCCAGGTCGAGCGCCAGGGTGGCCAGCAGCCCGACCCCCATGGCCAGCGAGTTCAGGCCGGGCCGCCCGGTGCCGTAGAGGTAGGCGGTGGCCAGGCCGGCGGCGGCCTCGACGACCAGCCCGGCGATGATGATCACCGCCGGCAGCACGGAATGCTTGTACGCCGGCCCGTAGAGCAGCGGCAGCACGAAGTACGCCGCGGCGCCGAGCGGCACCGCGCAGGCCACGTTGGCGAGGAACGCCCGCGGCAGCAGCCGGTGCAGCGCGGCCGCCGTCCCCGCGCCCTCCCGGCCGGCCACCCGCGGGTAGACCACCCAGGTGACCGCGAGGCCGGGAAGCCGCAGCAGCTCAGCGTACTTCGACGCGATCGCGTAGATGCCGACCACCGCCGGACCGGCCATGAAGCTCAGGAACGCGAAGTCGAAGCGCAGGTTCAGCAGCGTCATCAGCCCGCCGAACTGGCCGCGCATGCCGTACTTGCAGATGCTGACGGCCAGGGGAAGGCTGGGCCGCCAGCTGCCGTGGATGAGCCCGCGCCGCGCCAGCCGGCCCCAGGCCTGGGCGGCCACCGCCAGGTCGGCCACCGCCAGCGAGACCAGGATCAGCAGCGCGCCGTGCATGCCGAGCGCCCAGCCGATGAGGTACGGCGGGAGGAACGCGATCTCCTCGGTGGCGATCACCCAGTTCGACCCGCGGATGTCCTCCACGCCCTGCAGGCACGTCTTGCCGACGGTCATCAGCAGCTGGGTGAACACGGTCACCCCCGCCAGGGCCACCAGCCACACCGGGACGGTGTCGAAGAACAGCCGCTGCAACACCGGGGAGCCACCCGCCCAGAGCACCGCGCCGAGCAGGCCGCCGGCGAGCATCACCAGCGTGGTGGTCGCCCACAGCCGGGGGTGGTCGCGGGTGTCCCCGGCCAGGAAGAACGGCGTCGCCCCGGGCAGTCCGGCGGCGGCCACCACGGCGACCACGCCGGGGAGCACCCGGAGCAGCGCGTACACACCGACGTCGGAGGGGGTGCCGGCCCGCGCCACCAGGATGGTGGCGATGCCGAGCGCCGCCAGCGCGGCCAGCCGGGAGGCTACGTTCGACGCGACCTGCGCCCTGGTCCCGCTCAGCCGGCGCAGCCGCGGCCACACGATGCTCATGACCGTCTCCCCCACAGATCGAGTGCGGCAGCCACCCCGAGCAGCGCCCAGAGGTGTCGGAAGTGCAGGGTCTCGTAGAACAGGGCGGCGATCGCCATCGTCACGCCGGCGCTGATCAGCAGCTCCGGCCGGGGCACCACCGCGGCGTACTCCCGGCGCAGCCCCTCGAGCGCCGGTCTGCTGAGCCGCAGCGCCGCCGTGGCCAACAGCAGCACCAGCCCGACAGCGCCGAGCAGTCCGCGCTCGACGAGCGCGGCGAAGTAGTCGTTGTGGGCCTCTTTGACGTACTCCGCGTTCTGGTGCAGCAGGGTGGGCTCGGTCTCCGCCGGCCCGATGCCGATCAGGTTGCCGGTCATCCAGAGGTGGGTGCTCTCCGCCCACAGCTTCTGCCGCTCGTCGGTGCTCTGGTTGCTGCGGCCGAGGCCGTCGCGCAGCAACGGCACGCTGTCGGAGGCCTTCTGGCGCAGCGTCGTCGGGTTGACGTACGGCGCGGCGGCCAGCACCACCAGGGTGGTACCCGCCGCGACCCCGATCACGGCGAGCATGCCGCGCTCCCTGCGGATCCGCATCAGCAGACCGATGGCCGTGCCGGCCACCAGGCCGAGGATCGCGCCGTTGGAGCCGGAGAAGATCACCGGCACGAGCAGCAGCAGGCACATCGGCCAGCGCACCCGGCGCGCGGTCGGCCACCGCATCGCCCGCATCACGAACAGCGCGACCAGGAAGAAGTTCCCCGACACGTTCGGGTCGCCGAGGGTGAACTCCGCTCGGTAGCCGTTGGCGGCGGTGATGCCCGACAGCGCGTTGAGGCCCGTGATCAGCCCGACCAGCACCACGCCGGCGTAGACCGTGGCGCTGCCCACCCAGAACCGCAGCATCCGCGACAACACCCACGGGTCACGTCCGGCGTTCGCGATCGCCGCGCCGAAGCCGAGCATCCACACGTCCTGCATCAAGGTGATGGCGGTGGTGCTCACCGACGCCGCGGCGACGAGCGCGGCCAGCGTGCCCGCGATCAGCAACACGCCGACGCCGATCACGTACGGCAGCCGGAGCGAGACCTGCCGGTAGGCGGCGGTCAGCAGCACGCTGCCGCTCGCCGCAGCGACGCCGAGGTCGGCGAGCGAGATGTTGCCGGGTGCGGCGGGACTGATCAGCGGAAGCGTCACCATCGCGAAGCACAGCGGTGTCACACGCCACAGGTGGGTGGTGGGTTTGTCGGCGAGGTCGGGGGCCGGCGGCTCGAGGGCCGCAGCCGGTGCTGTGAGCAGGGTCATGGTCGGCCCCGGAGGGCGACGGGTTCCGGGAGCGAGGCCAGCAGCTCGACGTGCCGCCACGCGAACTCGTCGTCGACGGCCGTGGCGGCGACGTCGGCCACCGCCGCCCAGCCCAGGTCGTACCACGCGGACGTGGGCAGCCCGAGCCGTCGCAGCCCGCCGGCCAGGAACCCTCGCACCTGGTCGTGGTACCAGTTGCGCCGGGTCAGCGCGTAGCGCAGCCCGGCGCATCGGTGGTCCGCGCGCAGCCCGTGGTGCCCCGGCACCGGCCGGCCCACCGGCGTGTGCCGGTCGAGGTAGAGCGAGTAGCTGACCGCGAACCGGCCGATGTCTCGAAGCGGCTCTCCCCGGGCGAACCCTTGCTCCCAGTCCACGACGCCGGACACCGCCCCCTGTCCCGGGTCGACGAGGATGTTGCCGAACCAGAAGTCGCCGTGCACCACGGTGCGCGGCGTGCTGAACGCGGACAGCCGGTCGTGCAGCCGGGCGATCCGGGCGGCCACCTCGGCGGCTGCCGCACGGCGGTCGGGGGTGGTCTCGGCACGGGCCACGATCCGCTCGGCCGCCCCGGCCAGCAGGCTGACCGGCGCCGGCGCCGAGAGCGACGCGTCCTGCAGCCGGGCCAGCCAGTCGCCCGCGACGCGGAAGTCCTCGGCGACCCGATGCGGCCGGGCGGTGTGCCGCCACGAGTGGTAGCCGCGGGTGAGTGGTACGCCGGGCACCGCGCTGGCCACCAGGACCAGCCGGTCGTCGTGCTGGCGCATCTCCACGAACCGCGGGATGGTGCCGATCACCGGGCGCAGCCCGAGCCGGCGCAGGTCGACGAGCAGCCGCCCCTCGCGCTCGACCGCGGCCTCGGCCGCCGGGGTGGTCGCGATCTTGGCGGCCAGCTGCGGGACAGCCTCACCGGGACGGACCACGAGGACGCTGACCTTGGCGTCGTGGTCCTTCGACATCGCCAGCACGATGGTCCGGGTGCCGGGCGCGTCCAGCAGCGACTGCAGGCTGCGCAGCGGGAAGGCGGAGGTGTAGCTCGCGGCGGGTGCGGAGGTCATGGCAGCTCACCTCGGTAGCCGACGGCCATCCGCGGAGCCACCACCCCGAGCGTCCACCAGGGCAGCCGGCTGCGGCCGATCGCCGCGAACGCCGTGAGCAGCGCGGTGGCCCTCGTGGTGCCGGGCGGCGGGGTGACCAGGCTCTGCCAGAGCACGGCGACGGTGTCCGGGTGGTCCTCGACGAGGTACCGGCCGCTGCTGATGCTCGGCAGCACGACGTACTCGTGCGTGATCACGACGCCCGCGGCGTCGGCGGTCCGTCGGAGCCGGCCGCGGTTCAGCCCCCCGGTTCCGACCAGCGCCACCGAGGCCGCGACCGGAAGGTCGCGCAGCGCCCGGGCGGCCGCGCGCTGGCTCCGCGGGGACCGCGGCACGGTGACCACCGGCGTGGCTTCGGGGACCAGCACGGCCCACGGCGCAGAGCGGGTGGCGGCCGGTGTGCTCATCGGTGTGCTCATCGGGGTGCTCATCGGGGTGCCTCCGCGGTGGCCAGCGCGTCGGCGAGGCGGAGGCCGGTCCAGGTGGGCAGCACCAGCTCGGAGCAGGGCAGCAGCGACGCAGCCTCCAGCGCCCCCTCGGGCACCGGCGGGTGCACCGGCCCGAGGCCGGTCCCGAGCGCCAGCGAGGCGGCGAACGGCCAGTAGCGGCGCAGCTCACCGGCCGCGTAGGTGCCGCCCTCCAGGGCCCGGGCCGCCTCCTCCGCGTCGATCGGGCGTACGGCGGCGGCGTTCCCGCGGCCTCGCCGCACCACCACCAGCCGGGTGGCGGTCAGCTCGCTGATCCGGCCAGACCAGGCCCGCTCGCTGCGTCCGTGCGCCATCCGGCGCCCTCCGGGACCCTGGATCCGCAACGGCTCCAGCAGCCCGCTGGCCACCACGCCGTCGACGGGGTTGCGACCGGTCAGCACGCAGACGTTGTCGCAGGTCGCCTGCCCGCCGGCGGCCAGCTCGGTCTCGAGCAGCGTCGACTTGCCCACCCCGCCGGGCCCGGCGAGCAGCACCACGGTGTCCTCGAGCGGGGACCCGAGGCGGATGGCCGACACGTGCAGCGGCACCCCGCCGTGCACGCCGGCCCACCAGAGGGCCGGGTACTGCAGCAGCGCGCAGCGCACCAGCAGGTGGAACCGGGACCGCAGCAGGCTCGATGCCGCCCGGGCCCGCAGCGTGGGGCACCACCGGGCCCGCACCTCCAGGGTCGAACCGGACG
>DASTWW010000282.1:0-7037 GCA_035765755.1 Nocardioidaceae bacterium
GGTGCCCATGAAGCGGGCGAACTGCTCGGCGAACACGCCGAAGCTGTCGGAGTCGTACGCCGGCCGGCGGACCAGCGGGCGCCGTACCTCCTTCGGGGTGTCGATCCGGCCGCGACGGCCCTGACGGTCAGCCACGGCTCACCCCCTGCTGGTCGCGCCACCCCTCCGGGAGCATGTGGTCGAGCAGGTCGTCGACCGTGACCGCACCGAGGAGGCGGCCCTCCTCGTCGACGACCGGGGCCGCGACGAGGTTGTACATCGCCAGGTGGCCGGCGACCTCCTCCCGCGTGGCGCTCGGCTTGAGCGTCGCGAGGTCGGTGTCGATCGAGCTTGCGGCCAGCGAGGACGGGGGCTCGCGCAACAGCCGTTGGATGTGTGCGACGCCGAGCAGCTTGCCGGTCGGAGTCTCCATCGGTGGGCGGCACACGTGCACCAGCGCAGCCAGCGACGGGGTGAGCTCCTCGTTGCGCACCCGGGCGAGCGCCTCGGCCACGGTCGCGTCCGGGGAGAGGATCACCGGCTCGGGCGTCATCATCGCGCCGGCGGTGTCCTCGACGTAGCTCATCAGCCGTCGGACGTCCTCGGCCTCCTGCGGCTCCATGAGCCCGAGGAGGGTGGCGGCGGTCTCCGGGTTGAGGTCGGCGATGAGGTCCGCGGCGTCGTCGGGGGACATCTCCTCGAGGACGTCCGCGGCGCGCTCGGAGTCGAGGTGCTCGAGGATCTCGACCTGGTCCTCCTCGGGCAGCTCCTCGAGCACGTCGGCGAGCCGCTCGTCGTCGAGTGCGGCGGCGATCTCAATGCGCCGCTTGGCCGGCAGGTCGTGGATCACGCTGGCCAGGTCCGCGGGGCGCATCTCCTCCAGCGCCGCCAGCAGGTGCGTGGCGCCCTGCCGCTCCTCGGGGAGCACGAGGCCGTCCACCTCGTTCCACTCCACGACATGGGTCTGGCCCCGTCGTCCGAAGCGCTTGGAGGTCTCCTGCAGGGCGACCCGGCTCAGCAGCCAGTCCCGGTTGCTGGCCTGCTCCATCGCCACGTCGTACACCGAGCCCTTGACCCCGGTCTCGCGGACGGTCACCACCCGGTCGAGCATCTGCCCGAACACCAGTGTCTCGGTGGAGCGCTGCTCGAACCGGCGCATGTTCACCAACCCGGTCGTGATCACCTGGCCGCTGTCCACGTGGGTGACCCGGGTCATGGGCACGAAGATGGACCGTCGCCCGAACACCTCCACGACCAGCCCGAGCACCCGGGGCTGCAGATTGGCCGTGCGCAGCGCCACCACCAGGTCGCGCACCTTGCCGACCTGGTCGCCTGCCGGGTCGAACACCGGCAGGCCGGACAGCCTGGCGGCGAAGACGCGGTTGGGGGAAGTGCTCACGTCTGAAGAGGTTAGCGGTCTGGGACCATGACGGGCATGGCACTGAGCTTCGACGTCGTCGACGTGTTCACCGACCGCCCCTTCGCCGGCAACCAGCTCGCGGTGGTGCACGGGGCGTCGTCGCTGCCTGCGAAGGACTGCCTGGCGATCACCCGGGAGTTCAACTTCTCCGAGACAGTCTTCCCGGGCCCGGCGGACCCCGAGAGCGGTGAGTACGCCGCCCGGATCTTCACGCCCGGCGGGGAGATCCCGTTCGCCGGACACCCCACGCTCGGGGCCGCCTGGTCACTGCGGTCGCGCGGGCTGCTGACCACGCCGTCGGCCGTCCAGCTGTGCGGGGCGGGGCGGATCGAGGTCCGGTTCGGCGAGGAGGACCAGGACCGGGTGGAGCTGCGTGCGACACCCAGGGACCTGGTGGGGCCGCTGGACGACGAGCTCGTGCAGGCCCTGCTGGCCGACCTCGGCCTGTCTCCTGCCGACCGGGACGGGCCGGCGTACGCCGCCGGCTGTGGCCTGACGTTCCTGCACGTCCCGGTCACCGGTGACGCGGTAACCCGGGCGACGCCGTCGAGCCGGCCGCTGGGGGAGTACGCCGAGGCGGTGGCTCGTGGTGGCACGATGGCGGACCCGCTGGAGGGGCTCAACCTGGTCGCGGTGACCGGGGATCCGCCGCAGCTGGCCGTGCACGCCCGGGTGTTCGTGCCCGGGCTGCTGGTGCCGGAGGACCCGGCGACCGGCTCGGCCGCCGTCGGTCTCGGCGTGGCGCTGACCGCAGCCGGCCGGCTCCCGGACGGCGGGCACCTCGACATCACCCAGGGGGTGGAGATGGGCCGGCCGTCCCGGCTGCACGCGCGGTCGAGGCCGACGCCGGCGCTGCCTCCGTCTGCTACGTCGCGGGCCGGGTTTGCCCGGTGATGCGCGGCGAGCTCACCCCACCCTGACTCTTACCGACATCGTGTTGATAACGCGACCTATAGGTCGCGGTTGACGCACCAATATCGGTGTGTCAGCTGAGCTTGGGGCGGCGGGTGCCGCGACGGTGCAGGACCCGGGGGAGCCGGCCGCGGGTGGTCGCCGGGGTCGCCGCGGGCGCGGCCAGGTGCGCGTCGTCGCTGAGCTCGCCGGGCCGCTCGACCACCTCTCCGATCGGCGCCACCCGGGTCACCACGCAGCGTTGTGCCCACAGGTCCGGGGTGCTCGCCGGGTCGTCGAGGTTGAGTCGCCCGGCCACCAGCGCGGCCGTCGCCGGCTCCCACAGCTCGTCGGAGGGGAGTACGACGGACGCCGAGCCGACCCAGGTCAGCAGCCGGCCGCCGTTCTCCTTGCTGCGCATGACCACCTCGACCCGGTCCTGGTCCTCGATGGCCGGCAACGGCTGCTCGTCGCCTCCCGAGACCAGGAACAGGGCGTCGGACACCCAGACGTGCCAGGCGGCATGCGTGCCCCCGTCGTACCGCAGCCAGCAGACACCGGTCTTCTTGGCCAGCTCGGCGATCAGTGCCACGTCCAGGTCGGTCACATCCCCGAGGGTGCCACACCGCACCCGGCCACGGGTGACCAACAGCACGCCCCGGCACCCTGCTGGTGCCGTCGGCCGCGGCGGTACGCTCCGACAATCCCCCGACGCCCCACCACAGAGAGGCTCGACATGGCCGAGACGCCTGCCCGGCAGCCCGGTGAACACCTCAGGGCCCGCCGGTCCTGCCACGCGGTCCCCGGTTCCAACCCCCGGTTCCTCGAGAAGGCGCAGGGCCTCCAGGCCGACCAGGTGTTCCTCGACATCGAGGACTCCGTCGCCCCCATCGCCAAGGCCGACGCCCGCAAGAACATCGTCGACGTGCTCAACAACGGCGACTGGTCGGGCAAGGTTCGCACCGTCCGGGTCAACGACTGGACCACCCAGTGGACCTACAAGGACGTGATCGAGGTCGTCGAGGGCGCCGGCGCCAACCTGGACTGCATCATGCTGCCGAAGGTGCAGACGCCCGAGCAGGTCGTGTCGCTGGACACGCTGCTCACCCAGATCGAGACCACCATGGGCTACCAGGTCGGCCGGATCGGCATCGAGGCGCAGATCGAGAACGCCCTCGGACTCATCAACGTGGACGCGATCGCCACCGCCTCGCCGCGGGTGGAGACGATCATCTTCGGCCCCGCCGACTTCATGGCCTCGATCAACATGAAGAGCCTGGTGGTGGGCGAGCAGCCGCCCGGGTACGACGTGGGTGACGCCTACCACTACATCCTGATGAGGATCCTGATGGCCGCCCGCGCCCACGACAAGCAGGCGATCGACGGGCCGTACCTGCAGATCAAGGACCTCGACGGGTTCAAGCGGGTGGCCGGCCGGTCAGCCGCCCTCGGCTTCGACGGCAAGTGGACCCTGCACCCGGACCAGATCGCCGCGGCCAACGAGGTGTACTCGCCCAAGCAGCAGGATTACGACCACGCCGAGAACATCCTGGACGCCTACGAGTACTACACCTCCGCGCAGGGCGGCGCGAAGGGTGCGGTGATGCTCGGCGACGAGATGATCGACGAGGCTTCTCGCAAGATGGCGCTGGTCATCTCCGCGAAGGGCCGGGCGGCCGGCATGCAGCGTACCGACGTGTGGACGGCCCCGGAGAGCTGAGGATGGCCGAGCGCGTTCTGCTCCACGTCGGGGCCATGAAGTCCGGCACCAGCTTCATCCAGGTCCGGATGGCCGCCAACCAGGAGGCGTTGGCCAAGCAGGGAGTGCTGTTCCCCGGAGACGGCTGGCGCGACCAGGTGCTGGCGGTCACCGACGTGCTCGGGCACAAGCGCGAGGGGCCGGTCAGCAAGGAGGGCCGCTGGCAGCGACTGGTGGACGAGGCGAACGCCTGGTCCGGAACGGTCGTGGTGTCGATGGAGTTCCTCGGGCCCGCCAAGCCGCAGAACATCCGCAAGGTCGTGCAGTCGTTCCCGGACAGCCACGTCGAGGCGGTGATGACGGTGCGCGACCTCGGCCGCAGCATCCCGGCGATGTGGCAGGAGACCGTCCAGAACCAGAAGACCTGGACGTGGGAGGAGTACGTCGCCGGCATCCGGCGCGGTCCACGGATGGGCGACGCCGCCGGGCGGCACTTCTGGCGACAGCACAACACGCCGCAGATGGCCTCGCGCTGGGCGGACGAGGTGGGCCGGGACAACTTCACCGTCGTGACGCTGCCGCACCCCGGCGCCGGGACGGAGGTGCTGTGGGAGCGGTTCTGCTCGGTGGTCGGCATCGACCCCGCCTCGTGCGCGCCCGTGCCGCCCACCAACGAGTCGATGGGGGTGGTCTCGGCGCTGATGATGCGGCGGCTCAACGCCATCCTCGTCGAGCAGGGCATGCCGTGGAAGGACTACACCACCTTCGTGAAGTGGGGGCTGGCCAAGGGGGTGCTCGCCGACCGGAAGCGGTCGGAGCCCGCGCTGGGCTTCGAGGTGGAGCGCTGGCTGGAGAAGCGGGCCGCCAAGCTGGTCAAGCAGCTGCGCGACCTGGGGGTCCGGGTCGTCGGTGACCTCGAGGAGCTCAGCCCCGTCGCCGTGCCCGGTGTGGACCCGGCAACCATCTCCGAGGCCGACCAGCTCGACGCCGCGCTGGCCGGGCTGGCCGAGGTGCTGCGCCTGCGCGGCCGCGACCGGAGCAAGCGGGAGCGGCGCGGTCGCCGCAACCGGACCTGACCGGCCGGCCGCCTCGGCCCGCTGGCTACCATCGGCGCATGCGACTGTTTCGGCCCACGCGCGACGGTGCCCGGCAAGCTGCGAAGGCCGACCGGCGACCGGTGAGCGACGTGGCGGTGTTCACGATGGCCCGCGACGAGGCCGCGATGCTGCCCCGGTGGGTGGACTACTACGCGGCGCAGGTCGGCGTGGACAACCTGGTCGTGCTGGACGACAACAGCGTCGACGGTTCGACCGACAAGCTGCCCTGCACCGTGCACCGGCTGCCCCGGCTGCCCGGCAAGGAGCAGTACGAGTACGCCAGGATGTCGTTGATCAGCGGCATCTCGGCGGGCCTGCTCGCCGCCTACGACACGGTGATCTTCGTCGACGTCGACGAGTTCCTGGTGCCCGACCCGAGCCGGTACGCCGGCCTGGTGGACTTCCTGAAGGACCGGGAAGACCGGGACGCGATCGCCCCGATGACGCTCAACGTGCTGCACGTGCCGGACCGGGAGGGTCCCATCGACCCCGACAAGCCGGTGCTCGGTCAGCGCCGGTTCGCCAAGTTCGTTCCGGTGATGTGCAAGCCGTCGATCAAGCGGGTCCCCGCGAACTGGCGGGGCGCCTGCCACGGCATCATGGCGCCGTTCGAGGTCGACCGCGGGCTGTTCATGCTGCACCTGAAGTTCTACGACAAGGACGCGCTCGTCAAGGTCTCTGACCACCGCCGCGCCCTCGTGGACGCCGACGGCCGCGCCTACCGGTCGAACTGGGCCGTGGGCGGGGCGGAGATGGGGGCGAGCCTCGCGTCGTTCATCGGCGACACGGACCTGGACACGGTGCCGGAGTTCGACCCCGCGACGGTGGACCTCGGCGGGATCGTCAAGCGACGGGACCACGGCGGCTACCGTGCCACCGGCGCCGCGCAGGTCAAGGCCATGCATCAGCAGCCGCTGCGCCGCATCCCCGAACGCCTGCACGGCATCGTGTGAGGCAACAGCCACCCCAGGAAGGGCACCCATGGCGCCATCAGGCCTGATCTCGCGGATGCGCGGACGCGGCACCGCGGACGGCTCGCTGCCGCAGTTCGTATTCGTCGTCACCTACGGCCGGTCCGGGTCCACGCTCGTCCAGGGCCTGCTCAACACCTTGCCCCGGACGCTGGTGCGCGGCGAGAACAACTTCTACGTGCTCCCGCTGTTCCGCTCCCAGGCGCTGCTGCGCGGCTTCCAGCGCGAGCACGCCAAGCACGACCAGGCCAACGCCAGCTCGGCGTTCTACGGCCTCGGCGGGATCACCCCGGCCGACTTCGTGCCGCCGGTGCGGGATCTGATGATGCGGCACCTGCTCGGGTCCGAGTCGCTCGAGGACGTGGACGTCCTCGGCTTCAAGGAGGTGCTCTGGCACCGGGTCAACCCCAAGGAGACCGAGCCCTTCTTCGGATTCCTCGACCGGGTCTTCCCCGGCGCGCGGTACGTGCTGAACCAGCGCGACCACGCGCAGGTCGCCGAGTCGGGGTTCTGGCGCTCGCGCGACGGGCAGGAGGTCAAGCAGGCGATCACCCGGGTCGAGCAGATCCAGGACCACCTGCGCCGCACCCGCCCGGACCGCGTCTTCGACACCCGCTACGAGCTGCTCACCAGCCCCGACGCGGCCGTCGTCGACCAGCAGCTGCGCGGCCTCGCCGAGTTCGTGACGGGCTCCTGCGAGGACGACCTGCTGGCGAAGCTGCGGCAGACCATGACCAAGGGCCACGGGCCGAACCCGTTCGGCAAGAGCAAGAAGAAGCCTGCGCGCGGCGGGAGCCGCTGACCGGCCGCGGAGGCCGTGTGACCTTGCTCATTGCCCACCGCAGGGTGGGCACGACACCATGTCAGCATGGCGCGCCTGTGTGAGACCGAGGGTCTGACCGACATCCAGACCGAGATCCTGAAGACGGTCCGGTCCTTCGTCGAGGACAAGATCCTGCCCGTGGCCACCGACCTCGAGC
>DASTWW010000283.1:0-6486 GCA_035765755.1 Nocardioidaceae bacterium
GCCCAGATCACCTGCGCCAGCTCGGTGACGCACAGCTCGTCGGCGGTCCGGTTCCAGCGCGGGAAGTGCACCCGCACGGTCTCCATCCACGGCGGCGCACCCTTCGGCAACCGCTTCTGGTGCACCTTCTCCCCGGTGACCCCGGTCGGGAACCGGTGCAGCATGCAGGGCCGCTCGTAGAGCGCGTTCACGATCCCGTCGCCCACGGACAGGTAGTAGTTGACCAGGTCGAGCTTGGTCTCACCGCGCGCCGGGAAGTACACCCGGTCCGGGTTGGTCACCCGCACGACCTTGTCGTCGACCTCGACCTCCGCCGCGGGGGATCCGCCCGATGCCATGGCGCCACGGTAGCCGCTGGGCCGCCTCTAGGAGGCGATGCTGGCGTCCTCGGTCGCCACGTTGACCATCCCGTCCAGCTCCGAGAGCGCAGCAGCCAGCTCGGTGAGCGAGCCCTTCCCCTGCACCTGGAGCCTCACGGACACCGTCTTGGGCCGCGCGCCGCCCGGTTCCTCGTCGCGGTCGGCGGCCAGGTTCCTGACCACGAACCCGCGGCTGGTGCACTCGCTGAGCGCCCGGCGCAGCACGCCCTCGCCGTCGCGGTAGTTCACCACCAGCGTGGACGGGGCGTACCTGGTCCAGGGCAGCCTGTTCATCAGCGCCGTGTAGCCGAAGACGACCAGGAAGTACGCCGCGGTGGTCAGCGCGGCGAGCACCGGCAGACCGGCTCCGGCCGCCATCCCGACCCCGGCGGTCAGCCACACCGCCGCTGCCGTGGTCAGCCCGCTGACCGCGCCGCGGTGCACGAAGATCAGGCCGCCGCCGATGAACCCGATCCCGGACACGATCTGCGCCGCCACCCGCGACGGGTCGAGCGAGACGCCGTTGCCGAGCACGTCGGTGAAGCCGTACTTCGACACCAGCATCATCAGCGCCGCGCCGAGGCCGACGAGGGTGTGGGTGCGCATCCCGGCGCTCTTCTGGCGCAGCTCGCGCTCCAGGCCGATGCCGGTGGACAGCACCAGCGCGAGGAGCAGGTCGGCCACCTGCGGCCAACCCTGCCCGAAGGGCTGGCCGAACGCCTCCACCATCGGCACACCTCCGCGATCCGGTGCCCCACAGGCTAGTCAGTAGACTCGGTCCCCGGACCCCCTCGCCGCTCGGCAGGGGGTGGTTGTGCTGCGCACGAGGAGCAATGCCTGTGAACGTGACCGGTCTGGCCGAGCTGGTGCTGCGCAACGAGACCCTGGCCGGAGCGGTCGAGGACGCCCGCCACGGCGTCGTACCCGCCCTGGACCTGACCTCTCCTGCCGCGCTGCAGCCGTTCGTGGTCAAGGGCCTCGTCGACGCCGGCCGGTCCGTGCTCGCGGTCGCCGCCACCGCCCGCGAGGCCGAGGACCTGGTCACCGCGCTGGGTGGGCTGATGGATCCGGCGCTGGTCGCCGAGTACCCAGCCTGGGAGACGCTGCCGCACGAGCGGCTCTCCCCGCGCAGCGACACGGTGGGCCGCCGGCTGGCCGTGCTGCGCCGGCTGCGCCACCCCGGCAGCGACCCGGCCAACGGCCCGGTCAAGGTGGTGGTCGCCCCGGTCCGGTCGGTGCTGCAGCCGCAGGTGAAGGGGCTGGCCGACCTGGAGCCGGTCGAGCTGTCGGTGGGCGAGGAGCACGACCTCGAGGACGTCGTGCGACGGCTCGCCGGCGCGGCGTACTCCCGCGTGGACATGGTCGAGAAGCGCGGCGAGTTCGCGGTGCGCGGCGGCATCATCGACGTGTTCCCGCCGACCGAGGAGCATCCGCTGCGGGTGGAGTTCTTCGGCGACGAGGTGGACGAGATCCGCACCTTCGCCGTCGCCGACCAGCGCTCCCTGGAGCCGGTACGCCGGCTGTGGGCGCCGCCATGCCGGGAGCTGCTGCTCACCGACGACGTCCGCAAGCGCGCCGAGGTGCTCGGCCGGGCCCATCCCGAGCTCGCCGAGCTGGCCGAGAAGCTCGCCCAGGGGCACGCGGTGGAGGGAATGGAGTCGCTCGCCCCCGCGCTGGTCGACGACATGGAGATGCTCATCGACCTGATGCCGGCCGAGACGCACGTGCTGGTCCTCGACCCGGAGCGGGCCCGGACCCGCGCGCACGACCTGGTGGCCACCAGCGAGGAGTTCCTGCAGGCGTCCTGGGCCGCGGCCGCCGGCGGTGGGGAGTCGCCGATCGACCTGGGCAAGGCGTCGTACAAGACGCTTGCCGAGGTCCGCGCGATCGGCCTCTCGCAGGGCAAGCCGTGGTGGAGCCTGTCGCCGTTCGGGATGGACGGTGATCTCGAGGCGCTCGCTCCGCCCGCTCCTCGATCAACCGAACCGCTGCGGGACATGACCGGCGAGGTGGTGGCCGCGATCGACCCGCGCACGGGCGAGCCGTTCGACGTGGAGGCCGGTGCGGTCGAGTCCCGGTCGGTCGACGTCAAGCCGGTCGACGCCTACCGCGGCGACGTGGAGCGCGCGGTGGGTGACATCCGGGCCTGGCTACGCAACGGCTCCCGGGTGGTGCTGGTCACCGAGGGCCACGGGCCCGCGCAGCGGATGGTGGAGGTGCTCGGCGAGCACGACGTTCCGGTTCGCTACGCCGGGCGCGTGGACACCGCCGCGGACATCACCGAGGGCGTCGTGCACGTCACCACCGCCACCCTCGCCCACGGCTTCGTGGACGAGGCGCTGTGCCTGGCGGTGCTCACCGGCGACGACATCGCCGGGCAGAGGTCCTCCACCAAGGACATGCGGAAGATGCCGACCCGCCGCAAGCGGCAGATCGACCCGCTGGAGCTCAAGCCCGGCGACTACGTGGTGCACGAGCACCACGGCGTGGGCCGGTACGTCGAGATGAAGCAGCGGACGGTGCAGGGCGCGGTGCGGGAGTACCTCGTGCTCGAGTACGGCGCCTCGAAGAGGGGTCAACCTCCGGACCGGCTCTACGTGCCCACCGACCAGCTCGACCAGGTCACGAGGTACGTCGGAGGGGAGCAGCCCAGCCTGGACCGGCTCGGCGGCTCGGACTGGGCCCGCCGCAAGGGCCGGGCCCGCAAGGCGGTGCGGCAGATCGCCGGGGAGCTGATCAAGCTGTACGCCGCGCGGCAGGCCACCAAGGGACACGCGTTCGGCCCCGACAGCCCCTGGCAGCGGGAGCTCGAGGACGCCTTCCCGTTCGTGGAGACCCCCGACCAGCTGTCCACGGTCGACGAGGTCAAGGCCGACATGGAGCGCGAGGTCCCGATGGACCGGCTGGTCTGCGGCGACGTCGGCTACGGCAAGACCGAGATCGCGGTGCGCGCGGCGTTCAAGGCCGTCCAGGACGGCAAGCAGGTCGCCGTGCTGGTGCCCACGACACTGCTCGTGCAGCAACACTTCTCGACCTTCGCCGAGCGCATGTCCGGTTTCCCCGTCGTACTCAAGGGCCTGTCGCGCTTCCAGACCGACGCCGAGGCCGCGGCCACCATCGAGGGGCTGCGCGAGGGCAGCGTGGACATCGTCATCGGCACCCACCGGCTGCTCAACCCGGAGGTGAAGCTGAAGAACCTCGGGCTGATCATCGTCGACGAGGAGCAGCGGTTCGGCGTCGAGCACAAGGAGCAGCTCAAGCGGCTGCGCACCGCCGTCGACGTGCTGTCCATGTCCGCCACCCCGATCCCGCGCACCCTGGAGATGGCGATCACCGGGATCCGGGAGATGTCCACGATCATGACCCCGCCGGAGGAGCGGCACCCGGTGCTCACCTACGTCGGCGGCTACGAGGACCGGCAGGTGGTGGCTGCGGTCCGCCGCGAGCTGCTCCGCGAGGGCCAGGTGTTCTTCATCCACAACCGGGTGCAGTCCATCGAGAAGGCGGCCGCGCACATCCGGGAGCTGGTCCCCGAGGCGCGGGTGGCCATCGCGCACGGGCAGATGGGCGAGCACCAGCTCGAGCAGGTGATGGTCGACTTCTGGGAGAAGCGGTTCGACGTGCTTGTGTGCACGACGATCGTGGAGTCCGGCCTGGACGTGTCCAACGCGAACACCATGATCATCGACCGCGCGGACATGCTCGGTCTGTCCCAGCTGCACCAGCTGCGCGGCCGGGTCGGCCGGGGCCGAGAACGCGCCTACGCCTACTTCCTCTACCCGCCCGACAAGCCGCTGACCGAGACCGCGCACGAACGGCTGGCCACCCTGGCCCAGCACTCCGACCTCGGCGGCGGGATGGCGATCGCCCTGAAGGACCTGGAGATCCGCGGCGCCGGGAACATGCTGGGCGGTGAGCAGTCCGGGCACATCGCCGACGTCGGCTTCGACCTCTACGTGCGGCTGGTCGGTGAGGCGGTCTCGGAGTTCCGCGGGAACGCGCCGACCGGGGAGCAGGAGGTCAAGATCGAGCTGCCGATCGACGCCCACCTGCCGCACGACTACGTGCCGAGCGAGCGGCTGCGGCTGGAGATGTACAAGCGGCTGGCCGAGGTGCGCTCCGACGAGGACGTGGCCGCCATCCGCGAGGAGCTCGAGGACCGGTACGGCGAGCCGCCGACCCCGGTCGCCAGCCTGCTCGAGGTGGCCCGGCTGCGTGCCCGGGCCCGGCGGGCCGGCCTGACCGACGTGACCCTGGCCGGCAAGCACGTCCGGTTCGCGCCCGTGGAGCTGCCCGACTCGGGAAAGGTGCGGCTGACCCGGCTGTACCCGAAGAGCATCCTCAAGGAGGGCGTGCGTACCATGCTCGTGCCGCGTCCCTCGACCGCGGCGGTGGGCGGCTCGCTGCTGCGCGACGAGGCGCTCCTGGCGTGGGCCCGCACCGTGATAGACACAGCGATCGACGCGGCTGGGGCGGCCGTGCCGGCGAACGCATCGAGCAAGGAGAGCAGAACGTGACGCGACCACGACGGCTGAGCAGGTTCACCGTGCTGGCCACGGCCGGGGTCCTGGCGCTGACCGGTTGCGGTGCCGTGCACCCGGGGGCAGCCGCGGTGGTCGGCCAGGACACGATCACCCAGGGCCAGGTCGACGCGCTGGCGCAGGGGCTGTGCTCGGCCAACAGCGGGGGCGGCCAGCTGCTCCCCACCCGCGAGGCCCGGCAGGGCGCGCTGTCGGTGCTGCTCGACACCGAGCTGTCCCAGCAGTTCGCGCACAAGCGCGGCGTCACCCCCAACCAGCAGCAGATCTCCCAGGCTCTGGCCAGCCGGAGCGGCGCGATCGCAGCGCTCCCCGAGGACGAGCGGCCGGCGTTCAAGGACGCGCTGGTGCGCTTCCTGGAGGGCCAGCAGATGCTGATGGACATCGGCCGGAAGTCCCTGCAGGCGCAGGGCAAGACCAACATCACTCCCGCGCAGGCGACCGCCGAGGGCAACCGGCTGCGTCAGCAGTACGTCAAGACGATCACCGTCACGGTCAACCCGGCGCTGGGCAGCTTCCGGCGCGGCACGTACCAGCCGGCCACGAACAACGGGTCACTGTCGGTGCCCGCGTCGGAGACGGCTCGGCAGGGCAACTCGGCCAACCCCGACGCCTCGTGGGTGGCCTCGCTGCCGGCGTCGCAGCAGTGCGGCTGACCCTGCTGCTGACCAGCCCCCGGGTCGCCCCGGGGCTGCTGACCCGAGGCGCGTGGGACGCCCTGGCGGCCGCCGACTCGGTGCTGTGCTCCGATGCCGGCCTGCCGCTGCCGGGTGCCGTGGCGGCGACGGGCCTGTCCGTCGACGTACTCCCGGAGGCCTCGGCCGACGCGCTGCTGGCCGCCGCCGGGTCCGGAGCCGTGGTCTGGCTGGCCTCCGACGAGGAGGCGTCGTGGCTGCCGGCCGAGCTGGCCACGGCGATCGTCACCGCGGGGGAGACCGGCCGGGAGCTGCCGGAGGTGGAGGTGCTGCACGGGTCGTACGACGTGCCCGGTGCCCGGCTGCTGGACCTGGTGGCCGTCATGGACCGGCTGCGCACCGGCTGCCCCTGGGACCGGGAGCAGACCCACCGGTCGCTGGCGAGGTACCTGCTCGAGGAGACCTACGAGACCCTCGAGGCCATCGACACCGGCGACCAGGCTCACCTGCGCGAGGAGCTCGGCGACCTGCTGCTCCAGGTGGTCTTCCACGCCCGGATCGCCGCCGAGTCCGGGGACGCGGGCTTCGACGTCGACGACGTCGCCGGTGGCATCGTCGAGAAGCTGGTGCACCGGCACCCGCACGTGTTCGCCGGACTGGACGTCGCCGACCGAGACGAGGTCGAGGCGAACTGGGAGACGCTGAAGGCGGCCGAGAAGGGGCGTGCCTCGGTGCTGGACGGGATCCCCGCCGCGTTGCCGGCGCTCGCCCTGGCCGACAAGGTGCTCGGGCGCGCGTCGAAGGTGGGTGTGGCGCCGGCTCCGCAGGACGAGACCCTCGGCGACCAGCTGCTCGCCCTGGTGGTCCGGGCCCGCGACGCCGGCCTGGACCCGGAGCAGGAGCTGCGCGACGCCGTACGCCGGCTGGCCGAAGCCGTCCGCACCGCCGAGTCAC
>DASTWW010000284.1:0-3047 GCA_035765755.1 Nocardioidaceae bacterium
CCGGCGGCCGGGCCGGTGCCGGCGAGCAGCACGGCGTCGACGTTGCGGAAGAACTCGTCGGCCATCTTCTTCGACGCGCCGGTGAGCATCCGCTGGCCGACCCCGCCGATCATGCCGCCGACGATCGCCTCGGCGTCGTAGGACAGCACCGTGCCCCGCTCCGGGGCGTCCTCCAGCCGCACGGAGACGTCGGCGCCGATGGTGCCCGGCGCGCCGGAGCCCTGGGCGTGCATCCGGAACGAGCTCGGCTCTTCGTGGTCGCTGAGCCGCACCTCCCCGTCGTACACCCCCTGCACGGAGCCGACTCCGGCCGAGACCGTCATCCGGTAGGTGTCCTCCCCGACCGCCTCCAGCCGCCGGCACCCTGGGATGGTGGCCACCAGCACCGCGGGGTCGTTGAGGGCCTTCCAGACCGTGGCCCGGTCCGCGGTCAGGGTGGTGGTGCCGGTGATGTTCATGCGCGGTTCCTTCGAAGGTCGAACAGCTCGCTCGGGCTGATGGGCATGCGACGGATGGTGATCTGCTCAGCGTCCTCGATCGCGGCGGCGATCGCGGCCGACCCGGGGATCACCCCGGCCTCGCCTGCGCCCTTGACGCCGAGAGGGTTCAGCGGCGACGGGGTGACCAGGTGGTCGATCTCGACCTCTGGTACCTCGGAGGCGTAAGGCATCAGGAAGTCCATGAACGACGCGTTCAGGAGCTGCCCGTGCTCGTCGTAGACCAGCCGCTCGTAGAGCGCGCCGCCCACGCCCTGGGCCACGCCGCCGTGGATCTGGCCCTCGACGATCATCGGGTTCACCAGGGTGCCGCAGTCGTGCACGACGCAGTACCGCAGGATCCGCACCTCGGCGGTGTCCGGGTCGGTCTCCACCACCACCGCGTGCATCCCGTTGGCGAAGGTCGAGCGGGTCGGCGAGTAGAAGTCCACCGCCTCCAGGCCCGGCGCCTCGCCGGCCTCTACCGGCGCGGTGTTGGGGTCGGCGGGGGTGGCGAACTGGGTGGCCGCTCCGGCCGCCTCGTCAAAGGCGTAGCGCAGCGGGTTGGACAGCACCGCGACGGTGCCCAGGTCGATGCCCGCCTCCGACGCACCGGCCACCTGGACCCTTCCGTCGACGATCTCGAGGTCCTCCACCGCGGCTTCCAGCGCGGTGGCGGCGATGCGCAGCGCCTTCTCGCGGACCTTGCGGGCGGTGAGCGCGACCGCGCTGCCGCTCATCACCGCGGTGCGTGAGGCGAACGTGCCCACGGCGTACTTGAACCGTCGGGTGTCCCCGGTGGTCACCCGGATCCGGTCGAAGGGCACACCGAGCTCGTCGGCCACGATCTGCGCGAGCATGGTGGCGTGGCCCTGGCCCTGGCTGGTCAGGCCCGTGGAGACCACCACGGTGCCGTCGGTCTCCACCCGCACGTGCCCGCCCTCATAGGGGCCGACGCCGGTGCCCTCGACGTAGCAGGCCAGCCCGATGCCGACCCGGCGGCCCTCCTCGGCCGCCTGCGCCCGGAACGCCTCGAACTCGTCCCAGCCGACCAGCTTCTTGAGCTTGGCGAGAGTGGCCGGGTAGTCCCCGGAGTCGTAGAGCAGCTGCCGGCCGTCCTGGAAGACCAGGCCCTGGTCGTAGGGCATCTCCTCGGGGAGGATGAAGTTGCGCTCCCGCACCACCGTGCGGTCCAGGCCGCGCTCGGCGGCGATCGCGTCCATGGTCCGCTCCATCACGAAGCAGCCCTGGGGGCGTCCGGCTCCGCGGTACGGCGTGACCATCACGGTGTTGGTGTAGAGGGAGGCGAACTCGACGCGGTACGGCCCCGGCTTGTACGGGCCGAGCAGCTGGGTGGAGGTGATGATCGGCACGATCAGCCCGTAGGGCACGTAGGCCCCGTTGTCGTGCCAGAACCGCACGGACAGCCCGAGCAGTCGGCCGTCGTCGTCGTACCCCACCCGGACGTGGTGCAGCTGGCCGCGCTCGTGGGCGCTGGACACGAAGTGCTCGCGGCGGTCCTCGGTCCACTTCACCGGCTGCTGCAGCCGGCAGGCCGCCCAGGGAACGAGCACCTCTTCCGGCCACGGGTGCACGATCTTGACCCCGAACCCGCCGCCCACGTCGGGGGTGACCACCTCGACCCGGTCCACCGGCAGCCCGAGCTTGGCCGCGATGGCCTGCCGGACGCTGGTCGCGGTCTGCGTGGAGGTGTGCACGAGCAGCGACTTGTCGTCGTCGTCCCACCGGGCCAGCACGCCCTTGCCCTCGAGCGGGGTCGAGGCGCTCCGCTCGATCTCGAGGTCGAGCTCGAGCACGTGCGGCGCCGAGTCGATGGCGGCGTCGGCGTCCCCGGTCTGCTGGACCATCACCGCGGCCACGTTGCCGGGCACGTCCTCGTGCACCAGGTGGTCGCCGGACCGGGCGGCCTCGATGCCCACCACCGCCGGCAGCGGCTCGTACTCGACCCGGATCCGCTGGGCGGCGTCCTCGGCGACGTACCGGTCCCGAGCCACCACCATGGCCACCGCTTCGCCGACGTAGTTCACCTCGTCGCGGGCCAGTGCGTGCTGGGTGCGTCCATGGGTCAGCGTGGGGTGCGGGATGAGCAGCGGCAGCGGCTCGGCCATCCGGCCCTCGAGGTCCTCGTAGGTGTAGACGGCGACCAGGCCGTCGACGTCGAGGGCGTCGGTCACCTCGATGTCGAGGATCCGGGCGTGTGCGTGCGGGCTGCGCACGAACGCCGCTTCGAGCGCATCGTGGGCGAGGTCGTCGAGGTAGCGCCCGTCCCCCGCCGCCAACCGCCGGTCCTCGGTGCGGGGCACGCGCTCGCCGAACATCCGCGTGCTCACGGAGAGCCCTCCGGCGCGTCGGGCGCGGTCGCCTCCGCGGCCCGGAGCACGGCGGCGACGATGTTCTGGTAGCCGGTGCACCGGCACAGGTTGCCCGAGATCGCCTCCCGGGCCTCCGCTTCGGTGGGGGCCCGGTTCTCCCGCAGGAACGCGGTGACCGTGGTGATGAAGCCCGGGGTGCAGAAGCCGCACTGCAGTGCGTGGCAGTCCCGGAAGGCCG
>DASTWW010000285.1:0-4230 GCA_035765755.1 Nocardioidaceae bacterium
GCCAGCGTGAACGGCTGGTCGCTGCCGAAGGCCATGTCCTCGCGGTAGCGCAGCCCGAGCTCCTCGACCAGCGAGCGCCGGAACAGCTTGGTGTTGGCGAGCGCCCAGCGCAGCTCGGCGCCGTACGGGTCCAGGTCGACCCGGTCCGCGCCGTACAACCCCTGCCCGACGACCCGCCCGTTGACACCGACCATCTTGCCGATCACCACGTCGGAGCCGTGCTCGTCGGCGAAGCCGACCATCCGCTCGAGCGCCTCCGGACCGAGGTGGTCGTCGGCGCCGAGGAAGTACACGTAGCGCCCGCTCGCCAGGTCCAGCGCCTTGTTGCTCGGCTGCGCGGGCCCGCCGGAGTTGGGCTGGTGCACCACGGTGAAGACCGAGGGGTACGACGCGGCGAAGCGGTCCAGCAGGGCGGCGCTGCCGTCGGTCGACCCGTCGTCGACGGCCACCACCTGCAACCGGTCTGTGCCGATGCTCTGCTCGGCCAGGGACGTCAGGCACGTCTCCAGATAGGGCATGGTGTTGTAAACCGCGACGACCACGGTGACATCGGGCGCGGACACCTCGGGGATACTACAGTTCATCCGTTCACCGAGAGGATGGGAACCCGGTCCACCGAGACGGGAGCAACCGTCACCGACAGGGGCAGGAGACGCTGATGGCGCCGTCGACGGAGGGTGCGCGCAACGTCGCGGTGCTGCTCGCCGGCGGGGTCGGCGCCCGGGTCGGCCTGGACATCCCCAAACAGCTGATCAAGATCGCCGGCCGCACCATCCTCGAGCACACCCTGAGAGTGCTCCACGACCACGACCTGGTCGAGGAGATCGTGGTGATGATGGCGCCGGGACATCTCGACGCGGTGCACGAGATCCTCCGCGCCGGCCGCTACCCGAAGGTCAGCCGGGTCCTCGAGGGCGCGGCAACCCGCAACGGCACCACGCTGCGTGCCCTCGATGCTCTCGGCGACGAAGACTGCAACGTGCTGCTGCACGACGCGGTGCGCCCGCTGCTGTCCGCGCGGATCATCACCGACTGCTTCGTGGCGCTGCAGACGTACGACGCGGTCGACGTCGCCATCCCGTCCGCCGACACGATCATCGAGGTCACCCCCGAGAACACGATCGCCGCGATCCCACCACGGGCCAGCCTGCGCAGGGGCCAGACGCCACAGGCGTTCCGCGCCTCCGTGCTGAGGGAGGCCTACCGGGTGGCCGCCACCGACGACGGGTTCGCGGCCACCGACGACTGCGGCGTGGTGCTGCGCTACCTCCCGGACGTGCCGATCGGCGTGGTGCGCGGCGAGGAGCGCAACCTGAAGGTCACCGACCCGATCGACGTGTACCTCGCCGACAAGCTGTTCCAGCTGGCCACCCACGAGCTACCCGCCCCGCGCACCGAGGAGGAGTACCGCTCCGCGCTGGCCGGCAAGACGATGATCGTGTTCGGCGGGAGCTACGGCATCGGCGCGGACCTGGCCGCGCTCGCCGCGTCGTACGGCGCGACCGTGTGCTCCTTCAGCCGCTCGTCGACCGGGACCCACGTCGAGCGTCGCGAGGACGTGGCCAAGGCGGTGCGCGAGGTGCTCGCCGAGCACGGGCGGGTCGACTACGTGGTGAACACCGCTGCGGTGCTGCCTCGCGGGAACCTGGTGGAGACGTCCGAGGAGACGGTGTACTCCGCGACCGAGGTGAACTACCTGGCGCCGGTGCTGATCGCCCAGGAGGTGTTCGCTCATCTCGCCGCGACCAAGGGGTCGCTGCTGCTGTTCACCTCGAGCTCCTACACCCGTGGGCGCAGCGGCTACAGCCTGTACTCCTCGGCCAAGGCGGCGGTGGTCAACCTGACCCAGGCGCTGGCCGACGAGTGGGCCGACGCCGGGGTGCGGGTGAACTGCCTCAACCCCGAGCGCACCGGCACGCCGATGCGGGTCAAGGCGTTCGGCGAGGAGCCGGAGGGGACGCTGCTGGACTCCAAGGCGGTCGCGCGCGCCGCGCTGGACACGCTGCTGTCCGACGCCACCGGCCACGTGGTCGACCTGCGCCGCGACGACCCCACCGCCTGACACGCGGCCGCTGTCCTGTGCGACCTGCCGGCGAACTGAGCCCGCAGGCTGCGCTCGGTTGTTCGGATTGCGGCTAACGTACCGAGAGTGCGCCCATGTCCGGCACGCGTGCCGGCCGATCGACGAGGCTGGTGGCCGTGATGTCGCTGGTCG
Organism: Nocardioidaceae bacterium; assembly: GCA_035765755.1. Lineage (GTDB taxonomy): Bacteria > Actinomycetota > Actinomycetes > Propionibacteriales > Nocardioidaceae > DASSKA01. The sequence goes on from DASTWW010000285.1 coordinate 2,216, forward strand.
GGCAGTCGGTGGCGCTGCTTGCGGCGGGTGCGTTGGCCGGCGCCGTTGGGGCGGCTGGCGGGATCACCTCGCTGGTCTCGTACACGGCGCTGCTCGCGGTGGGGTTGCCGCCGCAGCCCGCCGCTGTGGGGAACCTGGTTGCCGCCGTCGCGCTCGGGCCCGGTTCGGCCCTGACCTCGCGGCGTGAGCTGGTCAATGCGCGGCGGTCGCTGGCCCGCGGACTGCCGATCGCAGCCGCCGGGGCGACCGCGGGCGCACTGTTGCTGCTGAGCACCCCCGCGGGTGTCTTCTCGCGTGTTGTGCCGTTCCTGGTGGCTACCGGCGCGCTCGCGCTGCTGGCCCAGCCCTGGCTGACCGCACGGGTGTCGGCACATCAGCACCGGGCGGCAATCGTCGCCTGGCCGCTGATCGGGCTGGTGTCGATCTACCTGGGCTACTTCGCGGCCGGCTCGGGCGTCATGTTGCTGGCGGTGCTGCTGGTGCTGGTCGAGGACCGGCTCCCGGAAGCCAACGCCGTGAAGAACATGCTCGTCGGCGTCGGCGCGCTGGCCTCGGCGACGGTGCTCGCCCTCACCGGCCCGGTCGACTGGCGCGTGGTCGCGCCGCTGACCATTGGACTGTTCGCCGGCAGCACCGCCGGCCCTGTCATCGCCCGCGCGGTGCCACCGACCTTGGTGCGCTGGGTCGTCGCCGCGCTCGGCTTCGCCCTCGCCGTCGAGCTCTGGCTACGCGCCTGACGGAGTCACGGGCTGACCGCGGCGACGGCATCAGCGGCCGCGGAACGCCACGACGCCCTGCAGAGTCGGGACGAAGACCCAGTTGCCGCACACGATCTGGGAGGGGAAGTGCGGCATCGGGCCAGCGGCCAGCCGTCGCAGCACCCTCCCGTCCCGCAGTCGAAGCACCACGAGTGCGCCGCTGTTCGCGTCCGCGGCGTACACCTTGTTGCCTGCCACCACTGGGGAGGAGTACACCCCCCGGGCGGTCCAGCGCCAGTGCAGCGAGGACCGGCCGACCCTCACCGCCCGGATCGCATTCTCTTTGCGGCAGGGCAACAGCACGGTGCGGCGCACAACCGCCGCGCCGCCGTAGGCGGCACAGCCCTCCAGGTGCCGCACCGCCGAGCCGATCCCGCCGAGCCTCGGCCGAAGCAGGTACACCACGCCCCGCTTGCCGGCGATCACCAGCCGGTGCACCGAACGGACCACCGCCGGCGCCATCGAGCCGAGGTCGAGGTCGTTGGCGTTGTCGGCGCGCCAGGTGCTGGGTGAGAAGACCGCCCGTCGCTGCAGCCTCACCGGGGTGAGCTCGGTGACCGAGTCACTGCGGTCCCAGCGCCCGTTCACCTCCGCGCCGTTGCCGCTGGCCACGTAGACGTCGCCGTTCTCACCGAGCACCGGGCCCGGGGTGGCCCACATCCCGGCCTTCGCGGCGGTGGGAACCGCGTAGCTGTACACCGCACCACGGCCGGTCGTGGCCACGGAGGTGACGTAGCCGACGTAGTTGTCACAGTCTCCGAACAACCCGCCGAAGGCGGTCAGCACGCGGCCGTGGGCAACCAGCAGCGCGGACCGCTGCTGCTCGGCCTTCGGGTTGCGGCCGGGCTGGGTGTCCAGGCCGCGGTGCCAGCGACGAGCGCCCGTGACCGGGTCCAGCGCCCACAACGTGTGGTGCCCCCCGACCGTCTCCGCGGCGACGAACACCAAGCCGGTGCCCGCGTCGTAGGCGGGAGTGCCGGTGATCCCGAGCGGATCGATGTTCCCGCACGGCAGGCCGGAGAGCGGCTGCGGGGTGCCGAGCTTCACGTGCCACCGCACCGCACCGGTGCGCGGCCTCAGGCCGTAGACGTCGTCGGTCTCGGTGGCCACCACCAGGACCCCCTTCACCAGCAGCGGCTCGCCGTACACCGCGCCGTGCAGGCTCGTGCTCCAGCCCTGCTGCAGCCGGCCCTGCGGAGCTCGGAGCACGTGCCCGCTGCGGTGGCCGCCCTTGTGGTAGGTCGGCCAGCTGGCCAG
>DASTWW010000286.1:0-6830 GCA_035765755.1 Nocardioidaceae bacterium
TGCGGGTGGTGCAGGAGCTGCTCGGCCACGCCTCGGTCACCACCACCCAGGTCTACACGCTGGTCACGGTCGACAGCCTGCGCGAGGTCTACGCCGCCGCCCATCCCCGGGCGCTCTCCTGAGGGTCCGCGCGTCCCGGGCCGGGCACGAGCCCGTCCACAGTGCCGTCCACAGGACCGCCCACTCCTGTGCACGGCAGCCGCGCCCGAGTGCACACCGTTTCCCCAGATTCGAAGAAGTCGGGCACCATCGGTGGTTCGGCTTGAGACTGGCTCCGCGCGCGTGCGAGAGTCGCGACAGGTTGGCGTTATGTCGACAAATCCGAGCCCCGCAGGGCGTGACCATCGATGGGAAGTGTGCGATGAGCGGTGCCGAGGAATACGGCGGTCACAACGGCAGCAGCGCCTCGGCGATTCCCCCGCGCTTCACTCCTGCGGCCCCCTCGCCTGCGGAACCCTCGGCGCCGTTGGCGTTCACGCCCCGCGAGGACCAGCCCGCGCAGGCACCGGGCACGCAGGCGCCGGTCACCTCGATCCTGACCGAGGAGCGGCCCGCCGAGCAGGTCGAGCTCGGGCCCACCGGCCGTCCGATCCCGGACCTGCCGGAGCCACGTCCGTTGGCCACCCACGGTCACGCCCGGATCATCTCGATGTGCAACCAGAAGGGTGGGGTCGGCAAGACCACCACCACGGTGAACGTTGCCGCCGCGCTGGCCCAGCAGGACCAGCGGGTGCTGGTCGTCGACCTGGACCCGCAGGGCAACGCCTCCACCGCGCTCGCCATCGAGCACCACCGCGGGGTGCCGTCGGTGTACGACACGTTGATCGACGGGGTGCCGCTCGCCGAGGTGGTGCAGGCCAGCCCCGAGGTCGAGGGCCTGTGGGCCGTGCCGGCGACCATCGACCTGGCCGGCGCCAAGATCGAGCTGGTCAGCGTGGTGGCCCGGGAGAGCCGGCTGCGCCGCGCACTGCAGACCTTCCTCGCCGACCGGGCCGGCGACGACCGGTTCGACTACGTGCTGATCGACTGCCCGCCCTCGCTCGGGCTGCTCACCCTCAACGCGCTGGTCGCCGGCGTGGAGATGCTGATCCCGATCCAGGCGGAGTACTACGCGCTCGAGGGGCTCGGGCAGCTGCTGGAGACCGTGGAGATGGTCAAGGCCCACCTGAACCCCGACCTGGTGGTCTCGACCATCCTGCTCACCATGTACGACGCCCGCACCCGGCTGTCGGCCGGAGTCGCCGAGGAGGTGCGCGGACACTTCACCGACCAGGTGCTGTCCACCGCCATCCCGCGCTCCGTGCGGATCTCCGAGGCACCCAGCTACGGACAGACCGTGATGACCTACGACCCGGGCTCTCCCGGAGCGCTGAGCTACCTCGAGGCGGCGCGCGAGATGGCCCTCAAAGGAGCGCGCAGATGACCCAGAAGCCCGCGCAGCGTCGGGGACTCGGGCGGGGCCTCGGCTCCCTGATCCCGACCGGTCCAGCCCGTGAGCACCAGCCGGCCGCGCCCGCTGAGGAGGCGGCACAGCCCGGCACCGACGTCCCGTCCTCTGCGGCGGGTCCGTCGGACGGCGGCACGACCCCGGTTGCGCACGACCCGGAGTCGGCCGGTCCGACGGACGGTGGCGCGGCCTCGGATGGCGGCTCCGCCGGGTCGGCCGGTCCGGACGGCGTCGAAGCAGCCGCTCAGCACGGCGGCGAGCCCGACGGGCAGCCGGCCCTGAAGCCGGTGCACGGGGCCTACTTCGCCGAGCTCCCCGTGGACCAGATCGGCCCCAACCCGCGCCAGCCTCGCCAGGTCTTCGACGAGGAGGAGATGGCCGAGCTGGTGCACTCGATCCGCGAGATCGGGCTGCTGCAGCCGGTGGTAGTGCGTCGCTCGGGCGAGGACCGTTACGAGCTCATCATGGGCGAGCGCCGGTGGCGGGCCACCGAGAAGGCGGGCATGGACACCATCCCGGCCATCGTCCGGGACACCGACGACGACGACCTGCTGCGCGACGCACTTCTGGAGAACCTGCACCGCTCGCAGCTGAACCCGCTCGAGGAGGCGGCGGCCTACCAGCAGCTGCTCGACGACTTCGGTTGCACCCACGAGGAGCTCGCCTCCCGGATCGGGCGCAGCCGCCCGCAGATCACCAACACGCTCCGGCTGCTCCGCCTCTCACCCGCAGTGCAGCGCCGGGTGGCGGCCGGGGTGCTCTCGGCCGGGCACGCGCGCGCCCTGCTCGCCGTCGAGGACGCCGACATCCAGGACCGGCTGGCCGCGCGGGTGGTCGCGGAGGGGATCAGCGTGCGCAGCCTGGAGGAGATCGTCGCGGTCGGCGACCTTGCTCCCGGCCGACGCACTGGTCCGACGCGCAAGAAGCCCACGGCACCGGCGCTGGCCGACCTGGCTGCCCGGCTGTCCGACCGGCTGGAGACCCGGGTCAAGGTGGAGCTGGGCAAGCGCAAGGGCAAGATCACCGTCGAGTTCGCGTCGATCCCGGACCTGGAGCGGATCGTGGGCCTGCTCGACCCGCGGGACACCGACTCATAGTTGCTTTGTCGACAAAGCGACATAGCCATACATCGGTTTGGCGCCAGGTCGACGTCAGCCGGCGGACGGGGCCAGTGCGGAGAGCAGTGAGCTCTCGCGCTCGGGAGTGAGCCCGGCCCTCCGGGGACGGTCCAGCCCGAGCTCACGCTCCCAGCGGAGGGCGTGGCGGGCGGTGTCCTCGACCGGGCGAAGGCCCAGGCCGGCCGCCTTGGCCGCGTCGTTGCGGCGGGTGGAATGCCGACGGCCGGCGGCCGAGGCGCACGCAGCCAGCACCCGCTCGAACGGGAGCGCGTCTCCGGTGGCGTTGAACGTGCCGCTCGTGCGCCGCTCGGCGCAGTCCACCAGCCAGGTCGCCAGGTCGAGCACATCGATGACCTGGACCGGAGTGTCCAGAGGCGGGACAAGCACCGGCTCGGCGTCGGCGGCCCGGGCGAGCCGGGCCGGCCAGTACCCGAACCGGTCGCTGCGGTCGCCGTACCCCGCGACAAGACCAGCCCGGGCGATCGTGCACCGCTCGGCCAGGCGGTCACGGACGGCCTGCTCGCAGGCGACCTTGGCCGGGCCGTACTGCTCGATGCCGACCTGCCCGGTGCTGGCCCACGCCGGATGAATCTCCGCGGACTCGTCGGCTCTCGGGGTGGCGTCGTCGGTGTAGACCGACACCGAGGACACGTAGACCCAGTGGACCACCGGGTCGGCCAGGGCCTCCAGCGCGGAGCGGACCAGGTCCGGCTGCCAGCTCACCTCGACCACCGAGTCGATCTCGAGGTCCCTCACCGTGTCGTACGCGCCGGGATCGGTCCGGTCGGCGCGCACCAGGCGTGCCCCTTCCGGCGCTGAGCCGGACTCGCCGCGAGCGAGGCAGACCACCTCGTGGCCCCGCGCCAGGGCCTGGCGCGCCACGGCGGCCCCGAGCCAGGCGGTCCCGCCGAGCACGAGCATGCGTCTGGAGTCTGTGAGGCGCGCTGCGGTCATGGCGCCAGCAGACCATGCCGCGGAAAGGGCGTCCAGTCGGCGCGTGGCACGTAAAACTTCACCGAGACTATTGAAAGAGACCTTTCGAAACGATACTTTCCATGCATGCCACTGAGCCGACGCCGGGTCACCGCCGCAGCTGACCTTAAGGCCCTCGCTCACCCGCTGCGCATGGTGATCCTGGGCGCGCTGGTCACCGAGGGGCCGATGACGGCGAGCGAGCTGGGCAGGCTGCTGGAGGAGTCACCGTCGAATTGCTCCTGGCACCTGCGCAAGCTCGCCGACCACGGCTTCGTCCGTGAGGCGTCGGGGGGCCACGGCCGAAACCGCCCGTGGAAGGCGGTCAGCGAGGGGCTGGTGTGGGGCGAGCCCGACGAGGACCCCGCGGCGGCCGCCGCAGCGGATGCGCTGACCGACGTGATGATGGAGCGCGAGATGCAGCGGCTACGCGCCGCGCTGGCCTCGCGCGACCGCGAGCCGGCGGACTGGCGGGACGCGACCGGCCTCAGCCAGGCGGCCATGTGGCTGACCGCAGACGAGGCCAAGGAGCTGCTCGAGCGCCAGCACGAGCTGTTCGTGACCCACGCGGAACGGATGCGCGACCCCTCCACCCGTCCCGAGGGCGCGCGCCTGATGACCATGGTCGGCTGGCTGGTCCCCAGCGGACCGCACAAGCTGCCGAACACCGAGCCCGGCGCGAACCCTGAGGAGCAGCTGCCATGATGAAGCAAGCCTTCGCGGTCCCCGGGTTCGGCCGGTTGTTCGCCGGACTGGCGGCGAGCATGCTCGGCGACTCGCTGATGTTGATCGTGCTCAGCATGTGGGTCAAGCAGCTCACCGGTTCGAACGCCGCAGCGGGCCTGACCTTCGTGTGGCTGACCCTCCCGGCTCTGGTCGGGCCGGCCTTCGGCTACCTGGTGGACCGGGTCGCGAGGCGCGGCTTCCTGGTGCTGGCCAACCTGCTCTCTGCGCTGGCGATGCTCCCGTTGCTGCTGGTCCACGACGCCTCGGACGTGTGGATCATCTACCTGGTCAGCCTGCTGTACGGCGTCTCCTTCGTGGTGGTGCCCGCCGCGCTCAACGGGCTGCTCAAGGACATGCTGCCGGCGGACGTGCTGGTCGAGGCGAACGCGTCGCTGTCGGTGACCCGCGAGGCGTTCCGGCTGGTCGGCCCGTTGGCCGGAGCGAGCCTGTTCGCGTTCCTCGGCGGCGGATCCGTCGCGCTGGCCGACGCGGTCAGCTTCGTGGTGGCCGCGACCTGCGTCGCGAGCATCGTGGTCCACGAGAGCCTGCATGAGCACGAGCAGGTGCACTGGTGGAAGGGCGTGACCGCGGGCATGGCCCACATCCGTCGTACACCCGTGCTGCTGCACGGCACTCTCAGCCTCGGCATCTGCCTGCTCGTGGTCGGCTTCTCGGAGTCGGCGATCTACGCGATCGTGGACGCGTTCGGCAAGCCGGTGGAGTTCGTGGGGCCGGTGGTGTCGGTGCAAGGCGTGGGCGCGATCGTCAGCGGCCTGCTGTGCAGCCGGGTGATCCGCCGGATCGGCGAGCCGGCGTCGATCGTGGCCGGACTGTCACTGCTGGTGGTCGGGCTACTCGGGATCGCCGGCGCGGTGCGGATCTGGCAGCTCCTGGCCGCCACGGTGGTGCTCGGCGCAGGACTGCCCCTGCTGATCGTGGCCTACAACACCCTGCTGCAGAAGCAGACGCCCGGTCACCTGATGGGCCGCGTCAGCACGACCACCGAGGTGCTCATCACCACCCCGCAGGCCCTCTCGATCGCGACCGGCGCGCTGCTGGTGACGCTGCTCGACTACCGGGTGATCTTCCTGCTGATGGCCCTCGGCTCGGCGGCCGCCGCGACGTACCTGGCGACCGCGCTCCGGGGGCGCCTGGGAGCCGTGGAGACGGTCGCGCCGCCGGCCCTGACCGCCGGGGCTCCGGCCCCCGGCCTCCTCGAGGGGTCCTGACGCCGCCGCTCAGCGCCAGACGGCAGCCCGCACCAGGTCGACGAACAACTGACCGAGGTCGAGCCCGGCCGCCTGCACCGACAGCGGCACGGTGGACGTCTCGGTCAGGCCCGGGGCGACGTTCACCTCGAGGAACCAGACGGCGCCGTCGGGGTCGATGATCAGGTCGGAGCGGGACAAGTCGCGCAGCCCCAGCTCACGATGCGCGGCCACCGCGACTCGGGCGCACTCCGCGGCCACCTCGTCGGCCAGCTTGGCCGGCACCACGAACTCGGTGCTTCCGGCGGTGTAGCGGGCGGTGTAGTCGTAGACCCCCCCGTCCGGCTCGATCGACACCGCGGGCAGTGCTCGAGGCCCGTCGCCGGTGTCCACCACCGCCACCGCGACCTCGGTGCCGCCGACGAACCGCTCCACCAGCGCCGTGTCCGCGTAGGAGAAGGCGGCGACCATCGCTGGGGCGAGCGCGGCGGCATCACGGACCGCGCTGGCGCCCAGCGCCGACCCGCCCCGAGACGGCTTGACCATCAACGGCAGACCCAACGAGCTGGTGATCGCGTCCATCACGGCTGCCGCGCCGAGCTCCCGGAACGTCTCGTGCGGAAGGGCCACCCCGTCAGGAACCCGCACGCCGGCGCCCACGACGACGGACTTGGCCGCCGGTTTGTCGAAGGCCCGCCGGCAGGCGGACGGCCGGGACCCCACGTAGGGCACGCCGAGCAGCTCGAGCACCTCGCGGATGGCGCCGTCCTCGCCGGACTCGCCGTGCAGGAGGGGTACGACGCACGCAGGCGGATCCGCCCGCAGCGCCGGGACCAGGCCGGCGTCCACGTCGCGCTCCTCCACCTCCGCCCCGGCCGCGCGCAGCGCCTCGGCCACCCGGCGCCCGGAGCGCAGCGAGACGTCACGCTCGTGCGACAGCCCGCCCGCGAGGACGACGATGCGGCCACCGGCCGCCGGATCACGCTCCATCGGTGCTCCTAGCTCAGGTCGGTGTTCGGCGCCTCGTACCCGCGGCCGGTGGCCGGCCCGGAGCCGGTCCCGAAGGTGGCGCGCAGGTCGGTCTCCTGCTCGATCACGCCGACCAGCCGGCGCACCCCTTCCCGGATCCGCTCCGGCGTCGGGTAGCAGTAGGACAGCCGCATGCTCTGGGCCCCCGAGCCGTCGGCGAAGAACGCCGTACCGGGCACGTAGGCGACCCGTGCGGTGACCGCCCTCGGCAGCATCGCCTTCGCGTCCAGTCCGTCCGGAAGCGTCAGCCAGACGTAGAACCCGCCCTCGGGCACGTTCCAGGTGGCACCCGCGGGCATCAGGTCGTCCAGCGCGCCGATCATCGCGTCG
>DASTWW010000287.1:0-3224 GCA_035765755.1 Nocardioidaceae bacterium
CATCACCACGTCGTTGACGGTCATCTCGAAGTGGTTCTTGACCCGCTTGACGTCCTCCAGCGGCACCGACCCGAACGAGAACCGGCGGTGCGGGGTGATCTGCCCGTTCAGCGGGGTCCGCGGGGCGTGCAGATCCCGGCGGCCGAGATCGAGGCCGCCCTGCCCGAGGACCCGGCCGACGAGGCCGGCGGCCTCGCTGACCAGATGGGTGCCGGGGAAGTTCGCCGCGCCGGGCAGCTGGTCGACGTACTCCAGGGACTTCGGAACGGTGCGCACCAGCTCCAGCGGCGCCTCGGCCATCGAGGCAAGCCCGCGGCGGACCAGGTCCACGGTGGAGGGCAGCGCACGGGGCACGAACGGCTCCGGCTCCGGCTCGACCGGCCGGGGCTCGGGGGTGACGTCCATGATCGTCTCGAGGATCTCCGCGCCGGTCACCCCGTCGATGGCCGAGTGGTGGATCTTGGAGTAGAACGCCACCCGGCCGTCCGCGAGGCCGGAGATCACGTACGCCTCCCACAGCGGCCGGGTGCGATCCAGCGGCCGGGCGTGGATGCGGGCCACCTGCTCCCCCAGCTGCTCACGGGTGCCCGGTGAGGGCAGCGCCAGCTCGCGCAGGTGGAACTCCAAGTCGAAGTGCGGGTCGTCGACCCAGTACGGCCGGCCCAGCCCGAGCGGCACGCTGACCAGCCGCTGGCGCAGCGGCGGGGACAGGTGCAGCCGCGACTCGTAGATCGCGCGCACGCTCTCCAGCGACCACTCGCCGTCCGGCGCGGTCGACGGGTCCAGGATGATCAGGCTGCCGACGTGCCCGACCGTGGTCGGCGACTCGACGTTGAGGAACTGGGCATCCAGGGACGTCAGCTGGCGCATGCCTCAGTCTCTCGCACCGGTCAGGACCTCGCCGACCGCGGGCGCCGCTTGACGGTGACGCTGCCCATCAGCGCCAGCCCGGTGACGCGGACGACGGGCGAGGTGGTGGTCGTCTCGTCGGCACCGCCGCGGGCGTCCTTGAACTCGCCCATCACGGGGAAGCCCTCCACCCGGACCACGGTGTGCGGATTCACCACGATCTTGACCTCGCCCATCACCGCGCAGACCCGAAGGTGCGTCTCGGCGGCGTCGAAGGTGGCCTCGCGCAGGTCGAGCGTGACGCTGCCCATCACCGCGCACGCGGAGTGCTCCTGGCCGACCCGCCACGGCCCGGTCCGCTGGGTCTCGGACATCACCGCGAAGGAGCGGTCGTAGCCGGCCACCGGTCTCGCCGGTGCCGGCTGCGCGGCCGGCCGGTGCACGGGCAGGTCGGCGGTGATCGGCACCAGGTCGGCGTAGGTCTTGGCGGCGTAGGTCGCCTCCAGGCGCTCGTCCAGCTCGGCCAGGTCGATCCGTCCATCGCCGGCGGCCTGGCGCAGCACCTCGGCGACGTCGTGCCGCTCGGCGTCGGAGATCCGCATCTCGGCGGCCTCCCGGCGCGCCGGTGTGCCCTCCTGTCCCTGCATGCGACCCATCTAACCACCGCGTCGGCGTGCATTCGCCCGGATCCGGGCCCTACGCTTCGGCCGCATGGAGTACGTCGAGGTGGCCCGCGCCCAGTCCCCGCGCGGAGAGATCGTGCTGCGTGAGCGGCGCGGCCCGGACTCCCCTGTCGTGCTCGAGCTCCGGGTCAACGGCGTGTTCGTGATGGACACCCTCGAGACCGGCAGCGAGAAGGAGCTGGCGCAGGCCGCGCTCGCGCACGTCGACCAGCCCCGTGCGGTGCTGATCGGCGGGCTCGGCCTGGGGTTCACCGCCCACGAGGTGCTCGCCGACAAGCGCGTGGAGCGGGTGGTGGTCGTCGAGATCGAGGACGACCTGGTGCGGTGGATGCGCGACGGGACCGTGCCGCACGGTCCGTCGTACCTCGCCGACGAGCGGCTCACCGTGGTGACCGCCGACGTCGGCATCGTGATGGCCGAGGCGACCGCCGGCCTCTACGACTTGGTGCTGCTCGACGTGGACAACGGGCCCGACCAGCTGGTGCACGACCAGAACGAGGCCGTCTACCGCGTCGACTTCCTGCGGCAGGTGCACGACGCGCTCCGCACCGGCGGGATCGTGGCGTTCTGGTCGGCGGCGGAGTCCGACCCGCTGCAGGACGCACTGCAGGAGGTGTTCGGGAACGCCACCGCAATCCCTCACGAGGTGAGCCTGCAGGGCCGGGACGAGCGGTTCTGGTTGTACCTCTCCCAGCGCTGAGGCGCCACCCGCTAGCCTCCTGCCATGGCTGACTTCCGCATCGAGCACGACAGCATGGGCGAGGTCCAGGTGCCCGCCGACGCCCTGTGGCGCGCGCAGACCCAGCGCGCCGTGGAGAACTTTCCGATCAGCGGCACCGGTCTGGAGCCGGAGCACGTCAAGGCGATGGCCCGGGTGAAGGCCGCCGCCGCGAAGGTCAACGCGGAGCTCGGCGTGATCAGCGACGAGATGGCCGAGGCGATCCGCGCCGGGGCGGCGGAGGTCACCGACGGTCAGCACCTCGAGCACTTCCCGGTCGACATCTTCCAGACCGGCTCCGGGACGTCGTCCAACATGAACATGAACGAGGTGCTGGCCACGCTCGCGCAGCGCCGCGGCGTCGAGTGCCACCCCAACGACCACGTGAACGCCAGCCAGTCCAGCAACGACACCTTCCCGACCTCCATCCACGTCGCCGCCGCGATCGCCACCACCGAGCACCTGATGCCGGCTCTCGAGCACCTGGCCGTGGTGCTCGAGGCGAAGGCGGAGGAGTTCGCCGGCGTGGTGAAGTCCGGGCGCACTCACCTGATGGACGCCACCCCGGTGATGCTCGGGCAGGAGTTCGGCGGCTACGCCGCCGCGGTGCGCTACGGCATCGAGCGGCTGCAGTCCTCGCTGCCGCGGGTCGCCGAGCTGCCGCTGGGCGGCACCGCGGTGGGCACCGGCATCAACACGCCGGCGGGCTTCGCGGAGAAGGTGATCGCCGAGCTCGCGGAGACCACCGGCCTGCCGTTCAGCGAGGCCCGCAACCACTTCGAGGCCCAGGGCGGCCGGGACGCGCTGGTGGAGCTGTCGGGGCAGCTCAAGACCATCGCCGTCGGGCTGACCAAGCTGTGCAACGATCTGCGCTGGATGTCGTCAGGCCCGCGCACCGGCCTCGCGGAGATCAACCTGCCCGACCTGCAGCCGGGCTCGAGCATCATGCCGGGCAAGGTGAACCCGGTGCTGCC
>DASTWW010000288.1:0-15163 GCA_035765755.1 Nocardioidaceae bacterium
CTACGAGGCGCTGCAGTTCCCGCCGGAGATGTTCACGGTGCTGTTCGCGATCCCGCGCACCTCCGGCTGGCTGGCCCAGTGGCTGGAGCTGGTGCAGGACAAGGAGCAGAAGATCGCCCGGCCCAAGCAGATCTACACCGGAGAGCGGACGCGCGACTTCGTGCCCGCCTCCGAGCGCTGGAAGTAGGCCGCGAGCCGTTTACCAGGGTCCCCTGGTAAAGGGAAGCCCCCCATGATGAATTCACCATGGGGGGCTTCCCTTTTCCGTGGTGGGTTGCGGGCCCCGAGGCGGCGTACGCCTCGGCGGCACCACGGACCCGGGGGGTCAGGCGGTACGACGGACCAGGTTGAGCCGCCACGCGTCCGGACCGCGCTGGAGGTACTCCACCGCGAACGCGCCGGAGTAGCGCTGCTCGATCTGGGCCAGCAGCGGCAGCGGGTCGTGCGGGGCGACGAGCACCAGACCCGCACCGGGCTGGACGTAGTCCAGGGCACCGAAGACGGTGGCGTGCCGGATGGCGTGCGGGACCTGGCGGGCGTCCAGCTCGGGGAAGCCGGGGTCGTCCTGCTCCCCACAGGTGCAGTGGTGACCACCGCAGCCGGACTGCTCCTCGTGGGAACCGTGCGCCTCGTGCGACTCGCCGCCGAGGACCTCGTGCATGCCGGCCAGCAGCGCGGCCACCGACACGTCAGGGGCAGAGACCAGCACCGGCAGCACCAGCTCGTTCTCCTTGGTCAAGTGGGTGTCGAACAGCGCCTGCAGCGCCCGCGCGGCAGCGGCCGCCCGCACCGGATCGGTCGCGGCGGCCAGCTCGTCGACGAGCCCGACGATCACCTGGTGCTCACCGAGCATGCTCTCCACCAGCAGCCGTGCCTCGGTGCGCGCCCGCGCGGCCGGGTACAGCGTCTCCTCCTCGGCGGCGGCGTGCGGCACCAGCTCGGAACGGCACCAGCCGACCAGGTCGCTCTGCGCGGCCCGGGCGGCCACCTCGTCACCGCGCGACGCGCCGGCCACCAGCGCCTCGACCCGGACCCGGAGGGCACCCTGCATCTGCGCGTGGTGCTGCTCGACGGCCTGCGCCGCGGTTGCGTCCGCCTCGTCCGAGGCGATGACGACGTCGTTCATCTTGTTCCCTCTCTCATCCGGCCACCCCGTGTGGTGACCTGCGCCTGATTTTATTACAGTGGACTCCGTGGAAAATAATCCAGGGCAGAAAGGCCCTCGTCCGGCCGAGCGGCGCCGGTCCGAGCCACCGCTGTCGGCGTCCCGGGAGGCGCTGCTGCGCACGCTGCGGGACCAGCCGGAGCCGGTGACGCTCGCGGCGCTGTCACGGGCCAGCGGGCTACACGCCAACACCGTGCGTGAGCACCTCGAGGCCCTGGAGCGCGACGGCCTGGTCCGCCGGCACCGCCGCGCGCCCCATGGCCGCGGCCGGCCGGCCTGGCTGTACCAGGCCACCCAGGCCCCCTCGCACGGTGCGGAGTACGCCGGCCTGGCCGCCACCCTGGCCGCGGCCATCCACCGCAGCAGCAGCGACCCACGTGCCGACGCGGTGGCGGCCGGCACCGAGTGGGGACACGACCTGGCCCGGAGCCGGCCCGCCACGACGCGCGGCGCCGCCTCGGCCCGTCGCGAGGTGGTCGGCCTGCTCGACGACCTCGGCTTCGCCCCGCAGCCGGACGCCCGCGACGCCCGGGTGATGCTCACCCGCTGCCCGCTGCTGGAGGCCGCGCACCGCCACCCCGACGTGGTCTGCGGCGTGCACCTGGGCATCATCCGCGGTGCCCTGGAGGAGTACGGCGGGGACGGCGGCCCCGCCGAGCTGCTGCCGTTCTCCGACGTCGGCGCGTGTCGGCTGCACCTGACCACCCCCAAGGAGCCCCGGTGAGCACCCACGCCCTTGCCGACGTGGCCGCCGCCTCCGGCCGGCGGCGCCCCTCCGGGCTGGCGCGGGCCCCGTTCCTGGCGCTCGGCGGGTTCGCCCTGCTGGCCGGGCTGGACGCGGCCCTGATGCTGCTCGGCCTGGCGGCGCCGGTCACCACCGACCGGCTGCCCGAGGTGCACGGCATGCTGATGGTGCTCGGCTTCGTCGGCACCCTGGTCTCCCTCGAGCGGGCCGTGGCGCTGCGCCACCCGCTGGGCTTCGCCGCCCCCGGCCTGCTCGGCCTTGGCGGCGTGCTGCTGGTCTCCCCCGCACCGGTGGTGGCCGGCGAGGTGGGTCTGCTGCTCGGGTCGGTCGCCTTCGCCGCGGTCTACGTGCCGTTGTGGCGCCGGCAGCGCGACGACGCGGTGCTGATCCAGGCCTTCGGCGCCGTCCTCGCGACCGGCGCCGCCGCGCTGTGGCTCGGCGGCCTGGACATGGGGCTGCTGATCCCGTGGCTGGCCGGCTTTGTGGTGCTCACCATCGCCGGAGAGCGGCTGGAGCTGGCCCGGATCGCGATGGGCCCGACGGCCGGCACCCGGCTGCTGCTGCTGTGCACCGGGCTGGTCGCCGGGATCACCGCGTCCCTGCTGTGGCCGGCGGTCGGCTACCCGCTGCTCGGGCTCGCGCTGCTGGTGCTGGTCGGCTGGCTCGTCCAGCACGACATCGCCCGCAAGACCATCAGCACCCGCGGCCTGACGCGGTTCATGGCCGGCTGCATGCTGGCCGGGTACCTCTGGCTGGCAGTGGCCGGCGGCATCTGGCTGCTCGGCGGTGAGGTGCTCGGCGGCAGCCTGTACGACGCGGTGGTGCACGCCGTGTTCCTGGGCTTCACCATCTCGATGATCCTCGCCCACGCGCCGGTGATCCTGCCCGCCGTGCTACGCCGGCCGCTGCCCTACCACCCGGCCATGGCGGCCGCCGCCGCGCTGCTGCACGTGTCCCTCGCCGCCCGCCTGTGGCTGGGCGACGCCCGTGGCATCGAGGCCGCATGGCAGGTCGGCGGGGTGCTCAACGGCATCGCGCTGCTCGGCTTCGTGGCGATCGCGGCGTGGTCCAGCACGCGTCGTTCCGCCCGTCGTACCTCCGGAGGTGCCCGATGACCCGCCGCACCCGCCCGCTGCGCGGCTTCCAGCCGCTGCGGGACCTGCCCGCGGTGCTGTGGTTGATGTTGCTCGTCCCGGTCGCGCTGGCGCACGGCGTGATCCCGGCGCCGCGGTGGCTGATGTTCCACCTGCTGCTGCTCGGCGCGGTGACCCACTCGATCCTGGTGTGGAGCAAGCACTTCGCGGACACGCTGCTGCACGCCGCACCGCGCCCGCACGACGCGCGGCACCAGAGCATCCGACTGGGCCTGCTGAACCTTGGTGTGCTGCTGGTGCTCGTCGGCGTCCCGGCCGACGTCTGGCCGCTGACCGTGGCCGGGGCAGCCGGCCTCACGACGGCCGTGGTGTGGCACGGCGTCTCGCTGGCCGGCCGGATGCGCCGCTCGCTTCCGTCCCGGTTCGGGCCGACGGTCCGCTACTACGTGGCGGCGGCGAGCCTGCTGCCGATCGGCGCCGGGCTGGGCGTGACCCTGGCCCGGGGCATGGACGAGACCTGGCACCCGCGGCTGATGCTCGCCCACGTCGCGGTCAACGTGCTCGGCTGGATGGGACTGACCGTGGTCGGCACGCTGGTGACGCTGTGGCCGACCATGCTGCGGACCCGGCTCGTGGAGGGCACCGAGCGGGCGGCCCGTCAGGCGCTTCCGGTGCTGCTCGGGTCGGTCCTGGTCACGGCGACCGCCGCCCTGGTCGGGATCCTGCCGCTGGTCGCGCTGGGGCTGGCCGGCTACCTGGCCGGCCTGGCGATGACGGGCCGGTTCGTCTACCTGGCCGCACGGGGCAAGCCGCCCGCGTCGTTCCCGACCTTCTCGGTGCTCGCCGGCCTCGTCTGGCTGGCCGGCACCGTGGCCGGGCTGGCCCTCGCGGTGGGGACCGCGGGCACGTTCGACGCGGCGCACGAGCGGCTGGAGTGGCTGACGCCGGCGCTGGCGGCCGGCTTCGGCGCCCAGGTGCTGCTGGGGGCACTGTCCTACCTGGTGCCGGTCGCGCTCGGCGGCGGACCCTCGCCGGTGCGCGCGGCCAACACCGCCCTCGACCGCGGCGGCCCCCTGCGGATCGTGGTCGTCAACGGCGCGCTGGTGGTCGGCCTGCTGCCGGTGCCGGACCTGGTGCGCCAGCTGTGCTGGGCGCTGGTCATCGCTGGCCTGGCGGCGTTCATCCCGCTGCTGTTCGCGGGCATGAAGGCCAGCCGCCGCGCCAAGCAGGCGCCCCCGGAGCCGGTCCCGGCCGACCGGCGCGGACCGGCGTCGCCGACCGCGCCACGTCCGCGGGGACAGGTCGCCGGCCTGGCCGCTGTCGGCCTCGGGGCGGTGGTGCTCGCGGTCGCCGCCGGGGTCGCGGTGAACCCGTCCGCGCTGGCCGGGAAGCTCGGTGCGGTCACCCCGACCGGGCACACCACCACGGTCCACGTGCAGGCCGCCGACATGCACTTCACGCCGTCCACGGTCCACGTCCCGGTCGGGAACAGGCTGGTCATCGACGTCACGAACGTCGACCAGGGGAACGTGCACGACCTGGTCCTGGACAACGGCGCGGACAGCGGCCTGCTCACCCCCGGCCAGTCCGCGCGGGTCGACGTCGGCGTGGTCGGCCACGACCTCGACGGCTGGTGCGCGGTCGGCGCGCACCGGGACATGGGCATGGTCTTCCACGTGACCGTGACGGGGACGTCCGGCGGCCACCAGATGGCTGGGATGCCGGGCATGAGCCGGGCCGGCCACCGGCCCAGCGCGGCCTCGCTCCTGGACTTCTCGAGGGCCCCCGGTCCGGGCTTCCGTCCCCATGACGCGACCCTGCCGCCGCTCGAGCCGGGTCGGGTGCACCGTCGTACCTTCACCGTCTCGGAGGTGGAGCGCGCCGTGGCTCCCGGTGACGGGCAGAGCGTGAAGCAGCGCCTCTGGACGTACGACGGGACCGCTCCCGGCCCGACCCTGCACGGCCGGATCGGCGACACCTTCGTGATCACCCTGGTCAACGACGGCTCGATGGGCCACTCGGTGGACTTCCACGCGGGAACGCTGGCGCCCGACGGGCCGATGCGCACCATCGCCCCGGGGCAGTCGCTGACCTACCGGTTCACCGCCACCCGCGCGGGCATCTGGCTCTACCACTGCTCGTCGATGCCGATGTCCGCGCACATCGCCAACGGCATGTTCGGCGCGGTGGTGATCGACCCGCCCAACCTGCCGCCGGTCGCGCACAGCTACGTGATCGTCCAGTCCGAGCTCTACCTCGGTCCGCAGGGCGGCACCGTGGACCTGGCCAAGCTGCGCGCCGAGAAGCCGGACGCGGTGGTGTTCAACGGCTACGCCGACCAGTACGACGACGCGCCGCTGCAGGCCAAGGTGGGCCAGCGGGTGCGGATCTGGGTGCTCGACGCGGGTCCGGACCGGCCGACGTCGTTCCACGTGGTCGGTGGCCAGTTCGACACCGTCTACGTGGAGGGCGCCTACCGGCTCCGCCGCGGCTCCCCCGGAGGCAGCCAGGCGCTGTTCCTGGGGCCGGCCCAGGGCGGGTTCGTGGAGCTCACCTTCCCGCAGCCGGGCCACTACCCGTTCGTGTCGCACGTCATGACCGACGCCGAGCGCGGTGCCCACGGGGTCTTCGAGGTCACCCGCTGACCCCGTAGTCTCACCGGACATGAGCACCCCGGAGGCCGTGGTCCTCGACCTCGGCGACGTCCTGATCCGCTGGGAGCCGCAGCGCGCGATCGCCGCGGCGGTCGGCGAGGAGGAGGCCAGCCGGTTCCTGGCGGCGCAGGACTTCGACTTCCACGCCTGGAACCACCAGCAGGACGCGGGTCGGCCGTGGCCGGAGGCGGAGGCGGCGGCCGGCCGGACGCACCCGCACTGGGAGGCACACGTGCTCGCCTACCGGGCGAACTTCGCGCTCGCCGTCGAGCACCCGGTCCCCGGGACCGCCGCCATCGCCGAGCGGCTGCACGCCGCCGGTGTCCCGCTGTTCGGGCTGACCAACTGGTCCGCCGAGCTGTTCCCCGTCGCCCGCGAACGCCACCCCGTGCTGGGGCTGTTCGACGACATCGTGGTCTCCGGCGAGGAGGGTCTGGCCAAGCCGGCGCCGGAGATCTTCGAGGTGCTGGCCACCCGCGCCGGCAGGCCGCTCGAGCGGTGCGTGTACGTCGACGACTCGGTGCGCAACGTGGAGGCCGGTGCCCGTGCCGGACTGGATGCGATCGTGTTCACCGGTGCGGAGCGATTGCGCATCGACCTGCGCAGCCGCGGCCTGCCCGTCTAGGACGCTAGCCGAGCCGCTCCAACCGTCGTACCGACGGAACCAGCAGCGCGATGAGCGTGGCGCCGAACATCGCGGCGGCGATGACCAGCAGCCAGGTGGAGTAGCCGGTCGCCTGCGCGACCACGCCGGTGGCCGCCAGCCCGAGCGGGCGCATCACGAACGAGCCGACAGTGTCGAAGGAGTACACCCGCGACAGCTTCGCCGGGTCGACGTTCTGCTGGATCGACAGGTCCCAGAACACGCTGAAGATCTCCAGGCCGAACCCGTGCAGGAACGCCCCGGCCAACAGCAGCGACAGCACCGGGTGCAGGGCCAACGCCAGCGGGAACGCCGCGGTGAGCGCGAGCATGACGGTGCCCGCGAACAGGCTGCGCCGGGGCCGGAACCGCAGCGTGACCACGCCGCCGACGATGAAGCCCACCATCAGCGCACCCAGCGCCCAGCCCCAGGCGGCCTCGCCGTAGTGCCGCTTGACCACGAACGGCCCGAGCACACCCTGCGCGCCGCCGTAGAACAGGTGGTAGACCAGCGCCTGGGCGATCAGCACCCACAGCCACGCGTGCCGGAACCCCTCGGCGGCACCGGCGCGTAGCCCGGTCAGCATCGACTCGCCGGCCGGCGCCGGCAGCGGCGGCACCTTCAGCATCGCGAAGCACAGGGCCGCGAAGGCGTACGTCGCCGCGTCGATCCCGATGGCCCACCCGGATCCGAACGCCGCGACCAGCACACCGGCCACCGAGAAGCCGAGCGCCACCGCGGTGTTCTGGCCGATGCGGCGCAGCGAGATCGCCGCCGACAGCTGCTCCGCCGGCACGGTCTGCTGGGTGATCGCTTGCGAGCTCGGCCTGCCCAGCGCGGACACGCATCCGGCCACCGCGCCCAGCAGACCGAGCAGCCAGACGCTCGACCAGCCGCCGATCAGGCTGGCCGCCGTGAACGCCTGGACGATCGCGCTCAGCGTGTTCGAGCCCTGCAGCATCACCGACCGCGAGACGCGGTCCCCGAGAACGCCGCCGAACAGCGTGGTCGCAACCTCCGCCGCGGAGAACGCAGCGACCACCAGCCCGAGCTGCGTCGCGGAGCCACCGAGGTCGATGACCGCGAACGCCAGCGCCACCGGGGTGATCGCGCCGCCGAAGGTGTTCACTGTCTGCGCGGTCAGCAGCAGCCGGTACGACGGGCTTCCCAGCGGCCCGCGCCAGCGGGACCGGGTGGGTGCAGCAGTCACGGACACCGGCGCACTTTACTGCCGAACCGGACAGATCGCCCTCCGAATATTCCGGCGCGGCCCCCGGAAGGAGTCAGCGGGCGCGCTCGACCCGCCCCTCGTCCCAGACTGGCTCCGTGGACTCGTACACCGAGCCGTCCTGCCCGAACACCAGGAACCGGTCGAAGCGCCGCGCGAACCACCGGTCGTGGGTCACCGCGAGCACCGTCCCGTCGTACGACGAGAGGCCCTCCTCGAGCGCCTCGGCGGACTCGACGTCGAGGTTGTCGGTCGGCTCGTCGAGCAGCAGCAGCGTCGCGCCGGACAGCTCGAGCAGCAGGATCTGGAACCGGGCCTGCTGCCCTCCGGACAGCGACTCGAAACGCTGGTCGGCGGCGTGCGCGAGCTCGTAGCGGTCCAGCGCCCGTGACGCCGGCTCCCGCGGCATCCCGTCGCGGTGCTCGTCGCCCCGGTGCAGGATCTCCAGCAGGGTGCGGCCGACCAGCTCCGGGTGCTGGTGGGTCTGCACGAACCACCCGGGACGCACCCGCGCGCCCAGCCGGGCCCGCCCGGTGTGCGAGACGGGTGAGACCGGCGTGTCCGAGACCGGGCGGTGCTCGACGTCCGGGTCGGTGCCTCCGGCGGCCAGCAGCCTCAGGAAGTGCGACTTGCCCGAGCCGTTGGAGCCCAGCACGGCCACCCGCTCGCCGTACCACACCTCCAGGTCGAACGAACGCATCAGGCCCCCCGGCCCGGAGGGCCCGTCGACACAGAGCTCCAGCGACTCGCAGACCACCGCGCGCTTCCCGGTCCGGCCGCCGCGCAGCCGCATGGTCACCTGCTGCTCGCGCGGGATGGCCTGCGGTGGGCCGGCCTCCTCGAACTTGCGCAGCCGGGTCTGGGCGGCTCGGTACTGCGAGGCCATCCCGTCGTTGTACTCCGCCTTGATCTTCAGCCGCAGCACCAGCGCCTTGATCTTGGCGTGCTCCTCGTCCCAGCGCCGGCGCAGCTCCTCGAACCGCTCGAAGCGTGCCCGCCGGGCCTCGTGGTACGACGCGAAGCCACCCGGATGAACCCAGACGGAGTTGCCCACCGTGCCCCCATGGCCGAGCTCGACGGTGACCACGCGAGTCGCGGTGTTGTTGAGCAGCTCTCGGTCGTGGCTGATGAACAGGATCGTCTTCGCCGAGTCGGTGATCCGCTGCTCCAGCCACTGCTTCCCGGGCACGTCCAGGAAGTTGTCCGGCTCGTCGAGAAGGAGTACGTCGTCGGGGCCCGCCAGCAGGAACTCCAGCGCCAGCCGCTTCTGCTCCCCGCCGGAGAGCGTGCTCAGCTCGCGGTACTTCGCCCGGTCGAACGGCACCCCGAGGGCCGCGGTGCAGCACACGTCCCAGGTGACCTCGACGTCGTAGCCGCCGGCGTCGGCCCACTCGGCCAGCGCCTCGGCGTACTTCATCTGGGTCTTCTCGTCGTCGGTCTCCATCAATCGCAGCTCGCAGGCGTCCACCCGCGCAGCAGCCTCCCGGATCCGCGGCGGGGACACCGACAGCAGCAGCTCCTGCACCGTCGATGCGCCGCTGCCCACCATCTGCCGCATCACCCCGAGCCCGCCAGACCGGGTGACCGCACCCGCGTGCGGGGTGAGCTCTCCGGTGATGATCCGAAGGAGAGTGGTCTTGCCGGCACCGTTGGCCCCGACGAGCGCCACCTTCGCACCGTCGCCCACCCGGAACGACACGTCCTCGAGCAGCACACGTCCGTCCGGCAGCTCGTACCGGACCCCAGCGACATCGACGTGACCCACGGTCCACCATGGTCCCCGATAGGGGAGCAGAGCGCACCCCGGTTTCCCCGCTACCGTGGGCCGGATGCAGCTGCGGCTGGTGATCCTGGCGGACACCCACGTCCCGAAGCGGGCACGCGACCTGCCACCGCAGGTGTGGCGGGAGGTGGAGACGGCCGACGTCACCGTGCACGCCGGCGACTGGGTCGACGTTGCCCTGCTGGACCAGCTGGAAGCACGCTCACGACGCCTGCTGGCCGTCTTCGGCAACAACGACGGCCCGGAGATCCGGGCACGGCTGCCGGAGGTGGCGCGGGAGACACTGGCCGGCCTCCGGTTCGCCGTGGTGCACGAGACCGGCGCCGCGAAGGGACGCGAGCAGCGCTGCGCGGTCAGGTTCCCTGACGACGACGTGCTGGTGTTCGGGCACAGCCACATCCCGTGGGACACGGTCGCGGCAAACGGTCTCCGGCTGCTGAACCCGGGCTCACCGACCGACCGCCGCCGCCAGCCACACTGCACCTACGCCACCGCCGTGGCCCGGAACGGCTGCCTGGAGGAGGTCACCCTGCACCGGTTGCCTCGCCGCGGCCCCTGAGAGCCGGGCGCAGGGACCAATGCCCCTGCCCCGGACCCGCCGACCGAGCGATGATGGAGCCGATGGCAGGAGTCGGCAGATATCTCGGCGTGGCGCTCACGATGGCGTACGGGGTTTACGCCGGCGCGGCGCTGGTCCGGGAGCTGGTTCCCCGCGCCGACTGGCAGGCGATGCTGCTCGTCGCGGTCTGGATGGTGCCGCTGCTCGCGCTCGTGGCCCTGGCGTTGCTGCGCCCGGACCGCGGCGGTCCGTTCCTGGGCTGGACCAGCGCCACGGTCGTCGAGATCGTGCTGCTGGTCGCGTCGGTGGGCATGGTCGTCGGCGACCTGGCCAGCCACGTGGCCGCCGTGCTCGTCTTCGTCACCGCGGTACCGCTGGGCTTCCTCGGCCTGCGCCGACCGTTGTTCGCCGGGGTGTTCCTGCTCGGGCTCGGTGCCGCGTTCTGGGTGGCCGTGGTTGTCGGCTCGTACATCGCCGGCGCCGCGCACGCGCACCACCTGGTGCCGACCGGATGGATCCGCGCCGTCGACCTGCCCGTGCTGGTCCTCGGCGTGCTGTTCCTCGTCGTGGCCACGTTCGGGCAGCCGCCGCGGTTGGCCTCGCTGCCGACGTTGGTGCCTCCGCCGCGCGCCGAGCGCCCCGCCGGCCGGCCACCGGGGCGCCGGCCCGGTCGCGGTCCCGGACGCCGGCCCGGACGCCGGCCCGGCCGCCGGCCGGGACGCGGCTCAGGCGGTGTAGGAGATGGCCTCCGCGGCCGACCGCCCCGCCTCCAGCCGCGCGACCGGCACCCGGAAGGGTGAGCAGGACACGTAGTCGAGACCGACCGCGTCGAAGAAGTGGATCGAGTCCGGGTCGCCGCCGTGCTCGCCGCACACCCCGAGGTGCAGGTCCGGACGCGCCGAGCGGCCCTTCTCCGCGGCGATCCGCACCAGCTGGCCGACGCCGGACACGTCGAGCGACTCGAACGGGGACACCCCGAACACGCCCTTGTCCAGGTAGGTGCTGAAGAACGCCGCCTCCACGTCGTCACGCGAGAAGCCCCAGGTCATCTGGGTGAGGTCGTTGGTGCCGAAGGAGAAGAAGTCAGCGGCGGAGGCGATCTCGTCCGCGGCCATCGCCGCCCGCGGCAGCTCGATCATGGTGCCCACCCTGAAGTCGATCTCGACCCCGGCCTCCTTCGCCACCTCGGCAGCCACCCGCTCGATGTCGGAGCGGACCAGCTCCAGCTCCTGCACGGTCGCCACGAGCGGGATCATGATCTCGGGGCACGGGTTGCCGCCCGCCTTGATGCGCTCCGCGGCAGCCTCCAGGATCGCCCTGGCCTGCATCGAGAAGAGGCCCGGGATCACGATGCCGAGCCGCACGCCCCGCAGCCCCAGCATCGGGTTCTGCTCGTGCAGCCGCTGCACCGCCGCGAGCAGCTTGTGGTGCTTGGTGTCCTTGTTGCCCTTCTCGTCCTCCAGCGCGACCGCCACGGACAGGTCGGTGAAGTCGGGCAGGAACTCGTGCAGTGGCGGGTCGATCAGCCGGATGGTCACCGGCAGCCCGTCCATCGCCTCCAGGATCTCCACGAAGTCCGACCGCTGCATCGGCAGCAGTGCGGCCAGCGCCTCGCGCCGGCCGTCGACGTCCTCGGCCACGATCAGGTTCTCGATCAGCTCCCGCCGGTCGCCGAGGAACATGTGCTCGGTCCGGCACAGGCCGATCCCCTGAGCACCGAAGCGGCGGGCCCGGGCGGCGTCCTCGGCATTGTCCGCGTTCGCGCGTACGACGAGGCGACGGGTGGCGTCCGCGTGCTCCATGATGCGCGCTACCGCGCCGACCAGCTCGTCGGACGCCGCGGGCTCGTCGCCCTCGAAGTAGCGCACCACCATCGAGTCCACCACCGGCACCTCACCGGCGAACACCTCGCCGGTGGTCCCGTCGATGGAGATCACGTCGCCCTCCTCGACGACCGTCCCGTCCGGGCCGGTGAACTTCCTGGCCTTGACGTCCACGTCCAGCGCGTCCGCGCCGCAGACGCACGTGCGCCCCATGCCGCGGGCGACCACGGCGGCGTGCGAGGTCTTCCCACCGCGGGAGGTGAGGATGCCCCTGGCGGCCACCATGCCCTTGAGGTCCTCGGGGTTGGTCTCTCGACGGACCAGGATCACGTCCTCGCCCCGCCCGGCCCACTCCACCGCGGTCGTGGAGTCGAACACCGCCTTGCCCACCGCTGCTCCCGGTGAGGCGTTCATGCCCTGCGCGATCGGCTTGCGCTGCGCGTCGGCGTCGAAGCGCGGGAACATCAGCTGGGCGAGCTGGGCCCCGTTGACCCGTCGTACCGCCTCGTCCATGTCGATCAGGCCCTGGTCGACGAGCTGGACAGCGATCCGGAACGCGGCCTCGGCGGTGCGCTTGCCGACCCTGGTCTGCAGCATCCAGAGCTTGCCGCGCTCGATGGTGAACTCGATGTCGCACAGGTCCCGGTAGTGCTCCTCCAGGGTCTGCATGATGCCGAGCAGCTCGTCGTACGACGACTTGTCGATGCGTTCCAGCTCGGCCAGCGGGACGGTGTTGCGGATGCCGGCGACGACGTCCTCGCCCTGCGCGTTCTGCAGGTAGTCGCCGTAGATGCCCTGCGCGCCGGAGGCGGGGTCTCGGGTGAACGCGACCCCGGTGCCGGAGTCCGAGCCGCAGTTGCCGAACACCATGCTGACCACGTTCACCGCGGTGCCGAGGTCCTCGGGGATGCGCTCCTGGCGGCGGTAGAGCACCGCCCGCTCGGTGTTCCAGGAGTCGAAGACCGCCCGGATGGCCATGTCCATCTGCTCCCGCGGGTCCTGCGGGAACTCCCGCCCGGCGTGCTCCTTGATCAGGCCCTTGTACGTCGAGACCAGGTCGCGGAAGTCGTCGACGCCCAGGTCCACGTCGTTGGCCGCTCCGCGCTGGTCCTTCAGCTCGTCGAGCGCCTCGTGGAACACCGACGCCTCGATGCCGAGCACCGTGCTGCCGAACATCTGCAGCAGCCGCCGGTAGGAGTCGTAGGCGAACCGCTCGTCCCCGTCGGCCTTGGCGGCCAGGCCCTGCACGGACTTGTCGTTGAGGCCGACGTTGAGGACGGTCTCCATCATCCCGGGCATGGAGAACTTCGCACCGGAGCGCACGGAGACCAGCAGCGGGTCCTCGGAGTCCCCGAGCCGCTTGCCCATCGCCTTCTCCAGCGCGTGCAGGTGCCCGGTGATCTCCTCGTCCAAGCCGTCGGGCAGCCGCCCGGTGGTCGAGCCCGCCGAGACCCCGAGGTAGGCCCGGCAGGCGTCGGTGCTGATCGTGAAACCCGGCGGCACCGGCAGCCCAAGGTTGGACATCTCGGCCAGGTTCGCGCCCTTGCCGCCGAGCAGGTCCTTCTGGTCCTTGCTGCCCTCGGCGAAGGCGTAGACGTACTTGGTCATGACCGGATCATGCCCCAACCGGTGGAAGGTGTCCTCCCCCCGAAGTACCCGAATTTCGTGAGGACGGTCACTCTTGAGTGACGTGCGCCCAGAGGTTGATCCCGCACTCGACGGCGTCCTGGTCGATCGCCGCGAGCTGCTCGTCGGTGAGCTCCGGCCCGGCCAGCGCGTCCAGGTTGGTGTCCAGCTGCTCGACCGACGAGGCCCCGATCACCGCGGAGGTGACCCTCCGGTCGCGCAGCACCCACTGCAGCGCCAGCTGGGCGAGCTTCTGGCCGCGCTCGGCGGCGATCTCGTCGAGCCGGCGCACGTGGCGCAGGGTGGCCTCGTCGAGGTGCTCCGCCGGCAGCGTGCTGTCCGCGCGCGCAGCACGCGAGTCGGCCGGGATGCCGTTGAGGTACCGGTCGGTGAGCACTCCCTGGGCCAGCGCGGTGAAGACGATGCAGCCCATCCCCTGCTCCTCGAGCTCGTCGAGCAGGTCCTCCTCGATCCAGCGGTTCAGCATGGAGTACGACGGCTGGTGGATCAGCAGCGGCGTGCCCAGCTCACGGGCGATCGTGGCGGCCTCGCGGGTCCACTTGGCCGAGTAGGACGAGATGCCGGCGTACAGCGCCTTCCCGGACCGGACCGCGTGGTCCAGCGCCATCATGGTCTCCTCGACCGGGGTGTCCTTGTCGAAGCGGTGGCTGTAGAAGATGTCGACGTACTCCAGCCCCAGCCGCTGCAGGGACTGGTCGAGCGAGGCGAGGACGTACTTCCGGGAGCCGCCGCCCTGGCCGTAGGGGCCCGGCCACATGTCCCAGCCGGCCTTGGTGGAGATGACCAGCTCGTCACGGTACGCGGCGAAGTCCTCACGCAGGTACTTCCCGAAGTTGGTCTCGGCCCGGCCGTACGGCGGTCCGTAGTTGTTGGCCAGGTCGAAGTGGGTGATGCCGCGGTCGAAGGCCCGGCGCAGGATGGCCCGCTGGGTCTCCTCCGGACGGTCGTCGCCGAAGTTCTGCCACAGGCCGAGCGAGAGGGCGGGCAGCTTCAGCCCGCTGCGGCCGCAGAAGCGGTACTCCATGGTGTCGTAACGGTCACCGGCGGCTCCATAGGTACTCATCCCTTTATCGAACCATCCACGGTTGCCCCGCTCGGGCGGAGGGCTACCCGGCCTCGCGGACCGCGTCGGCGACCGCCGCGCGCAGCCTGCCCCGCTCCAGGCCGAGCTCGGCGAGGGTGTCGGCGACCACCCGGTCGTCGCAGCGGGCCAGGCCGAGCAACAGGTGCTCGGTGCCGATGTAGTTGTGCCGCAGGGCGATGGCCTCGCGCAGCGCGAGCTCGAGCACCTTCTTCGCCGGCCGGGAGAACGGCAGCCGCTTCGGCGTCGAGGCGCGGAGCCCGCCCAGGTTGCGGTCGATGCGGCGCACGACCTCGTCCAGGTCGATCCCGATGGCCCGCAGCGCCTCGGCGTCGTCCTCGTCCAGCCCGTCGACGTAACGCAGCCGGTGGCGATCGAGGCTCCTCCGCACCTCGTCCGCAGTGGCGCCGAGTTCCGCGACCACCCGGACGGCGAGACACCCGCGCCGGTCCAGGAGGGCCATCAGCAGGTGCTCGGGTCGCACCTCGCCGGCGGTTGAGGCGACCGCGTGCTCGCGGGCGCCCTCCACCGTGGACCGAGCAGGAGCGGTGAACCTCTCGAGCATCGGTGCCTCCTTCCGGGCTCAGTGCCCGCGTCGGTACTTCTTGTGGACCGCCTGGCGGCTGACCCCGAGCACGTCGGCGATCTCCTGCCAGGACCAGCCGAGCTCCCGCGCCCGTCGTACCTGCGACTCCTCAAGGCGTTCCACGAGCCGGCGCAGCGCCCGCACCGCCCGCAGCC
>DASTWW010000289.1:0-10497 GCA_035765755.1 Nocardioidaceae bacterium
CCGGCACCGAACCGGCCGCCTGGGTCCGCTCGCTCGCGGCGCCCAGCAGCATCGACACGGCCCGCTTCGGGTCGAAGTCCGGAAACTCCTCGATGCTGATCGCCATAACCCCCATCACAACGGAGACCACCGACAAAACCGACCCCCGCAACCACCACGGTCTAGACCATTTTCGAAGAAACTTATGAGCAGCCTCACGGGCGATGACCCGGTGCGTCCGCGGAACCTCAGACGCTGACGGTGACCGGCTCGGGCTCTTCCAGCTGCGCCAGCCTGCGCAGCCCGATCGTCAGGCAGACCAGTGCCGCCCCCTGGACCACCAGCGCGAGCAGCCCGTGAGCGGGTCGTTCCCCGAACACCACGAAGCCGAACAGCACGGCGACCAGGACGTCGACCACGTTCAGCACCGGCATCGACTTGGCGAGCGGCGCGATCTGGTACGCGCGCTGGTTGATCGCGATCGCCCAGACGCCGACCGCAACCATCGCGAGCAGCGGCCAGCGCAGCAGGCTGGCCACCAGGGCATCGGAGTGCACGCTCGCGCCGATCAGCTTCAGCAGGCCACCGGTGAGCCCGAACAGGGTGCCCGCCGCGACGCCGAGCAGCGACGCGCGACCCCCCGGGCTC
Source organism: Nocardioidaceae bacterium (assembly GCA_035765755.1). Classification (GTDB taxonomy): domain Bacteria; phylum Actinomycetota; class Actinomycetes; order Propionibacteriales; family Nocardioidaceae; genus DASSKA01. The sequence continues at coordinate 628 of DASTWW010000289.1, forward strand.
GACACTCCGCGGGCCGCCAGGGCGATCAGCCCCGCGGCCACCACCCCGGCGACCACCATCACCGCGGCCAGCCCCTGGTCGGGGGTCGCCTGGCTCGGCCGCGGGTTGGCGACCACGAGGAAAACCGCGAGCGCAGCGGAGATGATCATCACCGCGCCAACCTCCGCCCGTTCGGGCAGTCTGCGGTCGAGTCCGGCCCGCACCAGCACGGCGAGCACCACCCCGGTCAGCATCAGCGGCTGCACCAGCGCGATCGCTCCCAGCTTGAGCGCGACGGCGTGCAGGAACAGCGCGACGGCCCCGATCACCGAGCCGAGCAGCCAGGCGGGCCGGCGTACGACGTACTGCAGGATGCCCACCGCGCTGTGCACCGACTCGGGGGCCCCACCGGCGACCCGGTGCTGCAGCGACGTCGAGAACGCGAAACCGCTCGCCGACAGCAGCGCGATGAGGGCGGCGAGCAGCGCCGGATCAAGCACCCTGCACCCCCTCGCTCCCGAACGGCTCCGTGGCCAGGACCCTACCTGCAGACCGGCGCGGAAGCGCGGAGCATCAGGATCTCGCGGTGAGCACGATCGGGCCGTCCTCGGTGATCGCGACGGTGTGCTCCATGTGCGCGCCGCGGGACCCGTCCGCGCTGCGCAACGTCCAGCCGTCCCGGTCGGTGTAGATCTTGTCGGTGCTCTCCAGGAACCACGGCTCGATGGCGATCACCAGCCCCGGCTTGAGCGGGTAGCCGCGTCCGGGCCGGCCGTTGTTGGGCACGTGCGGGTCACCGTGCATGGTCCGGCCGACACCGTGCCCGCCGAAGTCGGTGTTGATGGTGTAGCCGGCGCCGAGCGCCACCTCGGCGATCGCCGCCGAGATGTCCCCGATCCGGTGCCCGACGTACGTCGCCGCGACGGCCGCCTCCAGGGCGCGGGTCGTCACGTCGACGAGCCGGACGTCCTCGTCCCGAGGGGTCCCCACGATGACGCTCAGCGCGGAGTCGGAGACCCAGCCGTCGACGGCCGCGGCAAAGTCCAAGCTGAGCAGGTCGCCGTCGCGGAGCCGGTAGTCGTGCGGCAGGCCGTGCAGCACGGCGTCGTTGACCGACGTGCAGAGTACCTTCCCGAACGGCATCGCGCCGAACGACGGGTGGTAGTCGATGTAGCAGGAGTCGGCGCCGCGCTCCCGGATCATCTCGTGGGCGAGCGCGTCGAGCTCGAGCAGGTTCACCCCGACGTCGGCCGCCTCGGCCAGCCTGGCCAGCACGTCGGCGACGAAGCGGCCGGCCGGGCGCATGGCCTCGATCTCGTCCGGGGTTCTCAGCTCGATCATCGTGCGGAGACTACACGGAGCAGGGCAGTCGGCTCAGGTCAGCCGCCGGGCCACCCCTCGAGCGGCGACCGTGAAAGACGCGGACAACCTACAGCGCGGCCCGGGCGTCTTCACGATGAGCCGACCGAGCACAGGGGGCGCACACATGTTCACCATCAGGTCACGGGGCGCGCGGCTGGTGGTTGCCGGCACCGCGCTCGCCGGGCTCGCCGCTGGCGCGACGAGCCAGTCCGCTGCCGCGGACACCCAGGCGTCCAAGGCCGAGGTCGCCCGGAGTGTGCTGCAGGACACCAAGGCGGTGCTGACGGCGACCAGGACACCGCAGGACACGGCGACCGTGAGGCTCACCGTGTACCGCCGCGCGCACGGGGCCTGGCACAGCACCGGCACCCAGGTAGTGGGCAAGCGGCAGGGCTGGTTCTGGTTCGTGGCGTCCGGCCCGCACGCCATGTGCCGGTTCTCGGTGTCCAACACACCGCGCCGGGCCGTCGCCGTACGCCTGCTGGTCACCCCGTCGATCGGCTGCGCCGCGAAGACCCAGCACTTCCACGTCCAGAACGGCCGGCTCGTCTCCGGCTGAGCCCGGTTCCGTCCCGCCGCCGTACGCTCCGGACATGAGCAGACTCGAGGCGATGATCCGGCGCCAGCCCGAGGAGCTTGAGCGGCTGGCGCAGCTGGACGTGGCGGCGCACGCCGACCGGCTGCGCGGCTGCCGGCGGGTAGTCCTGGTCGGCACCGGCACCAGCCAGCACGCCGCCGAGCTCGGCGCGCTGATGCTGTACGACGCGGGGGTGGACGCGCTGGCCTGCCCGGCGGCAACCTTCGGCAGGGGCGACCTGCCGCGGCGTGACGGCGACGGGCTGATCGTCATCTCACACACCGCCGAGACCTCCTACGCCCGGCGCAGCCGCGACCTGGCTCTGCAGGCCGGGACTCCCCTCGTCTCGATCACCGGCAAGGTGGGTGCCTGGCCGGAGGCGATCGAGACCGTCGCGCGTGAGGAGTCGGAGACCTACACGGTCAGCTACACGGCCACCTTGGCGGTGCTCACCTTGCTGGCCGGCGAGCTGGGCTCGGCGACGTACACCCGGCGTGCGCTCGCGGCCACCGTCCCGAAGGTAGAGCGGGCGCTGCTCAGGGAGGTCGCCGTCCCGGTGCCCGCGAGAGCGCTGGCCGTCGTGGGCGCCGGAGCCTGGGGCGTGACCGCGCGCGAGGGCGCGCTCAAGCTGCGCGAAGCAGCACGGATGCTGGCCGAGGGCTTCGACGCGGAGTACCTCCTGCACGGGTCGGCGGTCCCGCTCGGTCCCGCGGACGGCCTCGTGCTCCTGGAGCCGGACGCCGACCGCGACGGGCTGGTCGCCGCGATCGGTGAGGCCGCTGCCGCGGAGCGTGTCCCGGTCTCGACGTTGTCCCTGGAAACCGACCTTCCGCCGGTGCTGGCGCAGATCCCGATGACCGTCGTACTCCAGCGGCTGGCCGCGTCCTGGGCACGGCTGCGCGCCCAAGACCCGGACGTCGCGATCGTCGGTGCCTGGGCCGAGCCGACGTTGTGGGAGCTGGGCTCCTGACCGTGCGTTCTGGTTCGGTCCTCCGAGACTGAGTCCGCCGGCCGATGCGGAAACCTCCGAAAGTGGCGGCAAAGAGACCGACCGCCCCTTTCTGGCACACTCGGCCCATGCCCGAGGAGCCGGACGAGAAGCGGCAGCCGAACCTGGAGCTGCCCCAGTTGCGGCTGCCCGGCTTCCGCCGCAAGGGGGTACGACGGACGGGGCCGGCCGACCCTCCGCCCGAGGAGACGGGGCACGTCCCGGTCACCGAGGAACAAGCCGCCGGTCAGCCCACCGAAGCCCAGCCCGAGCCCGCCCAGCCGGCGCCCCACCGGGACCGGCGCGCGAGGACAGCGCCAACCCTCCCCGGCCCAGCGGCCGCGACGCTGACCGGACTGGTCGTCGGCGCGCTCGGCGCCGGGGTCACCTACGGAGGCCTGCGCGGCTGCGAGGCGGTCAACGGCACCCCGTCGTGCGGAGGTCCGGGACTCGGTTACCTGGTGGCGATCGCGATCGGCATGGTCGCGGTCGGGGCGCTGCTGCTGAAGGCGTTGCGGGTCGGTGAGCCGGTCGGCACCAGCGTCCTCGCGGTGGGGATCATCGCCGTGGTCGTGCTTCTCGGGCTCACCGGCGTGATCTTCTCCGTGTGGATGTTCCTGGCGATCCCGGCGGTCGCCGCCGCGTCGTACGCCCTCGCGCACTGGGTGACCACCCGCTTCGTCGACGTCGAGCAGCCGCCCGGACCCGACGTGCGCTGAGCCGTCGACGGGGAGCTCACCGCGCCGCGAGCAGCTCCGCGATCTGCACGGTGTTCAGCGCCGCGCCCTTGCGCAGGTTGTCGTTGCTGACGAACAGCGCCAGCCCGCGCTCGTCCTCCACGCCGGGGTCCTGCCGCACCCGGCCGACGTAGCTGGGGTCCCGGCCGGCCGCCTGCAGCGGGGTCGGTACGTCGGACAGCTCCACCCCCGGCGCGTCGGAGAGGATCTCCAACGCCCGCTTGGCCGGCAGCGGCCGGGCGAACTCGGCGTTGATCGACAGCGAGTGGCCCGTGAACACCGGCACCCGCACGCACGTCCCGGACACCCGCAGGTCCGGGAGATCGAGGATCTTGCGCGACTCGTTGCGCAGCTTCTGCTCCTCGTTGGTCTCCCAGCTGCCGTCGTCGACCAACGACCCGGCCAGCGGGAGGACGTTGTAGGCGATCGGCCGGGCGTACACCGACGGCTCCGGAAGCGGTACGACGGAGCCGTCCCGGACCAGGCCGGTGGCGGCGGGAGCGCCCGCCCGGATCTGCTCGTCGAGCTCACGCACGCCGGCCACCCCGCTGCCGGAGACGGCCTGGTAGGTGCTGGCCACCAGCCGCACCAGCCCGGCCTCGTCGTGCAGCGGCTTAAGCACCGGCATGGCGGCCATCGTGGTGCAGTTCGGGTTCGCGACGATGCCCTTCGGGATATCCGCCAGCGCGCCGGGGTTCACCTCGCTGACCACCAACGGCACGTCGGGATCCATCCGCCAGGCCGAGGAGTTGTCCACCACGGTCACACCGGCGGCGGCGAACTTCGGCGCCAGCTCACGGGATGCGCCCGCGCCGGCGGAGAACAGCGCGATGTCCAGCCCGGACGGGTCCGCGGTCGTGGCGTCCTCGACGTCTACGTCCTGGTCCCCCCAGCGCAGCACCGACCCGGCCGACCGCGCGGACGCGAAGAACCGGATCTGCGAGACCGGGAACCGCCGCTCGAGGAGCAGGTCGCGCATCACCGCGCCTACCTGGCCGGTGGCGCCGACCACGCCGATGCGGGTCATCGCCCTGTCCCTCCGTAGACGACCGCCTCAACCTCGTCGGAGTCCAGGTCGAAGGCGGAGTGGGTGGCCGCGACCGCGTCGTCGACCTGGGACTCGTCGACGATCACCGAGATCCGGATCTCGGAGGTGGAGATCATCTCGATGTTCACGCCCGCCGAGGCGAGCCCGGAGAAGAACCGGGCGGTGATGCCCGGCTGCGAGCGCATCCCGGCCCCGACCAGCGAGACCTTGCCGATCCGGTCGTCGTACAGCAGCGACTCGTAGCCGACCTCGTCCTTGATCCGGTCCAGCGCCGTCATCGCGCGCTGCCCATCGTCGCGCGGCAGCGTGAAGGAGATGTCGGTGAGGTTCGTGGCGGCCGCGGACACGTTCTGCACGATCATGTCCAGGTTGATCTGCGCCGCGGACAGTGCCTCGAAGATGCGGGCCGCCTCGCCGACCTTGTCCGGCACTGCGACCACGGTGATCTTGGCCTCGCTGCGGTCGTGGGCGACGCCGGCGATGATCGCCTGCTCCATCGGGTCCACCTCTGCTTCCGGGACGATCCAGGTGCCTTCCTTCTGGCTGAACGAGGAACGCACGTGGACGGGCATGTTGTAGCGGCGGGCGTACTCCACGCACCGCAGGTGCAGGATCTTCGCGCCGCAGGCGGCCATCTCCAGCATCTCCTCGTAGGAGATCTGGTTCCGCTTCCGGGCGGTCGGCACGATCCGGGGGTCCGCGGTGAACACACCGTCCACGTCGCTGTAGATCTCACAGACGTTCGCGTTCAGTGCGGCGGCCAAGGCCACTGCGGTGGTGTCGGAGCCGCCGCGGCCCAGCGTGGTGATGTCTTTGGTGTCCTGGCTGACGCCCTGGAACCCGGCCACGATGGCCACCGCGCCGTCGGCCAGGGCACGCTCGATGCGGCCGGGCGTGACGTCGATGATCTTCGCCTTGCCGTGCGTGCTGTCGGTGATCACGCCGGCCTGGCTGCCGGTGAACGAGCGGGCCTCCTGGCCGAGGTTGCCGATCGCCATCGCCAGCAGCGCCATCGACATCCGCTCGCCGGCGGTGAGCAGCATGTCCAGCTCTCGCGGCGCCGGCAGCGGCGAGACCCTCTGGGCCAGGTCGATCAGCTCGTCGGTGGTATCGCCCATCGCGGAGACCACCACGACCACGTCGTTGCCGTCGCGCTTGGCGTCCACGATGCGCTGCGCGACCCGCTTGATCCCCTCGGCGTCGGCGACGGAGGAGCCCCCGTACTTCTGCACGACCAGGCCCACGGCTCTCCTCGGGACGTTCGGCGACGACTGCCCCACGAGTCTAAACCGGGGCCAGCCGCCACCAACGGGGTGCAACCGGATGGCAAGACCCGGCTCTGGGCTAGGCGGTCTCCACCACCTCGTCGCTCTCCTCGAGCATCTCGTCCGCGGCGGCCACCTGGTCCTCCTCGCCGTCGAACTCGGCGTCGAGCCGGTCGTGGGCGACCACCGACTGCAGGGCGCGCAGCACGCTGCTGGCCTCCGGCCCCCACGAGGAGACGTAGGAGAACTGCCACCACCACAGCGCCTCGCTGACCCGACCGGCCCGGTAGTGGGCCAGCCCGTGCGCGAGCGCGGTGGCGATGCTGGCCAGGTCGTCGGACAGCAGCGAGGAGACCATCTCCGGCGGGTCGACGTACGGGTCGAACACCTCGGCGTAGGCGTCCACCGGCTCGAGCAGCACCGCGAGCCGCAGCCGCATCGCGTCCAGGTCGGGGTCGGGTCCGGCGTCGGGCTCGTACTCCTCGGCCGGCGTGAAGTCGGTATGCACCCCGAGCCGGCCGCCGGCGAGCAGCACCTGGCTGACCTCGAGCAGCAGCAGGGAGACCGCCGCACCCCCAGGGGCTTCGCCGCGGGCGAGCGCCTGCAGCGCGAGCAGGAAGCTCTCCACCTGGTCCGCGATCTGCTGGGCGAAGTCCTCCATCTCGCTGGCCACGGGCGGCTCTTCCGCGGTGGTCGGGGTCTGCTCACTCATCGACTGCTCGTCTCCCTTCGAAGGCACGTCCCAGGGTCACCTCGTCGGCGTACTCCAAGTCCCCACCTACCGGAAGTCCACTCGCAAGACGCGTCACACGCAAGCCCATCGGCTTGAGCAGTCGCGTGAGGTACGTCGCGGTGGCCTCCCCCTCCAAGTTCGGGTCGGTGGCCAAGATCACCTCGGTGACCACCCCGTCGGCGAGCCGACCCATCAGCTCGCGGATCCGGAGGTCGTCGGGGCCGACCCCCTCGATCGGGGAGATCGCCCCGCCGAGCACGTGGTAGCGGCCTCGGAACTCGCGGGTTCGCTCGATAGCCACCACGTCCTTGGACTCCTCGACCACGCAGATCACCGCCGGGTCCCGGCGCGGGTCCCGGCAGATCCGGCAGGTCTCCTCCTCCGCGACGTTGCCGCACACCGAGCAGAACGAGACCCGCTCCTTGGCCTCGACCAGCACCTGGGCGAGACGGCGTACGTCGACGGGGTCGGTGGCCAGGATGTGGAAGGCGATGCGCTGGGCGCTCTTCGGACCCACCCCGGGCAGCCGGCCCAGCTCGTCGATCAGGTCCTGGACGACACCTTCGTACATAGCTGTTCCGGTCAGAAGCCGGCGGGCAGGCTGGGCCCGCCCGTCGTACCCCCGCCCAGCTCGCCGCCGAGGCCCCCGGCCAGCGGCCCGAGCTTCTGGGCGGCCAGCTGGTCGGCCTGCGCCTTCGCGTCGCGGTACGCGGCCACGATCATGTCCTCGAGGTCCTCGGTGTCGTCGGGGTCGAAGGAGCCGCGCTTGATCGAGACTCCGGTGAGCTCGCCGACCCCGGACAGCGTCACGGTGACCAGCCCGTCGCCGACGGTGCCCTGCACGCTCGACTCCGCGAGCTCCTCCTGGGCGCTGACCATCTGCTGCTGCATCTGCTGCGCCTGCTGCAGCAGGGCGTTCATGTCCAGCCCGCCCTCACCGAACGGGTTCGTCTCACTCATGCGCTGCTTCTCTCGTCTCGTGGTCTCGGGGAGTGCCTTGGTTCACCGGGCACGTCACTCATCGTGCCTGATCTCCTCGATCACCCGGGCACCCAGTTCCCGGGCCAGCAGCTGGGCGCCGTCCAGCCCGGTGTCGTCGGCGTCCGGGTCGTCGCGGTCGACGTGCTGGTCGGAATCGGCGGGCGCGTGCCGGTCCGGCGCCGAGCCGGCAGCGCGGGTCTCGCGGATCGCGCCGCGCGCGGTGGCGACCGCAGCGGGATCCGCCTTGGGAGCCGGTGGCGCGGCCGGGGCCGGGTCGGGCACCGGCCCGGACTGCTGGGGCCGGTCCTCCGGCTCGGGTCGCACCGCGGGTCGGGTGGTGCGGGTCTGCGGCTCGGTCCCCGGCTGCGCGGACGGGTCCACGATCGCCTCGATCCGCCAGTCGTGGCCAACTACGTCGATGGCCGCCTGGCGCAGGATCTCGTCGCTGCCGCCGCTGACGAAGGAGTTGCGAGCGCCGGCGTTGACCAGGCCCACGGTCATCGTCTTGTCGTCGACGGCGACCACCTGCGCGTTCTGACTGAGCAGGATCCAGGTGTAGCGGCGCTTGTCCTTGACCGAGTCCAGCACGTCCGGCCACAGCCGGCGTACCTCCACGAGCCCCAGCCCGGAGCCGGACACAGACCCGGACTCGGCCGGAGCCGGCTCCTGTGCGGGCTCGCCCTCGGACCCGCGGGCCGGTGCGGGTGCCGGGGCCGGGGGCTCCGGCTGCGGCGCGGGCGTGGGGTCCGGCGGCTGGGGGGACGGCTCGACCGGCGGGGTGGGCGGCTCGGGGGCCGGCTTGGTCGGGCTGGGCGGCTCGGGGGCCGGCTTGGTCGGGGTGGGCGGCTCGGGGGCCGGCCGCGGCCGCGCGGGGGTGCTCGCCTGTGCCGGCCGCGGGGCAGCGGCCCGGTCCGGGCGGGCGGCGGTGGGAGTGCCCTCGATGGCCATCCGCTTCTCGAGCCGGTCCAGCCGGGCCATCACGCCGTCGGTGCGGTCGTCGGCACCGGGCAGCAGCACCCGGGCGCAGATCAGCTCGAGCAGCAGGCGCGGCGCGGTTGCGCCCTTCAGGTCGGTCAGCCCGTCGGCCACCAGGTCGGCTGAGCGACTCAGGTCCGCGCGCCCGAACCGGGCGGCCTGCGCGACCAGCCGCTCGGCCTGGTCCTCCGGGACGTCGATGAGCCCACTGGCCGGCGCGTCCGGCACGGCGGAGATGATCACCAGGTCCCGCAGCCGGCGCAGCAGGTCCTCGGTGAACCGGCGCGGGTCCTGACCGGTCTCGATGACCTTGTCCACCACGCCGAAGACCGCGTACCCGTCCGCGGCGGCGAACCCGTCCACCACCTCGTCGAGCAGCGCGTCGGGGGTGAAGCCGAGCAGCCCGGTCGCCAGCGCGTAGGTCACCCCGTCCGGTCCGGCGCCACCGATCAGCTGGTCGAGCACCGACAAGGTGTCTCGGGCCGAGCCGCCGCCAGCACGCACCACCAGCGGCAGCGCCGCCGGCTCGATGGCGACGCCCTCGCGCTCACAGATCTCTGACAGGTACGCCGAGAGCACCTTCGGCGGGATCAGCCGGAACGGGTAGTGGTGGGTCCGCGACCTGATCGTGCCGATCACCTTCTCCGGCTCGGTGGTCGCGAACACGAACTTCAGGTGCGGCGGCGGTTCCTCGACCAGCTTCAGCAGGGCGTTGAAGCCCTGCGAGGAGACCATGTGCGCCTCGTCGATGATGTAGACCTTGTAGCGGCTGTTCACCGGCGCGAAGAACGCCCGTTCGCGCAGGTCACGCGCGTCGTCGACGCCTCCGTGGCTGGCCGCGTCGATCTCGATCACGTCGATCGACCCGGGGCCGCCCCGGGCCAGGTCCCGGCAGGACTGGCACTGGCCGCACGGCTCGTCGGTGGGCCCCTGCTCGCAGTTCAGGGCCCGGGCCAGGATCCGGGCGCTGGTGGTCTTGCCGCACCCGCGCGGGCCGGAGAACAGGTACGCGTGGTGGACCCGGTTGTTCTTCAGCGCGGCACGCAGCGGCGTGGTGACGTGCTCCTGGCCGATGACCTCGGCGAACGTCTCCGGCCGGTACCGGCGATAGAGGGCAAGGGGTGCATCCACGTCTTGAACCCTAACCAGCGCGGCCGACACTCGCCTAGCACGGTTCCCACAGCCCGATGTCCGGGGCCAGGACCCGGCCCCGGACATGAGAAGG
>DASTWW010000290.1:0-15126 GCA_035765755.1 Nocardioidaceae bacterium
CGAAGACGCGACCGAGACCGACCTGTGGCGCACGGTGTCCGGCCTGTGGGGACAGCCCCTTCCGGCCGACGAGCCCGGCTGGCGGATGCTGGTGGTGCGCGCCCCGCACCTGGGTCGCAGCGTGCTCGGCATCAAGCTGCACCACAGCCACGGTGACGGCATCTCCGCCCTGGGCCTGATGGACCGGTTGCTGGACACCGCCGACGGCGACCCGCTGAGGGAGCGACGGCCGGGCCGGGCACTGGCCGCCTCCGGCAGCCCGGTGCGTCGGCTGCGCCGACTGGCGCGTGGCACCGCGGCGCTGGCCGCACGCGGCACCGCCCCGCGACACCCGCTGAACCAGGGCGGTGTCCCGGGCCCACCGCTGCTGCTCAGCGTCACGCTGCCCTGGAAGGAGCTGCGGCGGCTCGCCGACGAGCTGGACGCCCGGCCCCACGAGCTGGTGGTCGCGCTACTTGCGCACGCGTGCGTGCTGCTGCTGCAGGACCGCGGCCTGCTGACCGCAGGCCAGCCGCTGCGCGCCATGATCCCGGTGGCGATGCGCACCCCGCGGCTGGACCGGATCTTCGGAAACTGGACCGGGTCGCTGGCCCTCGACCTGCCCACCACCGCGATGTCGGCCGTCGAGCGGGTCGCAGCGGTGCGCAGTGAGATGCGCGACCGCGCCGAACGGGGGGAGGCGCACGCCGCGGCGGCGGTGATGATGCTGGCCGGCCGGCTCCCGTTCCACCTGCACCGCAGGTTCGCCCGCGCCGTCTACGGCCGGCGCTTCTTCAACACCATCGTGTCCTACATGCCCGCAGCCCGCGGGCCGCGCTGGGCGGCTGGGGCGCGGGTGCGGTCGTTCACGCCGGTGCTCCCGCTGACCGAGGGGGTTCCGCTGACCGTCGGGATCATCGTCGCCGACGGGACTGCCGGCTTCGGCTTCCTCGTCGACGAGCGGCTCGGCATCGACCGCGCGGCGGTGTGCGACGCCATGGCCCGGGCTTTCGCTGAGGCAGGGGGCGACCTGTCGGCTGCGACCGTGGAGGAGCGCTGATGCGGTCGTGATGCTCTACATCGCCGTGCCCGCAGCGGTCGGGGCCGCGGCGGCGTTCGGGTCGGCGGGGGTGCTGCAGCACCGGGCCACGCACGAGACCGCGCCGCGCAAGCCGCTGCAGCCGGGCCTGCTCGTCGACCTGATCCGGCTGGCCGGCTTCCGGTCCAGCGTGCTGCTCGGGATCGTGGGCTTCGGGCTGCAGGTGGTCGCCCTGCGGTTCGGTCCGCTGATCCTGGTGCAGCCGCTGCTGGTGACCGGTGTGCTGTTCTACCTGCTGCTGGCCTCGACGCTGACCCGCCGGGTCCCGGACCGCGGCCTGATGCTGGGCGCGCTGACCGCGCTCGCCGGGCTCTCGGCGTTCCTGCTCATCGCCCGGCCCTCTGGCGGGGGCGAGCAGTTCAGCGGCGACGCGGCGCTGCCGCTGGGGGTGGGGCTGGTCATCGTGGTCGCCGCCTGTCTTGCCATCTCCACGCAGATCGACAGCGAGATCCGCTCGCTGCCGCTCGCGGCGGCCACCGCAGTCTGCTACGGCGTGACCGCGGGTCTGGTGCGGAGTCTGACCACGCAAGGGCTCGACGTGAACGTCTTCACCGAGTGGGAGCTGTACGCCGTCGCGATCGTGGGGCCGGCCGGCTTCCTGCTGAACCAGAACGCCTACCAGAGCGGCATGGTGGGTTCGCTGGCCCTGGCCATCATCACGCTCGGCGACCCGCTGGTCTCGATCGGCATCGGCGTCGCCTGGCTGGGCGAGTCGATCGCGGGCGATGCCTGGTCGGTGTTCGGCGAGCTGCTCGCCCTGGCCGTGCTGGCCACCGGGACCGTCGCGCTCGCGCACCGGGCACAACGGGTCAGCGAACGGATCCAGGCCTCCGGCGCGTTCCCGGAGGAGTACGCCTGATGCAGCTGCGTGGGACGAGCGTGCTGGTGACCGGAGCGTCCTCCGGCATTGGACGCGCCGCCGCGCAGGAGCTGGCGGGGCGCGGCGCCAGGCTGCTGCTGACCGGGCGAGACCCAGGTCGGCTCGCCGCGGCAGCAGCGCCGGTGGGCGCCGAGACGCTGGCGGCCGACCTGGCCGATCCCTCCGGTCTCGACGAACTGTCCGCCTGGGCGCTGGACCGTGCGCCGGAGGTGATCATTCACAACGCCGGGCTGGGGCTGGTGGGCCCGGCCGACCAGGTCACGGCGGAGGCGCTGACCCGGCTGTTCGCGGTCAACGTGCTCGCCCCGATGAGGCTGACCGCTGCATTGCTGCCGTCCCTGCGGGCCCGACGACGGGGGCACCTGGTGTTCGTGGGCTCGATCGCCGGGCTGCTCGGGGTGCCAGAGGAGTCCGCCTACGCGGCGACCAAGGCCGCCCTCCACCGCTACGCCGACAGCCTGCGGAGCGAGGTGGCCGCTGCGGGCATCGGCGTCTCGACGATCGCCCCAGGGATCGTGGACACCGCCTTCTTCGAGCGGCGGGGCGCGCCGTACCCCCGCCGCTTCCCACGGCCGATGCCCGCCCAGCGAGTCGCGGTCGCGATCGCCGACGCGGTCGAGCACGACCGCACCGAGGTGGTGCTCCCCCGCTGGCTGCGGTTCCCGGTGTGGCTGCAGGCAACGGCGCCGGGCGCCTACCACGCCCTGGCGCGCCGCTTCTCCTGACGCTCAGCCGGCCATCGCGCGGATCGACTCCTTGAGCGACCCCATGGTGGCCAGCACGGCGGTCGGCTCGTAGCCGCAGTGCGCCATGCAGTTCGCACACCGGTCGTCGCGTCCACGCCCGTAGCTCTCCCAGTCCGTGGTCTCGATGAGCTCCTGGTAGGTCTTCGCGTAGCCGTCCGACATCAGGTAGCACGGCTTCTGCCAGCCGTACAGCGAGTAGCTCGGGATGCCCCAGGCCGTGCAGCCGAAGTCTTGCTTCCCCTCCAGGAAGTCCAGGAACAGCGGCGAGTGGTTGAGCCGCCACCGCTTGCGGTTCCCGCCCGTGAACGCCTTGCTGAACAGCTCGCGCGTCTCGGTCACGCCCGGGAAGTGGTCCTGGTCGGGCGCCTTCTCGTAGGCGTAGGCGGGCGAGATCTGCATGCCGTCGACCTTCAGGTCGTCGTTGAGGAAGTTCAGCACGTCGATGACGTTCTGCGGGGTGTCGTTGCTGAAGAACGTCGAGTTGGTGTTGACCTTGAAGCCCTTCTCCTTCAGGAACGTCACGGCCTCGACCACCTCGTCGAAGACACCCTCCTGGCACACCGACTCGTCGTGGCGCTCCTTGAGTCCGTCGACGTGGATGACGAAGGAGAAGTACGGCGAGGGCTTGAAGTCGAACTTGTCCCACCACTTGCGCACCAGCATCGCGTTGGTGCACAAGAACACGAACTTCTTGCGCTTCACCAGCTCGTTGACGAGCTCGTCGATCTGAGGGTGCATCAGCGGCTCGCCGCCGGCGATGGACACCATCGGTGCCCCGCACTCCTCCATCGCGTCGAGTGCCTGCTGCACCGGCATGCGGCGCCGCAGCTCGTCGGCCGGTTGCTGGATCTTGCCGCAACCGGCGCACTGCAGGTTGCAGGCGAACAGCGGCTCGAGCTCGACGAGGAGCGGGAACTTCTCCCGCCCGGCCAGCTTTTGCCGGAGCAGGTAGCTCCCGATCTTCAGGCTCTGTCGAAGCGGCATGCTCATGCCGGTCGCACCTCCTTGGGAAGGGTGAATCGGACGTTCTCGTCGACGAGGTGGCGGGTGCTCGACTCCACCGGGCCGAGCCCGCCGAGCGCGTGCACCACCTCGTCCACCAGGGCCTGGGGCGCGGACGCGCCCGCGGTGAGGCCCACCTTCGTGACTCCGGCAAGCCAGCCGAGATCGACGTCGTCGGCGTCGTCGACCAGGTGCGCCTCCGTGCCGAGCCGCTGTGCGGTCTCGACCAGGCGCTGGCTGTTGGAGGAGTTCTGGGATCCCACCACCAACACCAGCTCGCTGTCGGCCGCGACCGCGGTCAGCGAGTCCTGGCGGTTGGTGGTGGCGTAGCAGATGTCGTCGGACGCCGGCGCCTTGAGCTTCGGGAACCGCTCGTGCAGCACCTCGACGATCTGCTCGACCTCGTGCACTGACAGCGTGGTCTGCACGAGGTAGGACACCTGGTCGGGGTTCTCGACCTCGACGACGCGGGCGTCCTCGACGTTCTCGACCAGGACGGTGCGCTCCGGGCGCTCGCCCATGGTGCCCTCGGTCTCCTCGTGGCCGGCGTGCCCGATGAAGATGATGGTGTCCCCCCGGCCGGCGAACCGGCGAACCTCCGAGTGCACCTTGCTCACGAGCGGGCAGGTGGCGTCGATGATGTCCAGGCCGCGGTGGCGGGCGTTGTCCCACACCGCCGGCGAGACGCCGTGGGCGGAGAACACCACCGTCTCCCCCTGGGGCACCTCGTCGATCTCGTTGACGAACCGGGCGCCGCGGGCGTGCAGGTCGGCGACCACGTGCTGGTTGTGCACGATCTGCTTGCGCACGTACACCGGCGCGCCGCGCTGCTCCAGGGCCCGCTCGACCACCTCGATGGCCCGGTCGACCCCGGCGCAGAACGAGCGCGGCTCGGCCAGCAGCACCGAGCGTGCGCCGACCGCGTCCGCCCAAGCGCCGAGCGTGCCGGCCACCTTGGGCAGCACCTGCACCGCCGAGCGCAGCCGGCGCAGCGTCCTCGGACGCAGCAGCGGTTCTCCGGCGACGTCGGCGACCACCCGGACCACCGCGCCGGGGCGGCCGTCCGCGAGCAGCCAGGCCGACTCCATGTCCACCGCGAGCGCCCCCTGGGCGCGCAGCGACTCCCGTTCCGCGCCGGTGACCACGTGGTCGGCGCTGACGACCGGGCCGAGCCAGACGCGTAGCCCCTCGGCGCGCAGCCGGGCGGCGATCAGCCGGGCAGCCGGCAGGTCGCGTGGTGGCTCGCCGGCGGTGCTCCACACCCGGTTGGCGACCACCACGTCCCCGGCCCGGATCCTCGGGTCGAGCCCTCCGGCGATGCCGGCGACCGCGACCGCGGAGGCGCCGTCGAGGCCGGCGGCCGCGTCGAGGGTGCGGCTGCGACCCACGCCGGTGCGCACCACCCGGCCGGCGTGCTGCGGCTGCCAGCCGGAGCGCAGCGCCTTCTCCTCCGCGCGGGAGGGTGCGCAGATGACCACGTCTACGGCCATGACGGACTCCTTCCCTCTGTCTGTGCAGCACCGGCACCGGCGGTCCGGCGCGGTGCGGTGGTGTGCCGGCTGCGTCCGAGACAGCGACCGAGCGCGCTGATCGGGAAGACCAACCGGTACAGGTGGTAGTTGATGTAGAAGTCGCCGGGGAAGCCGGTGCCGGTGAACCACGGCTCGTCCCAGCCGCCGTCGTCGTCCTGGTGGTCGACGAGCCAGTCCACGCCGCGGCGGACGACGTCGGAGTCGGCGAGGCCGGCGGCGTGCAGGGCGAGCAGCGCCCAGGCGGTCTGCGACGCGGTCGAGCTGCCCTTGGCGACCCAGCTCGGGTCGGTGTAGGACCGCAGGTCCTCACCCCAACCGCCGTCGGCGTTCTGCACCGACGTCAGCCAGTCCGTCGCGCGGCGGATCACCGGGTCGTCCGGCGCCATCCCGGCCCGGACCAGCGCCGGCACCACTGCGCCGGTGCCGTAGACGTGGTTGGCGCCCCAGCGGCCGAACCAGGATCCGTCCGGCTCCTGCTCGGCAAGCAGCCAGTCCACCCCTCTGCGGACCGCGCTCGAGTCGGCGAGCCCCTCGGCGGCGAGCATCTCGACCACGTGCGCGGCGACGTCCGCGCTCGGCGGGTCGATCACCGCACCGAAGTCGCAGAACGGCAGCTCGTAGGCGATCTGCCGGGTGTTGTCGACGTCGAAGGCTGCCCAGCCGCCGTCCCGGCACTGCATGCCCAGCACCCAGTCGGTGGCCCGTCGTACCGAACCCTCGAGCTCAGGCGTGGAACGGGCGCGGCGCAGCGCCAGCACCACCTCGGCGGTGTCGTCGACGTCCGGGTAGCCGTCGTTGTCGAACTCGAACGCCCAACCGCCGGCCGGGGTGTCGTCGTCGCAGCGGACCGCCCAGTCGCCGCGTGCCCGGATCTCCTCCCCCTGCAGCCACTCGGCGGCCGTGCGCAGCGCCGGGTCGTCCGGGTCCACCCCGGCGTCGCCGAGCGCGATCATCGCCAGAGCGGTGTCCCACACCGGCGACTGGCAGGCCTCGATCCAGCGCATGGGCCCGTCCTCGGACTCCTCGTGCACGGTGAACCGCTCCCAGCCCTCGAGGCCGCGGGCGACGACCGGGTGGTCGTTGGCGTAGCCGAGCGCGCTCAGTGCCATCAGGGAGTAGACCCATGGCGGCTGGATGCCGCCCCACGAACCGTCCGCCTCCTGGCGTGCGATCACCCACTCCGCGGCGCGTCGCAGCGCCATCTCGCGCCCCGGTTTGACGGGCAGCCGCTCGTACCCGTGCAGCACCTTGTCGAGGGCCAGGAACGCGGTCCCCCACCGGCCGTGGCGGTGCTCGTTCCGCCGCGGGGCGTTGTGCCCGGCGCGCAGCTCGCCGACATGGATGCCGAGCTCGCGGGTCGGCCGCAGCGCGCCGAGGATGGTCAGCGGCGCGATCGTCTGGCGGGCCCAGCAGCCGAAGTCGTAGAGGTTCAGCGGGAACCAGGGCGGCAGGAAGATCATCTCCGGTGGCAGCGCCGGCACCTGGTCCCAGGACCACTCGCCGAAGAGGGCAAGCCAGATCCGGGTGAACACCCGGGTGCCCTCGAGCCCTCCGTGCGCGAGCACCACCTCCCGGGCCCGCCGCATGTGCGGCGCGTCCGGGCTGTCGCCGGCCAGCCGCAGCGCGACGTACGCCTCGGCGGTGGTGGACGGGTCGGCCGGGCCGCCGTGGAAGTTGGCCCAGGAACCGTCCTCGCGCTGCTGGCGGCGGATCCAGCGGGCGCTGGCCTGGGTCTGCTCCTCGGTGCGCACGCCCAGGAACTGCCGCATCAGCAGGTCCTCGGCGTCCATCGTCACGTTGGTCTCCAGCAGACCACGCCACCAGCCTTCCTGCTGCTGGCGGCCGCGCAGGTGCGCCACGGCGCGGTCGAGGGCGGCCTCTGCTCGGCCGCGGGTGCTGCTCCAGCCCGTCGCGGGCGCAGCCCCCTCGTCCACCGGCGCGGGCCGGTGGACGTTGCGCTCTTCGGAGGTCAGAGCCATTCAGTTGTCCCTTCCGATCAGGAGCTCGGTGAGGTCGGTGAGGTCGCGGCGGACCGGCGTCGGCAGGCCGAGGGCGGCCACGATGTCGAGGGCCTCGGCGGACTCCTCCGCAACCCGGCGCTCGGCCCAGCCGCGGCCTCCGGCCGCCTCGACGAGCGCCGCGGCCTCCTCGAGGCGGTCCTCGGTGAGCGCGGCCTCGCCGCAGTAGAGGGTGCGGAACTGGCGTCCCGCCGACGTGTCGCTGTTCAGGGCGGCGACCACGGGGAGCGACTTCTTCTGCGAGCGCAGGTCGGACCACACCGGCTTGCCGGTACGGGCGGTGGCCCCCCAGATGCCGAGCAGGTCGTCGACGAGCTGGAAGGCCAGGCCGAGGTGCTGGCCGAACTCGGCGAGCCCGAGCGCGAGCCGCGAGGGTGCGTCGACGAGCACGGCGCCCAGCGACGCGGCGCAGCCCAGCAGCGCCCCGGTCTTGTCACCGGCCATCGCCTGGCACTCCGCGAGGCTCACGTCGTCGCGGTCCTCGAAGGCCAGGTCGGCCTGCTGGCCGGCGATCAGCCGGCGGGTGGTGGCGTTCAGGCAGCGGACCGCCCAGCCGGCCGTGGCCGTCGGCGCCTCGGCCAGCACCTCGTTGGCCAGCGCCAGCAGGGCGTCGCCGGCGAGGATCGCGGACGAGGTGCCGAACCGGGCCCACACCGTGGGCTGGTGCCGGCGCTCCAGGTCGCCGTCCATCACGTCGTCGTGCACGAGCGAGAAGTTGTGCACCAGCTCGCAGGCCACCGCGGCGGGCACCCCGCGCTCGGCGGGGGCGCCGGCCGCGCGGGCCGAGAGCAGGGCGAGCGCCGGGCGAACGCCCTTGCCGCTGCCGTTGCCGGGCCTGCCGTCGGCGTCCCAGATCCCGAGGTGGTAGCCGCACAGCTTCCTGGTGTGCTCGTCGAGACGGTCCAGGGCGTCGCGCATCGGCTCGGCGACCAACTGCCGGACCTCCTCGAAGAAGACCGGCTCGGTGGCGGGACTGGGTCGTGGATCGGTCTGGGTCATCGCGTTGCGCTCCTCGGGCGTGCACTCGAAAGCTGGGTACGTCGGGGCGGTCCGACCACGCGGGCGGCCTGCCGGCCACTGCGGACCGCGCCCTCCAAGGTGTCGGGCCACCCGGTGCCGGTCCAGGCGCCGGCCAGGGCTAGGCCCGGCCAGCGGGTCGCCGCGGTCGGTCGCCGGACGGCCGACCCGGCGCTCTGCCGGAACGTGGCGTGCGGCTCCCGGGTCACGAAGCCGTCCAGCACCCGCGCGGACCGGGCGGCCGGGAACAGCTCCTCGAGAGCCCGCAGCTGGGTCTGCAGCAGCTGGTCGGCGGCCTGACCGACCAGGTCGTCGGCGGCGGACAGGGAGACGGCGAGGTACTGGCCGTCGCAGCCTGCGACCGGGGTCCGGTCGAAGACCCACTGGACCGGCGAGTCCAGGGCGGCGGCAAACCGGTGCGCGGTGACCGCTCGGTCGTAGCGGACGTGCACGTTCACGATCGGGGAGGAGCCGAGACCGGCCCAACGGTCCCGGTCGGGACAGGCGTCGTCGCTCAGCAGGGACGCGGCGTGCCGGTGCGGCACCGCGACCACGACCGCGTCCGCGCGCGTCTCGCCGTCCGCGGTCCTGACCAGGTAGCCCTCGATGTCGCGACCCACCTGGGTGACCCGCTCGCGGGTTCGCACGTCGACGCCTGCCGCGGCCAGCGCCCGCCGGCTGGCCTCGTCGTGCACGGCGGACAGCGGCTTGCCGAGAGTGGCCACGTCCCCGGCGTCCGCGCGCTCGAGGAGCGCGGTCCGGAAGACCCGGGCGGCCAGCGCCAGCGACGCCTCGGCCACCTCGATGTTCAGCGCAGCCACCGTCACCAGGCCCCACAGCGCTTCCACGGTGCGCGGGCTCTGTCCGTGCCCACGCAGCCAGTCTCCGAGGCGCACCTGGTCGGTCGCCGGGTCGAGGGGGTCCACCCGGCGCAGCGCGGCCATTGCCTTGGCCACCGCGAGCCGGTCTCCGACCGGCAGGGCGGAGTAGCCGAGCAGCGTAGGCAGCAGGTGCACGGGCGCCGGCAGGCCGGGAGCGCGACGCAGGTGCGCCGCCCCCGTGCCGGGGCGGAGCACCGGGATGTCCATGTGCTCCTGGACCCTCACCACGCTGTCCACGCCGAGCCGGTGCAGCAGGTGGAGGTACTCGCCGTAGCAGCGCAGCAGCACGTGCTGGCCGGTGTCGACCGGGAGGCCGTCCCGGTCGAAGGAGTACGCCGCGCCGCCGAGCCGTGCCCGGCTCTCCAACAGGGTGACCTGCCAGCCGGCGTCGGCGAGGTCGAGGGCGGCGGCGGTCCCGGCGACGCCGCCGCCGACGACCAGGGCTCGCCCGGCGGTCTCTGGCTGCGGGCCGCTCATGCGGTGCCCCAGATCAGCGCCCGGGCGGCGACGCCCAGCTTGGTGGTGGCCGGCAGCGACAGCCGACCGGAGCGGATCAGGTCGGGGTCGGCGGCGATCCGGCCGAGCAGCCGGTGGTAGATGCCGGCCATCGCCGCGGTGCAGGCCGCGCTGCGTCGGTCCAGGCGCGGCAGCAGCCGCAGGCCCCGCTGATACCAGCGCTCGGCGCGCTCGGCCTCGTAGCGCACCAGCGCGGCGAAGCGGTCCGGCGGGTCGGCGAGCCGGCCGCCGGCGTCGAGCTCGAGCGTGCAACCGAAGCGCTCCAGGTCCTCGTGCGGCAGGTAGGTCCGGCCGATCAGCCGGTCCTCCCGCACGTCGCGCAGGATGTTGGTCAGCTGCAGCGCCACCCCGAGCGAGTCCGCGAGCGCCCAGGTGTCGTCGCTGTCCTCGGCCGCGGACTCCACGGCTGCCCGGTCGCCTCCGGCGGCCAGGCCGGCCGGCTGGTAGATGCCGAGCGACAGCCTCCCCACGGAGCCCGCGACGCAGCGGCAGTAGCCGAGCAGGTCGTCGAAGGTGGCGTAGCGGTGCACGCTGACGTCGGCCCGGCAGCCGTCGACGAGCTCCCCGAACGCCGACATCGGCACGGGGAACCGGTCCCGCACGTCGCGGAGCGCGACCAGCACCTGGTCGTGGTCGACGCGGTCGAGGTCGTCCAGCGCGGTGCGCACCGCCTCCAGGCCCGCCAGCTTCTCGGAATCCGGCAGGTCGCCGTCGCCCAAGTCGTCGATCCGGCGGGCCGTGGCGTACACCGCGGACAGCGCCCGGCGCTTCTCCACGGGCAGCAGCCGGATCCCGTAGGAGAAGTTTCGGGCCTCCTCACGAGTGATCTGCTCGCACACGTCGTAGGCCCGGAGCACGTCCGGGCGTGAGGTCTCGGCGGTGGTCATCCGGCTCTCCTCAGCGCCGACCGCACCCAGGTGGCCGCGATCTGCTTCGAGGTGGGCTTGGGCACACCGGCCAGCGAGTCGTGCCCGCACCGGCGCAGCTGCCAGGCCGCCGCCCGTCCGCCGTTGACGTAGCCGGACACCGCGACGCGCGCCCAGCCACGCAGGGAGCTGACCAGCAGCGCCCCGGTCTCCAGCCAGGCGACCGCCCGGTCGGTCTCGTAGCGCACCAGAGCGGCCAGCGCCGGCGTGGCCCGGTCCGCGCCCAGGTCGTGCTCGGCGACCCCGAAGCGACGCAGGTCCTGCTGTGGCAGGTACACCCGGTCGCGAAGGTAGTCCTCGCGAAGATCCTGCCAGTGCTCGATCAGCTGCAGGGCGGTGCACACCTGGTCGGAGAGAGCGACTCGCTCCGGGGTGGCCTGGCCGAACACGTGCAGCACCACCCGGCCGACCGGGTTCGCGGAGAGCTCGCAGTAGCCGAGCAGGTCCTCGAAACTCTCGTAACGGTTGCGGCGCTGGTCGAGCTCGTTGGCGGCGACCAGCCCCATCCACGGGTCGAGGGGAACGTCGCGTCGGTCGACGAGGGTGGCCAGCCCGCGCACTTCCGGGATCTCGGTCGTCCGCCCGTCGTACAACCGGTGCAGGTCGACGCCGACCGCCTTGAGCGCGAGCAGCCGATCGCCCGCAGACTCGTCACCGACGTTGTCGACGTACCGCGCGAACCGGTAGACCGCGGTGAGGTCCTCGCGAACGTCGCGAGGCAGCACGCGCAGCGCTACCGGAAAGTTCTCTGCCTCGATCGGGTCCTCGGCGCCAGTCATCCGGTGCTCCTCGAGGGTGACTCGTCGCTGCGGTTCGACACCAGCCGGAACGTGCGCCCGTCCGTGCGCCCGTCCGGGGACATCGCCCGGTGGGCCGAGCGAGCGGCTGCGGCGATGCCCTCGACGCCGAGGCCCAGCTGCTCGAGCAGAGCGGCCCGGTTGCCATGGGTGAGGTACTCGGTGGGCAGCCCGAGGCAGCGGACCGGCACGTCCACGCCTCGGCTGCCGAGCTCGGTGGCCAGCCGGGAGCCCACACCGCCGTCCCGGACGCCGTCCTCGACCGTGAGCACGGTGTGGTGCGCGGCGGCGAGGTCGAGCAGCGGCTCGCTGACCGGCAGGACCCAGCGCGGGTCGACCACGGTGCAGGCGATGCCCTCCTCGGCGAGACGCTCCGCAGCGGCCACGGCAGGGGTGGCCATCACGCCGACCGCCACGATCAGCACCTGCTGATCGCCAGACTCGTGCAACACGTCGAGGCCGTCGCTGCGCCGAAGCGCGGGGACCGGCTCGCCCAGCGCCGCCTTCGGGAACCGGAGCACCGTCGGCCCGGAGACGTCCAGCGCCTCCCCGAAGCCCTCGACGAGGGTCTGGGCGTCCCGAGGTGCGGCGACCCGGATGCCGGGCACGACACCGAGCAGCGCGAGGTCCCACATGCCGTGGTGACTGGGCCCGTCCGGTCCGGTCACGCCGGCCCGGTCGAGCACGAGGGTCACCGGAAGTCGATGCAGGCCGACGTCGAGCAGCTCCTGGTCGAAGGCGCGGTTCGCGAACGTGGCGTAGAGCGCTACCACCGGGTGCAGGCCGCCCATCGCCATGCCGGCGGCCGAGGTCAGTGCGTGCTGCTCGGCGATGCCCACGTCGAAGCAGCGTCCGGGGAACCGGTCCGCGAAACGCTGCAGACCGGTGGGCCCGAGCATGGCGGCGGTGACGGCCACCACGTCGCGGCGACGGCCGCCCACCTCGACGAGTGCCTCGGCGAACGCGTCGGTCCAGGTCTGCTTGGCCGGCCCATCCGCGCGGCCGGTGTGCGGGTCGATGACGCCGACCGCGTGCATGTGGTCTGCGTCGTCGTCCTCTGCCGGCTGGTATCCGTTGCCCTTGCTGGTGCGGCAGTGCACCACCACCGGCCCGGCGAGCTCTCGGGCCAGCCGCAGGTGGGTCTCCACCGCCGACACGTCGTGCCCGTCCACGGGGCCGAGGTAGTTGAACCCGAGGTCCTCGAACAGCCCACCGCGCAGCGGTGAACCGGTCGCGTTGGCCGGCGTCCCGCCCAGCAGGTGCTGCAGCTCGTCGTACCCGGGCCGGTCGCTGAGCCGGGCCAGGTGGTGCGGGAAACCGCCGATGGTCGGCGAGTAGGAGCGTCCGTTGTCATTGAGCACCACGATCACCCGGCGACCGGAACGGCCCAGGTTGTTCAGCGCCTCCCAGCTCAGACCGCCGGTGAGCGCGCCGTCGCCGATCAGCGCGACCACCTCGCGACCCGGGTCACCGGCGGCGCTGAACGCCTTGCTGAGCCCGTCGGCGTACGACAGTGCGGTGGAGGCGTGCGAGTTCTCCACGAAGTCGTGTACCGACTCCGCGCGGTTGGGGTAGCCGGACAGTCCGCCGGCCTGACGCAGTCCAGCGAACCCGGAGCGGCGGCCGGTGAGGATCTTGTGCACGTACGACTGATGGCCGGTGTCGAAGACGATCGGCACCTCTGGAGAGTCGAAGACCCGGTGCAGGGCAATGGTCAGCTCGACAACACCCAGGTTCGGGCCGAGGTGTCCGCCGGTGCGGCACACCGATCCCACGAGGAACTCCCGGAGCTCGTCGGCCAGCTGTGCCAGCTGGCCGGAGTCAAGCCTCCGGAGGTCCACCGGGTTGTCGATCTGTTCCAGCACGCCCATGTGCGCTCCCCTGTCTGGTTGGCGCGGCAACGTCCCGTCCCCCAGAAATTATATCGGGGCCCGAGCCTTTCAGCGATCGGCTACCCAGTCTCAGTTTGAGCATGCATGTCCTCGAGGAGATTCTCCGCAAACTCCCTGGACAGGTGTTCGAGCAGCTCCTGCGAGATTCCCAGCCGCTCGGCGATCCGGCGCAGCTCGTTGAGGTGGGTCTCGGACAGCTGCTCGATCAGCTGCTCACCCTGCGGGGTGAGCCGCAGCCGGGCCACCCGCTGGTCGGTCGGGTCGACCTCACGGACCAGGAGCCCGGCACTCTCGACCCGGTTGACCAGCTCGACGGCGCTGTGGTGCCGGATCAGGAGGTACTCCGACAGCTCCCGGACGCTGGGCGGCGTCGGGCCTGGGTGGGCACGCACCGCGAGCAGCAGCTGGTGCTGCTGGGACGTCAGCCCCAGGCGGGTGGACTCCTCGCTGCTCCATTGCAGGTAGCGACGCAGTGCGGTGCGGAACACCAGCAGGACCCGGTAGTCCACGTCTTCGATTTTCCCCATAGCCTCTCGGAACCTCGTCGCTACCCTCTACGCTGGTTGGCACCAGACTACGCACGCCTCGGAGTACCCGAAATGCCGCAACTACACGCGTCTGCCCCTCGGCTGGTGGTCATGCCGGCCAAGCTGCGACTGGCGGTCGACGTCGTGAAGCACCTCGCCGAGGCGGTCGTCGTGCCGCTGGGGCTGTTCTACGCGATCGTGGTCAGCTTCGGCCTGGACAGTGCCTTGCTGGCGGCGCTCGGGTGGGCGTTCCTCGCCGTGCTCGCTCGTCTGGTGCGGGGCAGCCGGCCGCCCGTGCTGCTGCTGGCGGCCACCGGGATGGCCACTATCCAGGTCGCCGTGGCGTTCGCGGCGAACTCGGCGACCGTGTACTTCCTGCAGCCCACCGTGGCGACCTACGTCTTCGGTGCCGCGTTGCTGGTGACCCTGCCCTCGGAGCGGCCGCTGATCCAGCGACTCGCGCACGACTTCTGCCCGCTACCCGAGGACGTGGTCGGCAACCGCCACCTGCGGCGGTTCTTCCAGCGGCTCTCGGCGCTGTGGGGGGTGGTGCTCCTGGTCAACGCCAGCCTGACCCTCGGCCTGCTGCTCACCCTGAGCACCTCGTGGTCGGTGCCGCTCGCGGCGGTCGGCTCCCTGCCGGTGTTCGCGGCCGGCCTCGTGCTGTCCTACGTCTGGTTCCGTCACTCGCTGCGCGCCGGCGGATTCCACCTCACCTGGGGCTGATCAGCGGCGGCCGCGGCGGGTGCGGAGGTAGTCGGCGACGACGTACTCCCCCAGCCGGGACACGTCCGGGGTGAACACCCGGCCCCCCGCGCGCCGGGCCACCGCGTCGACGAACCGGGCCAGCCCCGGGTCGTCGCCGAGCATGAACAGGTTCAGCGCCGCGCCGTACCTCGTCAGCTCGTCGACCTGCCCGACGGTCGCCCGCAGCGTCTCGACGGTCGGCGGCCAGCTGAAGTACGCCGTGCCGTCCTCCAGCAGGTGCGCGGTCGGCTCCCCGTCGGTGACCACCAGTACCACCGGCTCCGCGTCCGGGTGCCGCCGCAGGTGCCGACCGGCGATCATCAGCGCGTGCTGGAGATTGGTCCCCTGCACCCACTCGGGCTCCACCTCGGCCAGCTGCACCGGCGTGAGCCGCCGCGCCGACAGGTCGAAGCCGATCACCTGCAACGCGTCCTGCCGGAACCGGGTCGCGACCAGGTGGGACAGCGCCAGCGCGGTCTGCTTCATCGGGCCCCAGCGGCCCTCTTGGACCATCGAGTAGGACAGGTCGACGCACAGGGCGACGGCCGCGGAGGTACGCCGCTCGGT
>DASTWW010000291.1:0-11674 GCA_035765755.1 Nocardioidaceae bacterium
GCCCGGTGAGGTGCGGTTGGGTGTGGAACGCGCGGCGGCCGCTGCGCACGCCGTACGACGGGCGCTGGGTGCCGCGGCTACCCTTGAGTCTTGACAGGTGCGCCTCGGGACGGGGCGCACCATCGCAGCCACCTTCCGAGACCGAGGACTGACCAGCTTTGTTCGCGACTCTCTCCGACCGACTCGCCGACACGTTCAAGAACCTGCGCGGCAAGGGCCGGTTGTCCGAGGCCGACATCGACGCGACCGCGCGGGAGATCAGGATCGCCCTGCTCGAGGCCGACGTCGCGCTGCCGGTGGTGCGCGAGTTCGTGGGCGCGGTCAAGGAGCGGGCCCGCGGCGAGGAGGTCAGCCAGGCGCTGAACCCGGCCCAGCAGATCGTCAAGATCGTCGACGAGGAGCTCGTCAAGATCCTGGGCGGTGAGACCCGTCGGCTGCGGTTCGCCAAGAATCCGCCCACCGTGATCATGCTGGCCGGCCTGCAGGGCTCCGGGAAGACCACCCTGGCGGCCAAGCTCGGCCTGTGGCTGAAGGAGCAGGGCAACAGCCCGATGCTGGTGGCCGCGGACCTCCAGCGGCCCAACGCGGTCACCCAGCTGCAGGTGAACGGGGAGCGGGCCGGGGTGACCGTGTTCGCCCCGGAGCCGGGCAACGGGGTTGGCGACCCGGTCAAGGTCTCCCGGGACGGTGTCGAGGAGGCCCGCCGCACCCTCCACGACGTCGTCATCGTCGACACCGCCGGCCGTCTCGGCGTGGACGCCGAGATGATGCAGCAGGCCGCGGACATCCGGGACGCGGTGAACCCCGACGAGATCCTCTTCGTCGTCGACGCGATGATCGGCCAGGACGCGGTCGTCACCGCGCAGGCCTTCCTCGACGGTGTCGGGTACGACGGAGTCGTCCTCACCAAGCTCGACGGCGATGCCCGCGGTGGTGCCGCCCTGTCGATCGCCTCGGTGACCGGCAAGCCGGTGATGTTCGCCTCCGCGGGGGAGAAGCTCACCGACTTCGACCTGTTCCACCCCGACCGGATGGCCTCCCGGATCCTCGACATGGGTGACGTGCTCACCCTGATCGAGCAGGCGGAGAAGGCGTTCGACGCCGACCAGGCCGCCAAGGCGGCCGCCAAGCTCAGCGGGAAGGGCGAGTTCACCCTCGAGGACTTCCTCGAGCAGATGCAGCAGATCCGCAAGATGGGCTCGCTGTCGAAGATCATGGGGATGCTGCCCGGAATGGGGCAGTTCCGCGAGCAGCTGGAGAACTTCGACGAGCGCGAGATCGACCGCGTTCAGGCGATCATCTACTCGATGACGCCGGCCGAGCGGCAGAACCCGAAGATGATCGACGGCTCCCGGCGGGCCCGGATCTCCCGCGGCTCGGGCACCCAGGTCTCGGACGTGAACCAGCTGGTGGACCGGTTCTTCGAGGCCCGCAAGATGATGATGTCGATGGCCAAGGGCGGCGGGATGCCGGGCATGCCGGGGATCCCGGGGATGGGCGGCATCGGCGGCGGCAAGCGGGCCAAGGCCAAGCAGGCACCCAAGAAGGGCAAGGCCAAGCGCAAGTCCGGGAACCCGGCCAAGCGCGCCGAGCAGGAGAAGGCGGCCGCCGCCCGCGCCAACGGCGACGGCGGCAACCCGTTCGGACTGCCCGCGGGCGACGAGGAAGTGGACCCCTCCAGCTTCGAGCTCCCCGACGACGTCTCGAAGTACCTCAACCGCTGATCCCACCGATATCGGTGCGTCTACCGCGACGCATAGGTCGCGTTATCGACACGTTGTCGGTGCGTCTACCGCGACGCATAGGTCGCGGTAGCGACACGATGTCGGTATGAATAGCGCGACGCATAGGTCGCGGTAGCGACACGATGTCGGTATGAAACGGGTGGCGCGGTAGCGTCGCATCTCATGAGTGCGCTGCTGTTCCGCGGTCCGGTGCTGCCCGACGGCGAGCCGAGGGACCTGTACGTCGTCGACGGGCGGGTCACCTACGAGAGGGTGTCCTCCGCGGAGCTGGTCGCCGAGGGCTGGATCGTCCCCGGCCTCGTCGACGCGCACTGCCACATCGGCCTGGACGAGAACGGCGCCGTGCCCGAGGACGTCCAGGAGAAGCAGGCGATCGCCGACCGGGACGCCGGCGCGCTGCTGCTGCGCGACTGCGGCTCGGCCGCGGACACCTCGTGGATCCATGACCGCGAGGACCTGCCCCGGCTGATCCGCGCCGGCCGGCACATCGCCCGCACCCGCCGCTACATCCGGAACTACGCCCACGAGATCGAGCCCGAGGACCTGGCCGCCTACGTCGCGCAGGAGGCCGAGCGCGGCGACGGCTGGGTGAAGCTGGTCGGTGACTGGATCGACCGCGAAGCCGGGGACCTGACCCCGTCGTGGACCCGGGAGTCGCTCGACGCCGCGATGGCCACCGCGCACGAGCACGGTGCCCGGGTGACCGCCCACGTGTTCGGCGAGCACGCCCTGCCTGACCTGATCGGCGCCGGCATCGACTGCATCGAGCACGGCACCGGGCTGTCGGAGGACCTGATCGACACCATGGTCGAGCGCGGCGTGGCGCTGGTCCCCACCGCCAAGCAGCTCAACAACTTCCCGACCTACGCCGCGGCGGGCGGCGCGAAGTTCCCGAAGTACGCCGAGCACATGACCGCGCTGTTCGAGCGGCGGCGCGCCACCATCGGCGCGGCCCACGAGGCCGGGGTGGCGATCTACGCGGGCACGGACGCCGGTGGGGTGCTGCCGCACGGGCTGGTCGCCGAGGAGGTGATCGAGCTCGCGTCGTACGGCCTGAGCCCCGAGGACGCCCTCGGCGCCGCCTCCTGGCGGGCCCGCGGCTGGCTCGGGGCCGATGCCACGCTGGAGGAGGGTACGACGGCCGACTTCCTCGTCCTGGACGCGAATCCGCTCGACGACCTCGGTGTGCTGCGCAGCCCCCGGCGGATCGTGCTGCGCGGCGCGGTGGTCGGCTGAGCCGATTGGAGACGGAGCGGGCTCGTCTGGCAGAATGACCCGCTGACGTCACGCGTGCCGGACCCTCTCATCCGGAGCGCGCGGCACCGCGCAGCGTCCGCGGCAGGTTCCCCACCAGTCTGCAGACGCTCACCCGTTCACGATTTTCGAGGAGACACCACACCCGTGGCCGTCAAGATCCGACTGAAGCGCATGGGCAAGGTCCACGCGCCGTACTACCGCGTCGTCGTCGTCGACTCGCGCAAGAAGCGCGACGGCAAGGTGATCGAGGAGATCGGCAAGTACCACCCGAAGGACGAGCCATCGTTCATCGAGGTGACCTCCGACCGGGCGCAGTACTGGCTCGGGGTGGGCGCCCAACCCACGGAAGCCGTCACTGCGATCCTGAAGGTGACCGGCGACTGGCAGAAGTTCCGGGGCGAGCCCGGCGCCGAGGGCACCCTGAAGACCCCGCAGGCCAAGCGCGACAAGACCGAGCTCTTCAACGAGGCGCTCAAGGAGTCCGGCGGCGAGCCGAAGACCGAGGCGGTGACCAAGAAGTCGACCGCCAAGAAGGCCGCCAAGGCCAAGGAGGAGACCCCCGAGCCGACCGAGACGCCGGCCGCGGAGTCTCCCGAGGGCGCGGCCGCCGAGGCCGACCAGGGCGAGGCGCAGGCGCCGGACGTCAAGGGCGCGGACACCCCCGCGGCCGAGGCTGCCACCGGCGGTGACACCGAGAAGCCGGCCGAGGGCTGACCGTGATGCTCGCCGAGGCGCTCGAGCACCTGGTGCGGGGCATCGTCGACCACCCCGACGACGTCACCGTGCGCGACAAGCAGCTGCGCCGCGGGCCGCTGCTCGAGGTGCGGGTGCACCCCGACGACCTCGGCAAGGTGATCGGCCGCTCCGGGCGCACCGCCACCGCGCTGCGCACCGTGATCGGTGCGCTGGCCGGCCGCGACGGGGCGAGGATCGACTTCGTGGACGTCGACCGGAGGCGTTAGCTGAACGAGGTGGTGGTGGGCCGGATCGGCAAGCCGCACGGTCTGCATGGCGAGGTCTCGGTCGAGCCGCGCACGGACGAGCCGGACCGGCGGTTCGCCGTCGGTGCCGTGCTCACCACCGAGACCCCGGCCGGGACACCGCCACACGGCCCCGGTCGGCCGACGACGCTGACCGTGAAGTTCGCCCGCTGGCACCAGGAGCGGCTGCTCGTCGGCTTCGAGGAGCTGACCGACCGGACCGCGGCAGAGGCGGTTCGGGGCCTGGTGCTGCTCTGCTCGGTCGACGAGGGAGAGAGCCCGGACGACCCGGAGGAGTTCTACGACCACCAGCTGCTCGGCGCACAGGTGGTCACCACTGACGGGACCGTGGTCGGTGAGCTCGCCGGCATCCTGCACGGGGCGCAGGACCTGCTCCGGGTTCGCACCACCGCGGGGCAGGAGGCGCTGGTGCCGTTCGTGACAGCGCTGGTGCCCTCGGTGGACGTCGCCGCGGGCCGGATCGTCGTCGACGACCGCCCGGGGCTGCTCGCGCCCGCTCCCGAGGAGTGAGCATGCGCATCGACGTCGTCTCGATCTTCCCCGACTACTTCGCCCCGCTGGACCTGTCCCTGGTCGGCAAGGCGAGGCGCGCCGGGCTGCTCGACGTACGCGTGCACGACCTGCGCACCTGGACCCACGACCTGCACCGCACCGTCGACGACACGCCGTACGGCGGAGGCGCCGGCATGGTGATGCGGCCGGAGCCTTGGGGCGAGGCGCTCGACGACCTCGCCGGATCGGCCGAGGTCACGCCCGTGCTCGTTGTACCCACGCCGTCGGGGGAGCCGTTCACCCAGCAGACCGCGCAGCAGCTGGCCGGCGCCGACTGGCTGCTGTTCGCGTGCGGCCGCTACGAGGGCATCGACGAGCGGGTGATGGAGCACGCTCGCAGCCGGATGGAGGTCCGCGAGCTCTCCCTCGGCGACTACGTGCTCAACGGCGGTGAGGTGGCCGCCCTGGCGGTGATCGAGGCGGTGGTCCGGCTGCTGCCCGGCTTCATGGGCAACCCGGAGTCGCTGACCGAGGAGTCGCACGGCGCCGAGCGGCTGCTGGAGTACCCGGTCTACACCAAGCCGCCGACCTGGCGTGGGCTCGACGTGCCCGAGGTGCTGCTCGGCGGTGACCACGGCAAGGTCGCCGCGTGGCGTCAGGCCCAGGCCGTACGACGGACCGCCGGGCGCCGGCCGGACCTGCTCCACCCCAGCCAGCGCCTCGCGCTGCCCGACTCGGGCGAGGAGGCCGGCCCGGCCGGCGCCGAGGTCCGGCTGGCCGTGCCGGCCGATGCGCCGGAGATCCTCACCCTGCAACGCGCCTCCGTCGTGCAGCAGGCGCAGGACGACGGCGCGCTCGACAATCCCCGTGGTGGTCAGGTCGGGCTCCCGACGCTGCGCGAGAACCTCGCCGACGTGTCCGGCTCCCTGGCGTCATGGACCACCGTCGTCGTACGCGTCGGGGGACGGCTCGTCGGCTGCGCGCGTGGCCGGCTGACCGATCACACCTGGGAGATCGAGCGGATCATGGTGGTCCCCGACCTGCAGGACGGTGGCCTCCACCGGTTCCTGCTCAGGAAGCTGGAGTCCATGGCGCCGCAGGAGGCCCGCCGCGTAGCAGTCGTCATCATCTCGCCGAACACGTCCGAAGTACGGGCGTACCGCAAGTCCGGATACCGTCCGGTCAGCCACGCGGTGACAGGTGAGGTCCGACTGGTCAAGCGGCGCGGCTAGGCGGTCCGCGAGACGAGGCATCAGGTTGCAGTTTCGTGAATGTTGGCGGCTGCACGCTTTCGCCCCGGGTAGCGGGCTCTAGCCTGAGCGGTGGATCGCGTCCGACGAGGGGAGACAGCCGACCGTGCCCAGGTTCCCGGTCCTCGACGAGGAGCCGCCGGCGCGGCCGCTCCGGCTGAGGGCGTCGTGATCAGCAGGCTGGGCCTGCTCTGGCGCGGGCTACGAGCCCGCCGCGGGCTGTCGGCGATGATCGGCCTGGTGGCCGTGATCGCGACCGCGGCCGCGGCGGCCGGTCCTACGTACTACTTCGCCGCCCGGCACTCGATCCTCGCCGACGCGCTGCACAGTGCACCGATTATCGGCCAGGGCATCGAAGTCACCACCGACACGACGCTCTCCCAGATGTCATCGCTGGCCCAGCTCACCGAGCAGGCCCGCAAGACCTCGGCGACCCCGAGACTGTTCGACAAGACGCTGCTCGGTCAGGAGCTGCAGTACGCCCCCACTCCGTCCCAGACCACGCACCTCGCCTGGCGCGAGCACCTGTGCAGCCATCTGCGCGTGGTGACCGGGCACTGCCCCCGGCAAGTCGGCGACGTCGTGGTCAGCAAGGCGCTGGCGAAGCTCGACGACATCGGGATCGGGGACCGGCTGAACATCCCGGGAATGCGCGTGGTCGGGATCTACGAACCGATCGCTCCCGAGTCCCGCTACTGGTTCAATCGCGGCTACTTCCCGCAGGAGGGACTGTTCATCCCGGTGCCGGGCGGGCAGCCGGTGGACGCGCTGTTCACCGTGCGGGCCACCTTCGACGCCCTGCCCCCGGAGGCCACGGGCACGTGCATCGTGGACCTGCTGCTCGACCTGGACGCGGTCACCCCGGACCAGGTGCCCGCCCTCAAGCGCAGCGTGGACCACATCTCCATCGAGCTGGGCGCCGACAGCGGCTCGCCGCTCAGCGGGATCAAGACGGTCGTGGACGACGCGACCGCCAGCTGGAGCAAGCTGCTGGTCCCCGTCGTGCTGATCACCGCACAGCTGCTCGCGCTTGTGTGGCTGCTCCTCTTCCTGGTCATCACCGAGGCTGCCGAGCTCCGCGGCCCGGACCTGGCGCTGGCGAAGGTGCGCGGGCTGAGCCGGCTGCGCACGTTGCGGTTCGGCCTGACCGAGCCGGTCACCCTGCTGCTGTTCGCCCTGCCCGCAGGCGTTGCTGTCGGCTGGGCAGCCACGCTCGCGCTGGCGGGCAGCGTGCTGCGCCCCGGAACTCCGGTCACCGTGGGCCCGTGGACGGTCGCCGCGGCCGCGGTGGCGGTCTCCGGTGGCCTGGCGGCCGCCGCCCTCGCCGCCCGCCGGATCGTCGCCCGGCCCGTGGTCGAGCAGTGGCGCCGCACCGGCCGCGGCGGGCTTCGTCGCGGCTGGGCGCTGGACATCGCGCTGCTGGTGGCCACGGCCGCCGGGCTGGTCGAGCTGTACGTCGCCGGGGCGTTCTCCGCCGCCTCCACCGATGTGCTCGCGCTGCTCGTCCCGGGCCTGGTCGGGCTGGCCGTCGCCGTGCTGGTGGCCCGGCTGCTGCCCTGGGTGTGCCGCCGCCTGTTCCGGCCGACCAGCCGGCACGGACACATCGGCGGCTTCCTCGCCGTACGACAAGTGGCCCGCCGGCCCGCCGGGATGCGCACCCTCACCGTGCTCGCGGCCTCGTTCGCGCTCGCCTGCTTCTCCATCTCCGCCTGGTCGGTCACCCGGTCCAACATCGCCGACGTTGCCGCGACCAACACCGGCGCTGCCGCGGTCCTCGACGTCGTCCCGCCCCCGGGCAAGGACCTGACCGCCATCGTGGACCGGCTGGATCGCTCGGGGACGAAAGCGATGGCGGTCTACGACTACACCGACCTCGCGAACTCCGCGCGGCAGACGTTCGCCGTCGACCCGGACCGGTGGGCGAAGATCGTCTACTGGCGCAGCGACTTCGCGAAGCAGCGCCCCGCAGCGCTCGCGGCGGGCCTCGACCCGCCCGCACCGGACCCGGTCCTGCTCGACGGCGACCGGCTCCGGGTGAGCCTTGCCGACGTTGCGATGCACACCCCGGGCTGCCGGCGCGCGTGCGGCATGCTGCTGCAGGCCGACCTCAAGGTGCCGCGGGCCACCGCCGAGACCCCGGTGACGGTCGGCCGGCTCCGGCCCGGGACGGACGCGCTGGAGACCCGGCTCACTGGCTGCCCGTGCGTGCTCCGCGGCCTCGAGCTCACCACGATCGATCCCACGGTCCCGGCCGCGGGGCACGCCACGATCGCGCGCATGCAGACGCACACCAAGCACGGCTGGCAGCCGGTCGACGCGGGGCTGTCGTCCCACGGCCGCTGGACCTACACCGGCCCGTCGGCTCCGCCCGGACGGGTGGCGGCTTCCGCGACGGCGCACGGGCTGGATATCCAGTTCGACATCCCGGTCGGGGTGCCGCTGTCCTGGGCCGCCTACTCCTGGCCGCATCCGCTGCCGGCGATCGTCACCGGCAGCGTCGCCGACCAGCCGGGCAACCCGATCCAGGTGGCGGGGCTGGACGGTCAGCCGACGCCGATCCGGCCGGTGGCCACCGTGGCGGTACCCGGTGCCCCGGAGAATGCGGTCGTCCTGGACCGCACCTACGCGCAGCGGGCGGCCTTCGATACCAGCCAGACCGCGGCCCAGCAGGTGTGGCTCGACCCGGCCGCGGTAGCCACGTTCCCGGCCAGGCTTCGCCAGGCCGGCGTCCGGGTGCTCGACGTACAGACCGCTGCGCGCGCGGCCCGGCTGCTCGGTGAGCAGGGCCCGGCGCTGGCCATCCTGCTGTTCCTCGCCGACGCCTGCGCCGCGGCCCTGCTTGCCGCGCTCGGCGCGGTGGCCGGCCTGCACCTGTCCGGCCGGCGCCGCCGCTACGAGATCGCGGCGCTGCGGGCCGCGGGCGCTTCGGCCCGGCCGCTGCGCGCCGGGCTGCTCCTCGAGCAGGCGGTCACCCTGGGGCTGGGCGTGGTCGCGGGCGTCGGTGCCGGGCTGCTGTCGGTCTACCTGGCGATCCCGGCGGTTCCCGAGTTCGTGCAGACACCGGCCGCGCCGGCGCTGCTGTACCGCCCGGACTGGCTGTTGCTGGCGGTGCCGCTCGCGGCAGTGGTGGCCGCGATCGCGGTGATCTGCGTGCTGAGCGCCTTCGCGCTGGTCGCGGGCGCCCGCCCCGAGCAGCTGCGGGAGGACCCGGCATGAACGGCCCCGAGCTCGCGGTCCGCTGCGTCAACGTCGTGCACGTCTACGGCGACGCCGGCGCGGAGGTGGTCGCGCTGCGCGGCGTGGACCTGGAGGTACGACGGGGGGAGACGCTCGCCGTGCTCGGCCCCTCCGGCTCGGGCAAGTCCACGCTGCTGTGGCTGCTGGCCGGGCTGATCCGGCCCACCGCCGGACAGCTGTTCGTCGCCGGTGAGCTCCTCGGCGACCGTGACGAGGGCGCGCTGGCCGGCATGCGGGCGCGCCGCGTCGGCGTGCTGATGCAGAACCCCAGCCGCAACGTGCTGCCCTACGGGACGGCGCTGGACAACGTGATGTTCGCGCAGTCGCCGACCCCAGGCCGGTGGCCGGCCAAGCGCAAGCGGGCGCGCGAGCTGCTGGAGTCGGTCGGCCTCGGCGGACTGGAGAACGCCCGCGCAGGAGCACTCTCCGGCGGCGAGCAGCAGCGGCTGGCGATGGCCGTCGCGGTCGCGAACGGACCGCAGCTTCTGCTCGCGGACGAGCCGACCAGCCAGCTCGACGAGGAGACTGCAAAGGTCGTGGTGCAGCTGATGAAGGCGGCCAGCGCCGACCTGGGCACCACGGTCGTGGTGGTCACCCACGACGGGGAGGTCGCCGCAGCGATGGACCGGACGGTGACCATCCGCGACGGCCGGATCGGCGCCGAGGGCCGCGCCGGGCAGGAGTTCGTGGTGGTCGGGCGCGACGGCGGTGTGCACCTGCCCCCGGAGGTGCTCGACCTGCTGCCGCCCGGGACGCTGGCCCGGGTCGCCCGGCGCGACGGCGTGGTGGAGCTGCACCCCATCGGCGAGGAGGCCGACGGGACCGAGGAGGTGGACCGGTGAGCCTGCTCGAGGCCGAGAGCCTGGTCCTGGAACGATCCGGCCGGACGATCCTGTCCGGGGTCTCCTTCCGTGTCGAGCCCGGGGAGACGGTCGCGGTCGTCGGACCGTCCGGCTCCGGCAAGACCAGCCTGCTCACCGCGCTGGCCGGCATCCAGCGGCCGGACGCCGGCGAGGTGCGGCTGCACGGCAAGCCGCGCATGACCCCCGGCCGGGCGGTGGCCCTGGTGCTGCAGGGCTACGGGCTGCTGTCGCTGCTGACCGCGGCGGAGAACATCCAGGTCACCTTGCGTGCCGCCGGGGAGAGACCGACCGACGCCCTCAGCGAGGCGGAGCGGGCCCTCGAGATGGTCGGCCTGGGCCCCTTCGCCGGCCACCTGGTCGAGGAGCTGTCCGGCGGCCAGCAGCAGCGGGTGGCCGTCGCCCGTGCCCTGGCGCTGTGGCCGCAGGTGCTGCTCGCCGACGAGCCGACCGCCGAGCAGGACCCGGCACACCGCGAGCTGGTCGTCGAACGGCTGCTGCACCGGGAGCATCCCGGCGGCGCGGTGGTGATCGCCACCCACGATCCGCAGATCGCGGCCCGCTGCGACCGGGTCGTGGAAGTCCACCAGGGCAGGGTCGTGCAGCCCGGCGCTGCGCGCCCGTAGACTCGATTTCGTCCCCTCGACGGCGCTGTGGCAGACTTGGTCCTCGGCTCTGCGCGTCGCGACGATCCGGCTTCGAGGCCGGACGTCGGCGGTCCACCTGCCACAGGGGGAGTTCCGCACGGCGCATCACCCGAGCCCGCACACATCCGGCGATTTCCGTGGGTGACCTGTGGCACCGACGAGGAGACACCATGACCAACGTCATCGACACCCTGGCCGAGTCCGTCAAGCGCGACGACATCCCCGCGTTCCGCGCCGGTGACACCCTCAAGGTGCACGTCAAGGTGGTGGAGGGCAACCGCTCCCGGATCCAGGTCTTCCAGGGCGTGTGCATCCGCGTCCAGGGCGCCGGCGTCGGGCGTACGTTCACCGTCCGCAAGGTGTCCTTCGGGGTCGGTGTCGAGCGGACCTTCCCGCTCCACACCCCGATCGTCGACCACATCGAGGTGGTCACCCGCGGCGACGTACGACGCGCGAAGCTCTACTACCTGCGCAACCTGCGCGGCAAGAAGGCCAAGATCAAGGAGCGCCGGGAGGCCTGAGCAGAACTCTCAGGCACTCTGACTACGCTCTGCCCGTGACTTCCGAAGACCGCGACCCCAGCTCCGTCGAACCCGAGGAGCAAGGGTCGCGGTCTTCGTCGTCCGGGGCCACCGGGTCGGCGGACGGGCACGCGGCCGAGCACGAGGGCGGCAAGGCCAAGAAGAAGCACCTGCCCATCTGGCAGGAGACGCTCCTGCTCCTCGCGATCGCGCTCGTGCTCGCGATCGTCATCAAGGCGCTGTTCGTCCAGGCCTTCTACATCCCGTCGGCCTCGATGGAGCCCGGCCTGGTCAAGAACGACCGGATCCTCGTCGAGAAGGTCTCCTACTGGTTCGACGGCACGCCCCAGCGCGGCGACGTCGTCGTCTTCAAGGACCCCGGTGGCTGGCTGAACGAGGAGGAGTCGGCCGGCCCGACGAACGGCGTCGCGAAGGCGCTGTCCAAGATCGGGCTCTACCCCTCCGGCGGGCACCTGGTGAAGCGGGTCATCGGCGTCGCCGGCGACACCATCACCTGCTGCGACGACCGGGGACGCATCGCGGTGAACGGCCACCCGCTCGACGAGGGCGAGTTCATCGCCCCGCAGCAGGACTGCGACGGCCCGGAGCCCGCGACCTGCCACTGGAGCGCCGGCCCGGTGCCGGCGCACCACCTCTTCGTGCT
>DASTWW010000292.1:0-11626 GCA_035765755.1 Nocardioidaceae bacterium
AGCCCGGCCTTCTCCAGCCGGTCCCGGTAGTGGTTGTTGACCTCGTAGCGGTGCCGGTGCCGCTCCTCGACCTTGTCCTCGCCGTAGAGGTCGCGCACGATCGTGCCCGGCTTCAGCTCCGCGGGGTAGAGCCCCAGGCGCATGGTGCCGCCCAGGTCGCCCTGGCCGGCGACGATCTCCTGCTGCTCGGCCATCGTCGCGATGACCGGCTCCTCGCAGTCGGGGTGGAACTCGGTGGAGTCCGCGCGGGGCAGGTCGGCCAGGTGCCGCGCGCACTCGATGACCATGCACTGCAGGCCGAGGCACAGGCCCAGGGTCGGGATGCCGTGGGTGCGGGCGTACTCCAACGCCCCCACCTTGCCCTCGATCCCGCGGATGCCGAACCCGCCCGGCACGCACACCGCGTCGACCTCGGAGAGCAGCCGCGAGGCGCCCTCCCTGGTCTCGCACTCGTCGGAGGGCACCCAGACCAGGTTCACCTTGGCGTCGTGGGCGAAGCCACCGGCCCGCAGGGCCTCGGCGACCGAGAGGTAGGCGTCCGGCAGGTCGACGTACTTGCCGACCAGCGCGACGGTCACCTCCTCGGCGGGGTGGTGCACCTTGCGCAGGAGGTCGTCCCACTCGGTCCAGTCGACGTCGCGGAACGGCAGGTTGAGACGGCGCACGACGTAGGCGTCGAGGCCTTCGGTGTGCAGGACCCTGGGAATGTCGTAGATCGACGGGGCGTCGCTGGCGTTGACCACGGCCTCGTCGTCGACGTCGCACATCAGCGAGATCTTGCGCTTGACCGACTCGGGGATCGGCCGGTCCGAGCGGCACACGATGGCGTCGGGCTGGATACCGATCGACCGCAGCGCGGCCACCGAGTGCTGGGTCGGCTTGGTCTTGAGCTCACCGGACGGGCCGATGTAGGGCACCAGCGACACGTGCAGGAAGAAGCAGTTCTCGCGACCGACGTCGTGGCGGAGCTGGCGCGCCGCCTCCAGGAAGGGCAGCGACTCGATGTCGCCGACGGTGCCGCCGACCTCGGTGATCACCACGTCGACGTCCCGGCCGGCCATCGCCCGCACCCGGTCCTTGATCTCGTTGGTGATGTGCGGGATCACCTGCACGGTGTCCCCCAGGTAGTCACCGCGCCGCTCCTTGGCGATCACCTCGGAGTAGACCTGACCGGTGGTCACGTTCGCGGTCTGGGACAGGTCGGTGTCGAGGAACCGCTCGTAGTGGCCGACGTCGAGGTCGGTCTCGGCCCCGTCGTTGGTGACGAACACCTCCCCGTGCTGGAACGGGTTCATGGTGCCCGGGTCGACGTTGAGGTAGGGGTCGAGCTTCTGCATGGTCACGCGCAGGCCGCGGGACTTCAGCAGGCTTCCCAGGGACGAGGCCGTCAGGCCCTTCCCGAGCGAGGAGGCGACTCCGCCGGTGACGAAGACGTGCCGGGTGGGCTGGGGTGCGGCCAAGGAGACTCCCGTGGGCTCGGCGGAACATTGCGCTGCGGCTACGGCGGGTTCACACCCACCGTCCACGGGGTTCTAGGCTACCAAGACCCGTTCCCGACTCGCCACGACGCGCCGACTTGTCAGTAGGTGACCCGGCTGGAGCCGGGTGACCGGTGACAAGACCCGGTGACAAGTCGGTCAGCTGCCGGCGGGTGCGGCGCCGGGCATCGCCCCGTCCGCCGCGTTCATGGCCCCATAGGCGCCGGTCTTGCCGCGGGCCTGGTCGGCCAGCGCCATCACCGTGACCACGCGCCCGGCGGTCCGGTCCAGCACGTCCACGGTGGAGACGTCGCGGGCGGTGACCACGTCGGCGCGGACCGTGGCGATCAGCCCGTCGCTGCGCGCGGTGTCGACCGGGGCGGTGATCACCACCCCGTCGGTGTCGGCGTCGATCTCCTCCGCGAGGGTGCTGACGATCGTGTTCGCGCCCTGGCGCTCCTCGCTGGTGCCGGTCGACGGGCCGGCCACCATCAGCACCAGGCTGCCCCGGCGGTTCAGGTCGCCCTCGGAGGTCATCAGCCCGGCGGTGCTCAGCCCTGCCAGGATGCTGTTGGCAGTGTCGTCGACGGCGGCGCCACCGTCCTCCGTCGTACCGACGGCACGCGCGATCAGCGCACCCATCCGCTGGTAGCCGCTCGCTCCCTGCGGGGCGTTCACGTCCGAGGCCCCGGACAGCAGCTGGCTGCCGAGCTCGTCGACGAGCTGCTTGTTGGCCACGTCGAGCAGCTTCTGTCCGATCCGCATCGTCCCGCCGACAGTGCCGCCCGCCTGCCCGATCAGCTCCGACAGCGAGGAGACCGCGTCCTGGCTCGCGCCAGGCAGCACCATCAGGGTGACCACCCGGCCCTTGAGTGTGCCGGCGAGCAGCCCGGGGGCAACGGTGCCGGCGAACGAGTCCTCGAACTGGTTGGTGTTGCGCATCGCGGCGATCTGCGCCTTCAGGTCGGCCTTGGCCTGACGGTCGGCCTTCACCTGGTTGACCAGAGTGTGGTCCACCTCGCCCTTGAGCGGGCCGCCGCCGAGCGCGACCCCGACCGCCAGGGCAAGGAACACCGAGACGATCGAGACGATGTGGTAGCGGAAAGAGATCACGAGAAGAGTCCTTGGAACCAGTCGACGACAGCGTGCGGGGACTCCTGCAGCGACAGCCACCAGGCGTGGCCCACCGGGGTCGCGGCCAGGGCCACGGCCAGCGCCAGCAGGCCGGCCAGGAGCACCACGAACAGGTGCCAGGGCCGGGCGCGTCCGGAGTACAGCTGCGGCACGCCCTTGGCGTCCACCAGCCTCGGTCCGACCCGAAGCCTGGTCAGGAACGTGCTGGCCAGTCCGGAGCGGTGCCGGTCCAGGAACTCCTCGAGCGTGGCGTGCATGCCGACGGTGATGATCACCGAGGCCTTCGAGAGGTCCGCGACCAGCAACGCCACGTCCTCGGTGGTCGCGGTGGCGGCCATGGTGTGGGCCTGCAGCCCGATGCGGTCCAGCCGTTCCCGTCCTGTGGCCACGCCGGACGGCTCAGTGTGCAGGATGACCTCCTTGGCCGAGGAGAGGGCCTTGCGGGAAGGGGTGCCCGGCGAATCCGCGGGACCGCCTGCGAACGGCAACCGATCCTGTCCGACGACCACCAGGTCCGGTCGATGTCCCGAGGCCAGAAGTGCGTCCGCGCCCGCGTCCACGCCGATCAGGACCGGTCGCTGCTCGCGGATGTAGCGGCGTAGCCGGCGCAGGTCCTGGCGGTAGTCGTAACCACGCACGACCACAACCACCGGGCGCCCCGACATCGCGGTGCGCAGCTGCGGCAGGCCCCGCCCGTGCAGGAGCAGGTCTTGTTCGCGGCGCAGGAACTCGGTGGTGTTGTGGGTGAAGCTGGTCAGCTGCGTGGACAGCCCGCTGCGCGCCTCCTCCATAAGCGCGTCGACCGCCTCCGCGTCCAGCCGTCGTCCGGAAGCCACCGGCTCGTCCTTGACGAGCACCTGTTCCCCCTCTATGCGCACGGAGGCCCCGTCGTTCAGCCTGCCGAAGATCTCCGGCCCGACGTCGTCGACGAGGAGCACGCCGTGCTTGGCGAGCACCTCTGGTCCCTGGTTGGGGTAGCGGCCCGAGATCGACGGCGACGCGTTGACCACGGCGGCGACCCCGCGCTCGACGAGCGCCTCGGCGCTGGCCCGGTCAAGGTCGAGGTGGTCGATGACCGCGACGTCGCCGGGACGAAGCCTCCGAACCACCGAGGAGGTACGACGATCTACCCTCGCTGTGCCGACGAGTCCGGGCACGGCACCGGGGGGCTTCTGGCGGGTGGGGAACTTCATGACCCGGCAATCCTGCCACGCGTCGCGGGTGCTTCCGGGGTCGCCACGCGGCTTCACCCCGGCGTGATGCGCGCCTCCCTGGCGGTGTCGAGCAGCTCCTGCGCGTGGGCGATCGCGGTGTCGGAGTCCTCCAGCCCGGCCAGCATCCGGGACAGCTCCCGGACCCGGCTGGGGTCGTCCAGGGAGGTCAGCCCGGAGGAGGTGACAGCGCCGTCGCTGCTCTTGACCACCACGACGTGGTGGTCGGCGAAGGCGGCAACCTGCGGCAGGTGGGTCACCACCAGCACCTGGGCGTGACGCGCCAGCCGCGCCAGCCGACGGCCGACCTCGACCGCAGCCTTGCCGCCGACGCCGGCGTCCACCTCGTCGAAGACGAAGGTCGGGACCCGGTTCGACGCAGCGAGGGACACCTCCACCGCGAGCATCACCCGGGAAAGCTCTCCCCCGGACGCTCCCTTGTCGAGGGCGCGCGGCGCGGCGCCCTGGTTGGCCGCGAGCAGGAACTCGACCTCGTCCAACCCAGAGGTGGACATCCGCAGCTGCCGGCCGGCGACGTCCAGCCCGTCCGCGTCCTCCACCTGGTGGACCTGCACGTGGAAGCGGGCGTGCGGCATGGCCAGTCCGGCCAGCTCGGCGGTCACCGCCTCGGCCAGCCGGCCGGCGGCCGCCTCCCGCACCGCCGACAGGGCGGCCCCCGTCTCCGCGAGCTCGGCGCGCAGCCGCTCGCGAACCCCGCGCAAGGCCCCCACCCGGTCGTCGGTGCCGTCCAGCTCGAGCAGCCGCTGCGAGGCCTGTTCGGACCAGGCAAGGACCGCCTCGACGGTCTCGCCGTACTTGCGGGTGAGCCCGGCCAGCGCGGCCCGCCGCTCGGAGACAGCCGCCAGCCGGGCCGGATCGGTCTCCACGCCGGAGGCGTATGACGCGACGTCCGCGGCGACGTCGCTGAGCAGGTAGCTGACCTCCGCCAGCCGGTCGGCGAGCTCGGCGACCCCTTGATCGTGCTCGCGGACCCCGTCCAGGAGCTTGCGGGCGGCGCCGATCGCGGTGACCGCGTCCGCGGCGCCGTCCTCGGAGGACAGGCAGGCTCGTGCCTGCTCCGCGGCCGCCCGCAAGGTGCCGGCGAAGCCCAGCCGGGCCTCCGCCGCGGCCAGGTCGGTGTCCTCACCGGGTCGCGGCGCGACCGCTTCCACCTCGGCCAGCCCGAAGCGGAGCAGGTCGGCTTCCTGCGCGCGGTCCCGGGCGTGCGTGACCACGTCGTCGAGCTCGGCCTCGACGGCCCGTAGGTGCTGGTACAGCTCCGCGAACCGGGCGCGCAGCGGCCTGGCGGCGTCGCCGGCGAACCCGTCCAGCGCATCCCGTTGGACGCCGGTGCGGAGCAGCCGATGCTGGTCGGACTGTCCGTGCACGGCGACCAGTGGGTCGACGAGCGAGGACAGGGCGGTGGCCGGCACGGACACGCCGCCCACGAACGCTCGCGACCTCCCCTCAGAGGACACCTGCCGCGCGATCAGCAGCCGCTCCTCGTCGAGGTCGCCGCCCAGCTCCTCGACGCGGCCGGCCAGCCCGCCGACGGCTGCGGTGTTCACCAGACCCTCCACCCGGGCGGCCTTCGCGCCCGCGCGGACGGCGCCCGAGTCGGCACGACCGCCGAGCAGCAGCCCGAGCGCGGTGACCACCATGGTCTTGCCGGCGCCGGTCTCCCCGGTGATCACGGTCAATCCGGGCCCGACCTCGAGCACCGACTCCTCGATCACCCCGAGTCCGCGGATCCGGATCTCCTCAAGCATGTTCGCCCCCGTTCCGCCGCCGGCGCTCCGCGGCGCCCCGCCAGCCGCTGACCGGGAGGTCGAACTTGGCCACCAGCCGGTCGGTGAACGGCGCCTGGTGCAGCCTGGCCAGCCGGACCGGCGAGCGGCCCTTGCGCACCTCGATGCGGGCTCCCGGTGGCAGGTCGACGGTGCGCCTCCCGTCGCACCACAGCACCCCACCGCCCTCCGACCCGGCGATCACCTCCACCGCGAGCACGCAGCTGGTCGGGAAGACCATCGGCCGCGCGAACAGCGCATGGGCCGAGATCGGCACCAGCAGCAGCGCCTCCACGCCCGGCCACACGATCGGGCCGCCCGCGGAGAAGTTGTACGCGGTGGAGCCGGTCGGTGTCGCGCACACCACGCCGTCGCAGCCCCAGCGTGACAGCGGTCGCCCGTCCACCTCGACGACCACCTCGAGCATGCGCTCGCGAGCCGCCTTCTCCACGGTGGCCTCGTTGAGCGCCCAGCTCGACGCGACCAGCTCCTTGTCCCGGTAGACGAGCACGTCGACCGTGGACCGCTCCTCGGCGGAGTACTTCCGGTGCACCACCGCGTCGATGGTGAAGTCCATGTCGTCGCGCTCCGCCTCGGCCAGGAAGCCGACGTGGCCAAGGTTCACCCCCAGCAGCGGGGTGCCCGAGGCCCGGGTCAGCTCGGCGCCCCGAAGGATCGTTCCGTCGCCGCCGACGACGAGCGCGAGCTCGCAGCCCGCGGTCGCCTCGGGGCCCGGCTGCACGGTCTCCACGTCGGGGATGCCGTCGCCGAGGTCGCGAGCCTCCTCCTCGAGCAGCCGCAGACTCAGTCCGTGCGCGTGCAGGGCGCGGCAGAACCGGGTGGCGACCTCACGGGCGCCCGCCCGGCCGGTGTGGGCCAGGACGAACACCCGCCTGGGGCAGTCACCGCTGGTCATGGGCCAACCTTCTCATCCGGCTCCCCCGCCGCAGAGCCACGGCGC
Organism: Nocardioidaceae bacterium; assembly: GCA_035765755.1. Lineage (GTDB taxonomy): Bacteria > Actinomycetota > Actinomycetes > Propionibacteriales > Nocardioidaceae > DASSKA01. The sequence goes on from DASTWW010000292.1 coordinate 6,572, forward strand.
ACCTCGGCCTCGATCTGCTCCGGGGCCAGCCCGGGCTCGGCCCGGCGCAGCCACAAGAAGAACTCGACGTTGCCCGACGGACCCGGCAGGGGGCTGGTGGCCACCTGCTGGGCCGGCCAGCCCAGCCGGCCGGCCGCGTCGGCGACCGTGCGGACCGCCTCCGCGCGCAGCCCTGGGTCGCGGACCACGCCGCCCTTGCCGACCCGGTCCTTGCCGACCTCGAACTGCGGCTTGACCATCAGCGCCAGGTCGCCGTCGGGCACGGTCACCGAGGTCAGCGCCTCCAGCACCAGGGTCAGCGAGATGAAGGAGAGGTCCCCCACGACGAGGTCCACCGGGCCGCCGATGGCGTCTGCGTCCAGGGTCCTGACGTTGGTGCGCTCGTGGACCCGGACGCGGGCGTCCTGCCGCACCGGCCAGGCGAGCTGGCCGTAGCCCACGTCCACGGCGACGACCTCGCGGGCGCCGTTGCGGAGCAGCACGTCGGTGAAACCGCCCGTGGACGCTCCCGCGTCCAGGCAGCGTCGGCCGGACACCCACAGCCCGGTGAACGCGGTCAGCGCGCCAGCCAGCTTGTGCCCACCCCGGGAGACGTAGTCGGGCCGCTCGGAGTCCTCGAGGACCACGATCGCGGCGTCGGTGCCCACCCCGGTCGCCGCTTTGCCGGCCGTGGCGCCGCCCACCTTCACCCGGCCGGCGGCGACCAGCTCCGCGGCGTGCTCCCGGGATCGGGCCAGCCCCCTGCGGACCAGCTCGGCGTCCAGGCGGAGACGACGCGGCACGACAGGGCCGGCTCAGCCGTCCGCGGCCCGGGCCAGCGCGTCGCGCAGCCCGGCGTGGGCGGCCTCGAAGACGGCCACGTGCTCGGAGACGGGCAGCTCGCCGAGACGGTCCAGGGACGCGACCACCTCGTCCACCCCCTGGTGGCCGGTGGGCGCGGCCGGGAGGTCGGTGTCTCGCTCCAGCGGTCCCGGGCCCTGCTGCTCGTGCGGCTGGTCCACCTGCTCCTCCACGTCGGTCGTGCCGTCCGTCATCGCGTCCACGTCGTGGCGCGGCACCACGCTACCGCCAGGCGGCGTCCGGGACGCGCAAGCCCGCCACGTCCGCCGGCGTGCCGGTGGCGTCCAGGTGCGCCCACGCGGCGGTCGCCACCACGCGCCACCACGCGTCAGCATCGCCGGAGCCCAGCACCTGCAGCCGCCCGTCCTGCACCTCGGCACGCCAGCCGCCCGAGGTGCAGCCGCCGGTGTCCGGCTCGGGGTCCGGGGCGGTGTGCGGCCGGCCGAGCCCGGCGAGGTCGGCGGCGAGGTAAGTCGGACGGCGGACCGCGGGGGCGCCGGCCAGCTCCTCGAGCCCGGTCACCCCGGTCATCACCAGCAGGCTGTCGAGGCCGGCGTTCGCCGCTCCCTCGATGTCGGTGTCGAGCCGGTCCCCCACGACCAGCGGCCGGTCGCCGCCGACCCGGCGGACCGTCTCCTCGAACAGCGGCGGGGCCGGCTTGCCCGCGACCTGCGGGCAGCGGCCGGAGTAGCGCGTGACCACCTCGACCAGGGCACCGTTGCCCGGAGCCTCGCCGAGCGTGGTGGGCATGGTCAGGTCCGTGTTCGCGGCCACCCACGGCAGCCGGTCCCGGACCAGCACGGCGCCCTCGACGACGGTCCGCCAGCGCAGGTCGGGGTGGTAGCCGGACACCACGGCCTCAGGGTGGTCGGCGACATCCTGCACCCCGCGCAGTCCGCGCTCGGCGAGCGCGTCGTACAGCCCGATGCCGCCGATCACGAACACCGGCGTCCCAGGCGGCAGCTTGTCCGCCAGCAGCCGGGCCGCCGCCTGCGCCGAGGTGACCACGTCCCCGGTGCGCACCGGCACGCCGAGCGCGCGCAGGTGGTCGGCGACGTTGGAGGGCGTGCGGGAGGCGTTGTTGGTGACGTAGGCGAGGTGCATGCCCGCCTGGGCTGCCGCCGTGAGGCGTTCGGCAGCGCCCGGCACAGCGTGCGGTCCGACGTACACGACCCCGTCCAGGTCGAGCAGCGCCAGGTCGTACGCCGCCCACAACGGGCACTTGGTGGTCTGCAGCATCCGGCTCCTCATCGGTCGTGTCACTGGTCGTGCTGGCCGCCGAGCCTTTCGGGCCGGTTGGAGTCCTGGCGGCGCTCTCGCCTACGATGCGGCGGGTGGCCAGCCGCGTCCGTCCCGACCCGTCCGTTCCCGGTGCTGCCGGGGACGGGAGCCGTCGTCCGTTCGTGCTGGCCCCGTTCCGGGGGCTCCGCTTCGACGCCCGGCAGGTCGGCGACCTGGGCACCGTCATCTCGCCGCCGTACGACGTGCTGGACGCCGACACGGTGCGCGACCTGGAGGCGGCCAACCGCCGCAACATCGTCCGGCTGATTCTGTCACGGCACTTCGAGCGTCCCTACCTGGCGGTCCGGAAGCGGCTGGAGCAGTGGCGTGAGCGTGGCTACCTGGTGGCCGACCGGGAGCCGGGGCTCTACCTGTACGAGTACCGCGCGGACGGGGTCACCGTGCGCGGTCTGGTCGGGCTGGTCGGGCTGCGCGACGAGGAGGAGCGGGTGGTGCTCCCGCACGAGCACGTCATGCCCGAGCTGGTTGAGGACCGCGCCGTGCTGATGCGCACCACCGAGACGAATCTGGAGCCGATCCTGCTGGTGCACGAGGGCACCGTGGGGCTGCGCACGCTGACCGACCAGGCGGCCTCCGCCGCTCCTACCGCCCGGTTCTCCGCGCTCGACGGCAGCGAGCACAAGCTGTGGCAGGTGACCGATCCCGCGCTGCTGGCCGCCATCGCCGAGCAGCTGCGGAACACCCAGGCGCTGATCGCCGACGGGCACCACCGCTACCAGGCCTACCGGCAGCTGCAGCGCAGCCTGCGCGGCGCCGACCAGCCCGACGACAGCTCTCCGTGGGACTTCGGTCTGGCGCTGCTCGTCGACCAGAGTGACTACCCGTTGCGGATCGGGCCGATCCACCGCTCGATCGCGGCCCTCACCATGGCCGACATCTCCGACGCCAGCGCCGAGCGCGGCGACGGCCTGTCCACCTGCCCGGACCGGGAGGCGGCGTTCGCGCTGCAGGCGCAGGCTCCCCCCGACCGCGCCGCGTTCGTGCTTTCCGACGGCCGCACCTGGGCGGTGCTGACAACCCGCCGCTCCAGCGCGGTGGACGCCGCGGTCCTCGCCGACGACCTGCTGCCCGCGTGGCAGATCGCAGAGGAGCAGGTCGGCTACCACCACAGCCTCGACCAGGCTCTGCACACCACGGTGGGCCAGCCCGGCGTGGTGGTCGCCGTCCGTCCGCCCACCCTCGCGCAGGTGATGGACACCGCCGCCGAGGGCATCCGGATGCCCCGCAAGTCCACGTCGTTCGCACCGAAGCCTCGCATGGGCGTGGTGATGCGCGACCTGCGCGACCGCTGACCCGCCTCCGCTACGCGTGACCGGCAGCCATCAGGAGCCGCCGGCCTGCCGCGCCTGTAGCACCTCGACCTCCAGGCGGGTGGTGGATCCTGCCTCGCCGCGGTAGAACCTGCGGCGCAGCGCACCGTGCACCTCGACCGCGGCACCGACCTGCCAGCGCTCCACGGTGCGGCGCGTCCTCGCGGTCCAGGCGGAGCAGTCCACCCAGTCCGAGGAGGCCTTGGACCGCGCGGTCATCGCGGTGCGGGAGCGGGAGACGCTGAGCCGGAAGGTCACGATGAGGTCGCCGCTCGGCAGCTCCCGGACCGTCGGTGGCGAGGTCACCCTCCCGCGGAGCACCACGCAGTTGGTGCCCGGGTCGTCACCGGCACCACCGGTCGGGTCGGTCGTTGCGGGCTCGGGCCCGGTCTTCTTCCGTGCGCTCTCCGCGGATCTCGTGGGCATGCGGATCACCTCCGGCCGACCAGCCTGACCGACGGCGCCGGCGGCCGCGCGGCCCGCGACACGCGCTGTGGACGACACGCCGTTGTGGATCAGCCGGCCCGGGCCGTCACCGGCCGGCTCGAGTCAGGAGGTCGTGCCTTCCAGCTCGCCGATGCGCTCCACGGCATCGGTGACCGCGGCGCCGTCGACCCCGGCGGTCCGGTGGAACCACTCCAGGGCGTCGTCACGGCGGCCGGCGGCGAGCAACGTGTCGGCGTACGCGTAGCGAAGCCTGGCGACCCACTCGGCCCGGGACTTCGACCGCAGCGGGGCCGCCTCGAGGATGCCGAGGGCGGCGGCGATCTGGCCGAGGTCGCGCCGGGCGCCGGCCTCGACGATGGTCATCTCCGCGCGGCCCGACTCGTCCAGGTTCGCGACCGCCGGGTCCTGGGCGAGGGCCACCGCGCGTTCCGGCCGGCCGAGTGCACGCTCGCAGTCGGCCATCACCGGCAGGTAGTCCGGCTGCCCGTTCATCCGGCGCGCGGCGCGCAGCTCGGAGAGCGCGTCGGCGTACTCCCCCGCGGCGTAGGCCGCCTCCCCGCACGCCTCGCGGACCACCGCGATCCGGGCGGCCCGGGCCCGGGCAGCCAGGGTGTGCTGGTAGGCGGTCCGCGGGTCCTCGTCGATCAGCTCGGCGGCGGCCACCAGGTGTCGGGCCACCCGAGCGGCGAGCTTCTCCGGAAGCCCGCGCAGCTGCTGGCGGACCTCACGAGACAGGTCGCTGCCTTTGATGGACTCATCCAGCGGGGGTCCGTCGTACTTGGCCTGCTCCGCGGTGCGCTGCTGCCGCGCAGCAGGCTGCCCGCCGCGCTCGGGCCGGCGCGGCTGGCCACGGCGCTGCTCCCCTCGCTGCTGGCCCTTCTGCGGCCGGCTCGGCCGTTGCTCCCCCCGCGGCGATCCACTCCGGGGCTGGTGCTGGTCGGCCACTTCGCACTCCTTCTCGGACAATCCTGCTGGGCACTCCGGTGTCGCCCCATCGTGCCTCGACGGGGGCCGGACGTGCGTAGAGGCCACCTGGAACCAGGTGGCCTCTACGAAGGTATATGTCCGGCGACGTCCTACTCTCCCACAAGCTCCCGCTTGCAGTACCATCGGCGCTGAAAGGCTTAACTTCCGGGTTCGGAATGGAGCCGGGTGT
>DASTWW010000293.1:0-57352 GCA_035765755.1 Nocardioidaceae bacterium
CCCGACACCCGGCCCACCGATACCGAAGCAAACCAGCAGATCGCGCAGGCCCTGCAAGACGTGGCCGCAGTCGTCGGCGCCAACCTCCCCTCAGCCGTGTGGCCCGAGGCGACCAGCGTCGCCGCAGTCGGCGCCGCCTGCCTGATCGAACTCTCCTACTTCCCGGAGCAGATCAACAGCGGCACCAGCCCGTACAATCAGCTCCGCGATATGTACAACGACCGGCTGAACCGTCTGGTGAAGCTGGTGCAGGTGAACGGCGGCAACGTGGTCGGGCCGACGCCCGGCGTGCCGATGGAGCCGGTAGCCTCGTTCCCGCTGTACGGCGACCCGTATCTGATCGGGCGGGGGACCCGCTGGTGAGGGTCGTAATCGAGGCGTTCGGCGAGCGCGAGATGTCGCGCGAGATCCTGCGCATCACCGACCGGGCCATCGACCCCACGCCGGTATTCGGCGTGATCTACGCCGACTTCCTGCGCTACGAGGCAGCGCTGTTCGACACCGAGGGCGCGTTGGCTGATAAGCCCTGGGCGCCGCTGAAGCCCGCCACCGTGGCGTACAAGCAGCGCAAGGGGCTCGACCCGCGCATCCTGCACGCAACCCTGACCCTGCGTGACTCGCTGACCGACCCCAACAGCGAGGACGCCAAGCTGGAGATCACCCCGGATAGCGTGTTCATGGGTAGCGACGTGCCCTACGGCGTGTACCACCAGTCCCGGGGTCCGCGCAAGCATCTTCCGCGCCGCCCGCCCGTGATGTTGACTTCTGAAGTGCGGGTCGACTGGATCAAGAAGCTGCAGCGCTGGCTCGTGCGCGGTGAGCTGTGAGCAGCCCCAGCGCCGGACCGTTCGGCCCGATCATCTCCGGCAAGCAGGTCGAGGCTGCCACCAGGGCCACCATCCAGCTGTGGTTCCCCACCTACCTGGCGGAGGCGGCGGCGCAGAGCGGGATCGGCCGCGACAAGCTGCAGCTGTTCCGCAGCTACAGCAGCAAGCTGACCCTGGCGAAGGCAGCCGAGGACCAGATGCCCGCATGTGTGATCGTCGCGCCGGGCACCGACGGCGCACCGGAGCGGCATCACGGGAAGATCACCATGCAGTGGGCGGTAGGCATCGGCTGCATCGTCAGCGGCCAAGACGTGGACAGCACCTACGACCTGGCCCGCACCTACGTCGCAGCGGTGCGCGCGCTGATGCTCCAGCAATCCAGCCTGGGCGGGTTCGCCGATGCGGTAGACTTAGTCAGCGAGCGCTACGACGACCTGGCGACGCAGCAGCTGCGGACGCTGTGCGCCGGGGTAGTGCAGCTATCGGTACGAGTTAGCAACATCACGGACACCATGCGAGGCCCGACCGCACCAAACCAGACCCCCGCCGACCCACTGCCCGACCTGCCCACCGTGGAGAATGTCTACTACGACATCCAAGAGGAGAGCTACACATGACGCGCCCAGGTTACGCATTCACACTCACGTCCACGCCTCCGGCGCGCGGCTTCTCCACCGACACCGGCGCTGCCTTCCTGGCAGCGACCGCGCTGATCGGCCGCAGCGACCGGGCGGTGCTGTGCCACAACCTGTCCGATGTGGTCGCGGCGTTCGGCCCGCGCGACACCCAGTCGCTGCTGTACGACACCGCCGACACCATGTTCCGGTGCGGCGTCGTCGACCTGTACATCGGTCGGCGGGTCGGCCCGGCCGCCGAGCCCGCCACGGTCACGTTGAAGGACGGGGCGGCGGCGGACAGCGTCACGGTCAGCAGCATCGGCCCGGGCACCAGCACCCTGGAGGTCCAGCCGGTCGCCGGTACCGTCGCCAACTCGATCCAGCTGGTGATCACCGACACCGCCACCGGCAAGGTGGTGGAGACATCGCCCAGCGCGCTGACCGTGGCGGACCTGGTCGGCTGGTCGCAGTTCAAGGCCAAGACGGTGACGGTCACGGCGATCGGCGCGGACCTGCCCGCAGCGGGCGCCGCTGTCGCGCTGGCCGGAGGCGACGCCGACAACGCCAACGTCACCGACGCCACCCTGGCGGACGACCTGGCGGCGCTGTTCCCGTCGCAGCTCGGGCCGGGGCAGGTGGTCGTGCCCGGCGCGACCAGCACCGCCGCGCACGTGGCGATGGCCAACCACGCCCAGCTGACCAACCGGTTCGCGCTGTGGGACGGGGCCGACTCGGGCGACGCCACCGCACAGGTGACGGCCGTGCAGGCGATCCAGACCAGCCCGGACATCGACGAGCTGGCCGAGACCTACGGCATGTTCTGGGCGCCGTGGCGGGTCGTGCCCGGGCTCACCCAGCTCACGACGCGCACCGTCCCGCCGAGCGCGGTGGTCGCCGGGCTGATCGCAGCCTCCGACGCGACCACCGGCAACACCAACGTCCCGGCGGCGGGTGCCAACGGCATCGACCCGGTGTCGTTGTCCTCGTCGCAGCCGGAGTGGACCGACGCCCAGCGCGAGACCCTGAACGACGGCGGGGTCAACGTGTTCCACCTGGTGGGCGACGGCACCCAGCGCGCCTACGGCTGGCGCACCGGCGCGATCGACGACGGCACCAACGACGGCTCGGCCGCGTGGCTGTCCGCCGGTGCAGCCCGGCTGCGGATGAGCATCGTCAACGACCTGTCCATCCTCGCCGAGTCCTACCTGTTCGCGCAGCTGGACGGCCAGGGGCAGAAGGTGGCGGCGTTCGGCGGCGCAATCTCCGGCGTGTTGAACCGTTACTGGGCGGCCGGGGCGCTGTACGGCACCACCGCCGACGCAGCGTTCTCGGTGGACGTCGGGCCGACCGTCAACACGCCCGACACGCTCGCCAACAACGAGCTGCACGCCCGGATCGGCATCAAGGTCAGCCCGTTCGCCGAGATGATCTACTTCGACATCAACAAGGCCGCGCTGACGGCCACCACCGTCTGAGCGAAGAGAGGCAACCAGAGATGCGTCAGGATCAGTGGTCCAACACCCTCAGCGCCCGGATCGGCAGCAAGAACGTCGACCTGGGCGTCTGGGACACCCTCAGCGGCGGCGATGTCGCGTTCAGCGAGACCAAGTATTCGCCGGGCGGGATGCAGCCGCAGAAGTCGCTCGGCGGTACCAAGTCGGTCAACAACATCACGCTGGGCAAGCTGCTGGACGTCGACGATCAGGACGACTGGGCGCTGATCCGGACGCTGATGCAGCTGACCGAGGAGGCCGACTGCACCGTGGCCCGCCAGCCGCTCGGGACCGACAAGCGCCCGTTCGGCACCCCGCTGGTGTACACCGGCAAGATGATCGCGGTCGCACCCGGCGACACCGACTCCAACGCCGAGGGCGCCCAGGTGTGGACCGTCACGGTCAGCACCAACGCCAACGTCTCGTAACACAACCCACAGGAAGGAACACAGCACCATGACCGAAGCAACCGGACCGGAACCCGGAAGCGCGGCCGACTACCAGCACGCCCACGACAGCAGCGGGCTCAGCGTCCTGAGCCAGCTGAAGCAGAAGCGCGAGCAGGTAGTTGCCAAGGCGTACAAGGACCTGCGCGTGCCGCGCTGGGGCGAACCCGGCACCGACACGCCCGAGATCTACGTGCGCTACCGCCCGGTACACCACCGGATCATCCGCCGGGCGTTCGATGCCACCGAGACCAAGAAGGCGGACAAGGTGGCCGCCGCCGAGCTGCGCGCGAACATCGACATCCTGCTGGCCGGGTGCGTCGGAGTGTTCGCCATGATCGACGGCGAGCGGTACTCGCTGCGCCCGGGCGACCCGCACGGCTCCTGGACCGGGTTCGACCAGGACCTGGCCGAGAACCTGGGTTGCGGGGACAGCGCCACCGACACGGTCAAGGCGCTGTACATCAGCGACGGCGACATCCTCAGCGCGGCGTCGGCCGTCGCCGAGTTCTCCGGGTACAAGGAAGCCGAGGCAGACGAGGAGACAGCGGGGGAATAGCTGGCCGCCACTACGCGGCGGCCTTCAGCAACGCGGCCACCTGGTTGCGGCTAGGGGGAGACCCGAAGATGCTGCTGGAAGCGGAGGGAGTGGAGGCGCAGGCGTTGGTGCGAGTGCTGGAGGTGGCAGCGGAGCAACACCAGCGGTTCCTGGATAGTTTCTTCAGCAACATCGAGGCTTGCGTCCAGAATGGCGTGGCCAAGGCTTTCAAGGCGTAGAGGGAGGGCGAGCCGCGCGTGACGATGCCAGACAACACAGTCGGCGCGCGGCTTCTCCTGCGGGACAAGGCGGCGTTCATCGCCGGGACGCGCGAGGCAGCCGCCGCCGTCCGGGCGCTCGGCGACGAGACCGCCGCCAGCGGCAAGAAGGCCGCCGCGTCCGGCACCTTCTGGACCGGCCTGACCGGTAAGGTCAAGACGGCCAGCGCGGCGATGGTCACCGCCGGGCACAAGATCAGCCACTTCGTCACGCTGCCCGTCCTGGCTCTCGGCGCGGCAGCGGTCAAGTCATCCACCGACTTCAGTACCGCGATGATGCGGATCCACACCCAGGCCGGTGGGTCCATCAAGGACGTACACCTGCTGTCCAAGCAGGTCCTCGCGCTGTCGGGTGCCGCCCAGCAGGGGCCGACCGAGCTGGCCAGGTCGCTGTACCACCTGAAGTCCGTCGGTATGGACAACGTCAGCGCGATGAAGGCGCTGAAGCAGGCGTCGGACTTGGCGGCCGTGTCCGGCGCGGACCTGGAGAGCACCACCAACGCGCTGGCCGGTGCGTGGCGCACCGGCATCCCGGGCGCGAAGAACTTCCACCAGACGGTGTCGTCGTTGAACGCGATCGTCGGCGCGGGCAATATGACGATGGAGCAGCTCAACAGCGCGCTGGGCACGGGCATCCTGCCGTCGGCCAAGACCTTCGGCTTGACATTGAAGGATGTGGGCGCGGCGCTGGCGCTGTTCACCGACGAGGGCGTCCCGGCGAACGCGGCAGCGACCCGGCTCCGGATGTCCTTCTCCTTGCTGGGCGCCCCGTCCGGCCGCGCGTTGAAGGAACTGAAGAAGATCCATCTAGGCCAGTACGAGCTGGCCAACGATATGCGCAAGAAGAACGGGCTCGTCACGGCCATCGGCGACCTGAAGTCGCATCTGGACGCGTCCGGCCTGTCGGCTTCGAAGCAAGCCGCGCTGCTGTCGCGCGCGTTCGGCGGCGGCCGGTCCTCCACCGCCATCCTATCGCTGCTGAACAACTACGATGTGCTGGAGCAGAAGCAGAAGCAGGTCACGCGGGGCGCCAGCCGGTTCGGCGGCGCGGTGAAGTCGCAGCTGAAGACCCCACAGGCCCAGTTCAAGCTGCTGATCTCGACGCTGGAGCAGCTCGGGGTCAAGCTGGGCAACCAGCTGTTACCGTACGTGCTGAAGCTGGTGCAGTGGATCAGCCGGGCAGTCACCTGGTTCACCAAGCTACCCGGCCCGGTGAAGAAGGTCATCGGCGTCACGATACTGACAGTGGCCGCGCTCGGCCCGCTGCTATCGATCGTCGGCAACCTGGGTAAGGCGCTGGTGTTCCTGGCCGACAACCCGGTCGTGCTCATCATCGCTGCCATCGCGGCGCTGGTGATCGGCGCCATCTACGCCTACAAGCACTTCAAGACGTTCCGCGACACGGTCAACAAGGTTTTCGCCGACATCCAGAAAGCGGCCGGGGTGGCGTGGCACTACATCGACCAGGTGTGGCAGGCGTGGGGCAAGCCAGTACTGACCATGGTGATCGCCATCCTGCGCCTATTGTGGACCGTCGCCCAGCCGGTCCTGCAGGGGATCTGGAAGCTGTGGCAGCTGACCTGGAAGGTCGCCAAGCCGATCCTGCAGTTCTTCTGGGCCGCCATCAAGCGCGTGGCCAGCATCTATCTGTCACTGCTGCGCGTCTCTGGCCGGGTGGCCACCGCGATCGGGCACGGCGCCGACTTCATCCGCACGCATTGGGGCGGCGTCGTTTCCTTCTTCAAGGGGATACCCGGCAAGATCGGCGGATTCTTCAAGGGACTGGGCAGCATCATCCTTTCGCCGTTCAAGGCCGCCTTCAACGGGATCGCGCGCGGCTGGAATGATACCGTCGGCAAGCTCAGCTTCAAGATTCCGGGCTGGGTGCCGTTCGTCGGCGGCAAGGGCTGGTCCGTGCCGGACATCCCGTTGTGGGGCGGAGGTGGCAGCGGCGCTCCGGACAGCAACCCCTCGATGGGCGGGGGCAGGGTGTACGCGCGGGCGAACGGCGGCACCGTCCACCCCGGCAAGACATACTTCGTCGGCGAGCAGGGCGTGGAACTGTTCCAGCCGAACGTGTCCGGGGTGATCGTCCCCAACTACCGGATGAAGCCCGAGCTGAATCGCCAGATCTACAGCGGCAAGGTCAACCAGCAGCAAGCCACAGGGCAGGTAAGCACGGCGGCACTCGTCGGCGGGGGAGACCAGCCCATCACCATCCAGCTGGTGTTGGATGGCAAGGTGATCAGCGAAGCGGTCTACAAGAACACCAGGGACAAGGCGGCGCGCAAATGAAGCCGTACGTCACCTTCCGACAGGTCGACCCCAAGGGCGGGTCGAGCGTGCGTGCCGAGCTGGGCAACGGCTACGCCACCCCCGCCGCGACCGGCGGCTGGCAGGTGGTCAGCCGACCCCGCCGCGTCGGCATGACCGACTACCAAGGCCCGGACCCGGTAACCCAGGACGTCCCGATCGTGCTGGACGGCACCCGCACCGGCGCCAGCCAGGAAGCGCTAATCAGCCGACTGTACCAGATGATGCGCACCAAGGTCGGCCCGCGCAAGGAGCCGCCGGTGATCGAGGTGACCGGCGTCCCGATCCCGTTCCACGGCGCCCGCTGGGTGATCAACGGCATCACGCCCGGCGACGAGATCCGCCGCGAGCGCGACGGCCACCGCATCCAGGCGGCGATGACCATCTCCCTGCTGGAGTACGTCGGCGGCAACGTCATCATACGCGGCGGCAGCACCAAGGCAGCGAAGGCCAAGCACACCAGCCCGGCGAAGAAGTCGGCCGCCAAGAGCAAGACCACCGGCAAGACCAGCACCTGGGTGGTGAAGGCTGGCGACACCCTGTCCGGGATCGCCGCCAAGGAATATGGTGACGCGAGCGAATGGCACAGGATAGCCACCGCGAACAACATCCGCGACCCGAGATCGCTGAAGATCGGCACCAAGCTGAAGATCCCGGCGGGCTGAGATGGTAGCGCAGCACACCAACAAGTCCATCGTCGACGAGGCGCTGAAGTCGATCAACGGGGCCAGCGATCTGGTGCTGTCCGGCAACAAGCTGACCGCCGACCTGGACAACGCGATCACCGACACCTCGATCGAGCGCACTATCGACGGCGCACCGACCCTGACCCTGTCCCTAAATGACCCGGTCGGGGCGGTGCGCAACAGCGGCATCTTCGGCAACCGCACCACGGTCAAGGTCGACGCGTTCACGTTCGAGGTTGCGCAGATCAGCAAGTCCGGCGAGGCCCTCACCATCACCTGCGAGGACCAGGTGGTCGCGGAGCTGCGCGAACACAACAGCATCCTGAAGGTCGCCGCCGGGAAGATGACCCACGTGCAGTTCGCCCAGATGATCTGCAAGGAAGTCCCGTTCATCAAGTTCCACACCGTGCCCGACCCGTCGAAATACCACGTCATCCGGTCGCTGGAGGCGCTCACCCGGGGCACCGTCAACAAGAAGGGCAAGGCGTCGCTGGTCGACAGCTGGACCTGCCTGAACGACCTGGCGAACGCGCGTGGTTGGCGCTGCTTCGTGCGTGGTGTGGACCAGCTGTGGTACGTGCCGGACAGCTACCTGTTCGCGGCAGCGGCTGACTTCCAACTGAGCGAGGCCGACCCCGGCATCCAGGCCATCGACTTCGACTGGGACAAGGGCAAGAAGGTCGCCACCTGCACGGTAACCTGCACCGCCGGGTTGTGGGAGATCCCGCCCGGGGTCACCGTCCAGCTGCACGATATGGGACCGGCCAACGGCAAGTGGCTGGTGCAGGACATCTCCAAGTCGCTGAACAGCCTGACCACCACCGTCACGTTGATCCACCCCAGGCCCATACTGCCCGAGCCGAAGCCCGCGTCCGGCAGCAGTGGCGGCAGCGACGCCGGAGGTTACGAGCCGCTGACCGACGCCGAGCTGAGCAGCAGCGCGGCGGTGCGGGTGGCGCAGTACGCCATCGACGCCGGGTTCACCGGCTCCGGGCTGGAGACGGCGGTGGCAGTGTCGTTCGCGGAGGACGGTTCGCACGACCCGAGGGCGACGAACACCAACAGCGATGGCTCGGTGGACCGGGGGCTGTGGCAGATCAACAACAAGGCCCACCCGAACTACAGCGACTCGTACGTGTTCGACCCGGGCGACAACGCCCAGGCCGCATACGCGATCAGCGACGGCGGCAAGAACTGGAAGCCCTGGACCACCTTCAACAACGGCGCCTACCTGAAGTACATCCCGGCCGCCAAGAACGCAATCGCGTCTGCCAAGAAGCTGATGCAGCGAAACACCGGGGCGAACACCGCTACGGCATTTGCCAACCTGGCTCTGTCGCAGAAGGGCAAGGCGTACATCTACGGGGCGCCGGTGCTACCCGGCAGCGCCGACCCGAAGTCATTCGACTGTTCATCGCTGGTGGCGTGGTGCGCCGACCGGCTCGGCGTCAACCTGACCGCCAAGGGTATCCGCACCGCCGCGCAGGAATGGGACTACTGCCGCAGTAAGGGCGGCGACATATCGGTCCAGCAGGCGATCAACACACGCGGCGCGCTGGTGTTCGAGAACGACCCGCCCAGTCACGTGGTAATCTCGCTGGGCAACGGTGATACAATCGAGGCCATGGGGACGGCGTACGGGGTCCGCGTCGGCGGATTCGCCGGACGCAACTGGACCCACGGCGCCAAGCTGCCGGGATTGAACTACTGATGGACGCCAACCGGGCCATGCAGCAGGTCATCATGGGGCGCACGACAGACGAGGATGACCCGGAGGATAGCACGCCGCGTGCTTTCGAGGGTAAGATCAAGACTGTCAGCGGCGGGCAGATCAAGTTCGTCGTGCCAGCGTGGGACGGAGGCAAGTATGAGTTCGGCCCTGTCCCTTATGCGGTGTGGACGGACCAGTCGGCCCTGTCCGGCGACTACGCCCACGTACACACCATGGTCGGGCCGCAGCCGGGTGACACCTGCCTGGTCCTGTTCCTGGGCGGCAACGCCGACATCGACGCCCAGTCGCCCTGGGTGCTGGGCTGGAGGCCCGCATGACTGATAGCGCGGTGCTCGTCCCCCACCTGGCCTGGCCGCTGCGGCTCGGCGTCGGCAACACCTTCGCCACGGTCGAGCAGGACAGCGACGACGACATCATGCAGGGGGTGTTGGTGCTGCTGAGCACTCCGCTCGGGCGCCAGATCGAGCTGCCGGACTACGGCATGCCGGACCAGACCTTCAGCGTGACCCCGGACCTGGACGCGGCAGCCGACGCGGTAGCCGCCTGGCAGCCACGCGCCACCATCGACACCTCCGTCCAGGTCGACACGTTCGACGAGCTGGCGCAGCGGGTGCAGATCGTGGTGGGTAATGCCTAGCTACATCGGGCCGGATGACGACCCGACCGACCCGGACGAGCTGGCCGAGGCCGCGTTCGATTCGCTGACGGAGTACATCCCGGGCTACGTGCCGGACGACAACTCGCTGGAGAACTGGCTAATCCTGGCGCTGTCGCGGATCGCCGCCACTAACGCCGACGTGGCGAAGCAGATGCCGCTGGCGGCGTTCCGCTGGTACGGCCAGACCGTGATCGGACTGCAGCCCAATGACGCCGTCGCGGCCACCACTACCATCACGGTAACCGCCGTGGACGACGCAGGCTACACGATCCCGGCAGGCACCAACGTCGGTTACCAGATCACCGGCGACGTGCTGGTGCCGTTCGAGACCACCGCTGATGTGATCATCCCGCCGGGCTCGATCGCCACCCCGGACGGAGCGGTACCGATCCAGGCGCTCACGGCCGGTGCCAGCGGGAACGGCTACACCCCGGACCAGCTGGTGCTGATCGACGCGCTGGCCTGGGTCGACTCGATCGCGGCGACCGGCGCCACCACCGGCGGCCTAGACGGCGAGACCGACGACCAGTACGTCCAGCGCCTCATCAACGACCTGCAGCTGTCCACCCCGACGCCGATCCTCGCGGCCGAGTTCGGCGCGATGGCGCGCAACGTGACCGGGGTGTTCCGCGCGGTCGGCGTGGACAACTACAACCCGGCCGACGGCACCACGGACAACGAGCGTATGGTCGCGGTCGCGGTGGTCGATGACCAGGGCCAGCCGCTGAGCGCAGGCGTGAAGGCCAACGTGGAGACCTACCTGGAGTCGCTGCGCGAGATCGGGTTCATCGTCAACGTGTTCGACCCGAACTACACCGTGGTCGATGTGGCGTTTACGTTCACGCCGACCGCGACGGCCGACCCCAACGCCGTGCTGGCCGCAGCGATCGACACCGTAACCGCGTTCCTAAACCCTGCCACCTGGGGCGTCACCGAAGGAGACCTGACGGGCACCAGCTGGGAGGAGACCAACACGGTTTATCGCTCGGCCCTGATGGGGGCGCTGATGGCTGTTGACGGGTTGCGTTGGGTCAACTCGCTGACTGTCAACGGTAGCGCTGCCGATGAGGTGGCGTTGACCGGCCCGGCCGCGTTGCCGACCGTCGGCTCGATCACCGGGGCGCTGGCGGCATGACCCAGCCCGCGATCTGCGCCGTCGGCCAGGAGCTGTACGATGCGCTGCCGCCGAAGTGGACCGAGTTGGACGGGGAGAATGGCTGGCCGCTGGCGTATCTATGCGATGCGCTGACCGCACCCGGGATGCAGCACCTGGCCGATTACGGGCTGGATCTGCCGGACGGCACGCCGGGCTGGACCCAGCTGTTCAACTTGAACGCGATCACCGCTCGACAGGCGCAGTTCCTGGGTCAGTTCGTCGGGGTGCAGGTGCCTGCCGGGCTGACCGGCGCGGAGGCGCGCGCGTTGATCGCGTCGCGGCCGGGGTATGCACGCGGGCGCCCGGCGACGATCGTGGCAGCCGTGCAGACGCTTCTCACCGGCGGCAGGACCGTTGTCCTCACCGAACGTGACACGAGTCCGTACCACCACCATTTGCAGACGTGGGCGAGCGAGACCCCGGACCCAGCAGCCGTGGCGGCGATCATTGCGGAAGTCAAGCCCGCCGGGGACATCATCGCCTACGATACGATCCCAGGGCCGACCTACGGCGAGATCCTCGCATCGCTGCCGGACGGCGCCAAGACGTACGGCGGGCGCGAGGCGATGTACCCGACCTATGGCGACATCAAGGAGTACCAGCCATGAGGAGTACGACGAACTGGGGCCTGGTGGTCCCGGACTCGGACACCGACCCGGACGATGTGCCCACGCAGGTCGGCGACCTCGCTGATCAACTCGATACGTTCCTGAGCGTGCTGTCCGGGACGTACGCGAACCGACCTGCCAGCACGGTCGCCTCGCCGGGCATCGTCGGGCGGCTGTACTTCGTCACCGGCGGTGGTACGAACAGCGGCGCGCTCTACCGTGACAACGGGACCGGCTGGGACCTGCTCAACGGCGCGGCGTACGGCGTCGGCTCGACGGCCGACGTCACCACGCTCGGGTGGGGCGACACGCCGAGCGTCGGCACGGCAGCGAAGGGCTGGGCAGCGGCCGATCACGACCACGGCACGCCTGCCAACCCGGTCACGGCACACGTCGCAGCGACGAACCCGCACCCGCAGTACGAACTGGCCGCCGATATGGCAATCCAGTTGACCCGCTACACCCGGCAGTTCCTATTCGGAGGGATGTGAGCTATGGCGGCTCCGATCTTCTTGAACAAGCAGGCGAACCCGGCTGCCGCGACGCTCGCGACGCTGTACACTGTCGGGGCGGGGCGGCGGGCAGCTTGCTCCACTTTGGTAGCAGCGGAGACAGGTGGTAACGCGAGTAAGATCCGCGTCCATGTTTGTTCTGCCGGTGCGGCTGGTTCCGTCGGGAACGCGATCGTGTATGACGCGGCTCTCGCGGCCAACTCGGTGGCTACGTTCACCATCGGCTTGACTGTGAACCCGACAGATCTTGTCAGAGTTCAATCGGATACGGGCAGCGTGACGTTCACATTGTTCGGAGAAGAAACGGATGTGCCTGCATCATGAGTGCGAATGTGTTCCCGCCCACGTCCAGCAGCGGTAAGACCAAGAAGTCCCAGGTGTTCACGTCGAGTGGTGTATTCACAGCGCCTGCCGGTGTAACAACGGGCGATGTGTTCCTGCTCGGTGGTGGTGGCAGCGGCACCACAGGCAACAACGCTTTCGGCGGCGGTAGTGGTTTTGGGGTCAAATTCACAGGCGTTGACATCAGTGGCACTAATCCTGTCACGATCGGCGCGGGTGGCGCCCAACCTAATGGAAATGGTGGAAGCACTACATTCAAGTATTGCACGGGCGCTGGTGGATTTTCTGGGTCTTTCACAACAGCAGCCGGGGCCCAGGGGAACGGCGGCAGCGGCGGTGGCGCTTATGGGGCTGGTATCGGCACAGGTGGCTCCTATGGCGGTGATGGTGGTGGCGCAGCGGGGAAAACTTCAGGTCTTGGTTTTGGCTCGATTACGGGCGGTGCTGCTGGTGACTTAGCATCGCTTCAGTCAGGCGGAGGGGCAGGGGGCAATTCCTCTGGCAACAGTACTACCGGCGGTGTTGGAGCATACGGCAACGGGGGGAACGGGACCTACACTTCAGGAGGTAGTAATGGGACCGGATATGGCAGCGGTGGGGGCAGTTGTTTCTCCGGCACGCCTGGGAACGGAGCTGGGGGGCTCGCGATCATCAGCTGGGAGGAGTAGCACATGACGACCAAGGTCTGGGCGCACGTCAACGACCAGGGTGTGTGCGACAACATCGCGGTGTTTGATGAGAATACACCGATGGAATACTTCCCTGGCTACATTGACGTGGATGCGCTCGTTCCCCGGCCGGGCATCGGCTGGCACTACGAGAACGACACCTGGTACGCGCCACCCAACCCCACGTTGACCGCCGTCCCTGCGACCGTCCCGAACGACGGGGCGACTGTGAGCACCGTCACCTACACCTGGCAGGGATGGCCCGAGGACACGCCGCCCGCGACGGCCGACTTCATCGTCAATGACGGTGCGCCACGGTCGGTCGATATGACCGGCGACAACGCAACACTCGACGTGACCAGCGCCGACGCGGACACCGAAGGTCAGATCACCGTCCAGTGCGCCGGGCTCACCGTGATCGTGACGGTGGAGGCGAGCTAGCCGGATGCCCTGGCGCGCGAGGTACATTGTCCCCCGTCCACACCCACTGGCCGTCAGCACCTACGCGCTCGTCATGCTGCTTGGTATCTTCTTCATCACCAACGTGTTCGACTCCCGCGCGCTCTCCGCGATCATCGGCCGCGAATGGCAGTACAGCTGGGAATGGCTGATGGCGGTCGGCGGAGCGTGCGGGCTCGTCGGGATCTCCATCCGCAAAGACCTGGAGGACGGGCTGCTTCTGGAATCGGCAGGAGCGGGCTCCAGTTCAGTCGGGCTGTTCGTGTACACCGCCTCCATCATGTACACCTACGGCACCAGTTCATTCACCTGGCTGCTGCTGCTGGTGCTCGGGCTCGGGTGCGCGCTCCGCTCGTGGCAGTCCAGCGCCGACCGGCGCATGGCCCAAAGGCTCGCGATGCGGGCCGAAGCTAACCGGAAGATGATCGAGCACCCAGGGCGTGAGATGGAGGGGAACGAATGAGCGGCGGCTCACCAATCATCGGGCACGTCCTGGAGATCGCGATCAGCGGCGGCTGCGGCGCGGCGCTGCTCGGGCTCATCACCACCATCTACAAGCGCATCACAGGCAGGAACAAGGAGCAGGTGGACGCGGCGAAGATCGTCCAGGCGATGGCCCTGGATATGGTCAAGCCGCTGCACGAGGAGTTGGACCGCGTGTACGCCCAACTCCAGAAGGTACGCGGGCAGAGCGCAGAAATGCGCGATGAGTTCGACAAGCTGCTCGCATGGGCGCGAGCAGCAAACCGCGAGCTAACCAACAACGGGCTATCGGTCGGCCCGATACCCGTCAGGCTAGCACGCCCCTTTTGAGGAGAGAAGGAACCGGAACATGGCACAAACCACCCCCGGCGGGCGCGGACTCGGGCTGATCCCCGACGCGCCCGATCACCGGGACCGTCTGTACGCGGTGCGGCGCGAGGCGACGCCGTACAAGTTCATCGACTTGGAGCCGGACCCCGCCACTCCGCCAGTCTGGGACCAGGGGCAGCTCGGCTCGTGCACCGCTCACGGGACACTCGCCTGCTTCCTGTGGGCGAGCGCGAAGTGTGGCGCCGACGATCCGATGTTGTCGCGTCTGCAGCTGTACTACAACACGCGAGCGCTCGGGGGAACGACCGACGAGGACTCCGGCGGGCAGATCCGCGACGCGATCAAGGCCACCGCCCAGGGCATCGCGCCGGAGGCCGACTGGCCATACGACATCAGCAAGTTCACGCAGGCTCCGCCGGAGCAGGCACTGAAGGACGCGGCCGACAACATCGGCCTGGACTACCAGCGCGTGGACGCCACCGATGACGCGATCCAGGCGTGCCTGGCCGAGGGCTTCCCGATCGACATCGGAGTCACGCTGTACGACTCGTTCGAGTCGGATGAGGCGACGCACACGGGGCTCGTCTCGATGCCCGCCCACGGCGACCAGGTCATCGGCGGGCACTGCATGGCGGTCTGGGGCATCGGGCTCGGAGAGGACTGGCACGCGGCCGGGCAGTTCTTGGACGCGGATCTGGGCGCCACGAAGGTCTATGCGAAGGTCCGCAACTCGTGGGGACCGGACGTGTACCAGCGCGGCTACCTGCTGATGCCGGTCGAGTACCTGGCCGACCCCGACCTGGGCCAGGACTACTGGACCATACGGCGGGTGAGCTGAGGTGGCGCGCTACCCCGGCGCCACCTGGCGCCCGGTCTCCGGGCACACCGACGGCCCGATGAGCAGCTACCGGGGCGCGGTGCTGCACGTCAACCAGTCGAACGGCAACCTGTACAACTGGGTCGCCGGAGACCACGACATGTCGTGCCACTTCGAGGTGTACAAGGACGGCTCTATTGAGCAGTACCTGGACACCAAGTACACCAGCTGGTGCCAGATGGCCGGGAACGCCGACTGGATCTCCATCGAGACCGAGGGGTACGACACGGAGGCGCTCACCGATGCCCAGGTGAATGCCATCGCAGGGATCATGGAGTGGCTCAACACGACCCACGACATCCCGCTTCAGATCGCGAACACACCCAGCGAACACGGGTTCGGGTGGCACGGCATGGGCGGAGCCGCGTGGGGTGGACACCCGGACTGCCCAGGTAATCTACGCAAGGCACAACGACAGACCATTCTCGACATCGCACAGGGAGACAGCATGGCCGGAATCACGCTCGACGACATCAAGCAGGTGGTGGACGCTTCGGTGGAGGCTCACCTCGCCAAGTATTTCACCGGCGACGACGGAGCCGCGCACCAGGCGCGCACCATCGTGGACCAGGAGGTCCAGCCGAAGCTCGACGCGCAGACCACCGAGCTGGAGCAGAAGATGACTGCCCTGATCGGGAAGGTCATCCACGGCGACGCGGACCACCCGCACTCGCTCGACTCCATCGCAACGCACCTGGGCATGGCGTAACGTGGACGCCTCCTCCCTGCTCGTGGTGCTGGTGACGGCGTTCGGCAGCGCAGCTGCCGTCGTCTCGTTCATCATCAGCGCGGTGATCCCGCTGCTGACGTCAGTCGTGGTCAAACAGCACTGGCCGCGCGACGTCAAGGGCATCATCACGCTGTTCCTGACGGCGCTCACGTCGTTCCTGACCCAGCTGGTCGAGTCGCTGAACGACCACACGCGGTTCGACTGGAAGGTGGTCGTGCTCACCTGCATCGGCAACCTGGTGATCGCGCTCGGGACGTACTTCGGCTGGTGGAAGCGCGGCACGGTACAGGCCAAGCTGTACGCCTTCCCGAGCAGGGGCTGGGCGCGGGCGAAGCCGCCCACCCGGGTCGCCGCCTGATGTTCACGCTGGTGTTCTGGTCCGGGCTGGTCCAGTTCGTGCTGTCATCGCTGACCGTGTCGGCGGTGCTCGGCACCTGGGCGCAGGTTGTTACCCGGGCCAGGCACCGCGAGCGGATGCAGCAGGCCGAGCGCCAGCACCAGGAGACGCTGGCGGCTGTCCGGCCCATCGAGGCGTACGCGGCACAGCGCGCCCGACGCAGCTAGGGGGTCGGCCCGCACCCCAGGTTCCGGCATCGGCCGGGCGCGCTCCCCATCCCCGCGTCCCGGCCGGTGTGGGTGGCGGGCCGACCCCCGCACTACCTCCGCTAGCCTACCCGCTCGCTTGACAAGCTGTCAAGGCGCCCGGTACACTGGGCGCCATGGACCCCAGATACACACACGAACCGATCGAGCGGCTGTGGTCGGCCGAGCACACCCTGGATCTCTGGACAGCGGTGGAACGAGCCACCGCTGCCGCCCAGGCCGAGCAGGGCCTGGTCCCGGCCGCCGCCGCCCGCGCGATAATCGCGACGCCGCCACCGGCACCCGAGCGGGTGGCCGAGGCCGAGAAAGTCACCCGGCACGACGTAGCCGCCTTCGTACAGGAGTTTGCGCGGAACGTCGGCGAGCACGGCCGATGGGTGCACCACGGCCTGACATCCTCCGATGTCGTCGACACCGCGAACGCACTGCGCGCCAGGGAAGTGGCGCAGCAGCTGGAGACTGAGGGCGACCTGCTGCTCCGCGCGCTGTACACCCTGGCGGCGGACCACAACGCCACCATCCGGCTCGGCCGCACCCACGGCCAGGGCGCCGAGCCGATCACGCTGGCCCGGCAGCTGCACGTGCTGCGGTCCCAGATAGCACGGGCACTAAGGCAGCTGCGGGTCGACCAGCTGCCGATGAAGCTGTCCGGCCCGGTCGGCACCTACGCCTACAACCCACCGGCCGTCGAGAGCGCGGTGGCGGCGCGGCTGGGCCTGCCGGTCGATCCGAAGGCGACCCAGGTGGTGGGGCGCGACTACTACGCCCGACACGGGTTCGCACTGGTCCAGCTGGCGTCGGCCTGCGAGCGGGTGGCGCTGTTCGTCCGGCTCAGTGCGCAGACCGAGCTGGGCGAGCTGTCCGAGGGGTTCCAGCCCGGCCAGGTCGGCTCGTCCGCCATGCCGCACAAGCGGAACCCGATCGCGGCCGAGCAGATCTGCGGCCTGTCGCGAGTGGCGCGCGGGCTGCTGTGGCCGCTGGTCGAGACCGAGAGCGCGCTGTGGTTCGAGCGGGACATCAGCAACTCCAGCGTCGAGCGGGTCGTGCTGCGCGACCTGTCCGTGCTGGCCGGGTACCTGCTGCGCGCCACCATCCAGCTGATCCGGGGGCTGGTGGTGCATACCGACCGGATTGCGGATAATCTGCGGGCGGCGCTGCCGCTGCCCACCCCGGCGGCACAGCTGTGGTTCGCGGTCCGCAGCGGAGCGGACCGTGAGCTGGCGTACCGCGCCGTCCAGGCGGGCAAGGGTGCCTGGTCGGTGCTGGTAGAGCAGCGGGCGGACTCGGACGAGTGGACGCAGCTGTGCAAGCCGACCTGGTACCTCCGGAACGCCTGATGTTGCCACACTGTCAAGGAGCCTGTACAATATGAGTATGGCTACGAACGCGGAGATCGGGACCAGGATCGGACTGTCCCATTCCGGTGTGAGCCGTATCCGCTCCGGCGGACGTATCCCCAACCTCGAAACGATGCGGCGGATCGAGCAGGCCACCGGCTGGTCGATCGAGAAGCAGACCCGCGCGGCGGCCGACGGCCGCTACGTCGACGAGTTCGAGGACAAAGTAGCGCGTGAGCCCGTCGAAGCCTGACCCGTACGCCTACCAGGTCGAGGGCGTCAAGTTCCTGCAATCGCGCGGCCGGGCCTTCCTTGGGGACGAGCCCGGCCTGGGCAAGAGCAAACAGCTGCTGGACGCCGCGTCGGGGCGCACCCTGGTGGTTGCCCCGGCGATGGTGTTGGACGGCGGGAACTGGGACGACCAGATCCAGCTGTGGGCGCCGGGCGCCGACGTGTTCCAGGCGCCCTACTCCGGACTAAATGCTCGGGAAAAGACGGGAAAGTCCAAGTCCGCCACCCGACCGACGATGGCGCTGCACCCGGACATCAAGCAGCTGGGCCGGATCGAGACGCTGATCCTGGACGAGTGCCACTACGTGAAGGGACGCTCGACCTTCTGGACCCAGGCCGCGCAGGCGATCGCCCGGCAGGCGGACCAGGTGTTCCTGGCGACCGGCACGCCGATCCCGAACTGGCCGCATGAGCTGTTCGTGCCGCTGCAGCTGCTGTTCCCGCACGAGGCGAAGCGCGGCGGCCGGTTCGGCTCATACTGGCGCTGGGTGGAGCAGTGGTTCTACACCGCACCCAACCAGTACAGCGTGCACAAGACGGACGTGCTCGGGATGCGGCGCTGCAACGCCGCGTGCCTGCAACGCCCGGCGTGGGACCCGTGCGAGCATTATCACGAGTTCGTGGCGGAGAACCTGGGCGACCGGTTCCTGCAACGGCTGCGTGACGATGTGCTGCCCGACCTGCCCGCGCTGACCGAGGTGCAGGTGCGGGTGGAGATGACGCCGAAGCAGTACGCCGAGTACCGGTCGATGAAGCGTGACTACGTCGCCGAGGTGCAGGGTAGCGAGCTGGTGGCGTGGAGCGACGGCGCGAAGAACGTGATCCTGGACAAGATGACCACCGGCCTGGGCATCCTGGGTGACCGGCCGAGCCCGGCGGAGTCGGGCAAGTTCCAGCGCCTGGAGTTCGACCTGTCGTCGCGTGCCCGGCCGACTCTGGTGACGGCGCATTACCGGGCCAGTGTGGAGGCGGCGGCGCAGGTGGCGCAGTCGGTGGGTGCCAAGACCCGGGTGGTCCACGGCGGGACGACCAAGGCGGCACGCGCAGCTGCGGTGCGCGAGTTCCAGCAGGGTAAGTGCGATGTGTTGTGCGGGTCGCTGGAGACGATCGCGGAGGGCCTGACGCTGACGGCGGCGGATATGGTGATCTTTGTGGAGAAGTCCTGGAAGCCGAGCCGGAACACTCAGGCGAAGCAGCGGATCCACCGGATCGGACAGACCCGGCCGTGTACGGCGCTGGATTATGTGGCGGTGTCGCCGCGCGGTGGCCGGACGGTGGATGTGGGCAAGCGGGAGACGGTGGCGGCCAAGACGGACGTGCAGGTGCGGACGTTGACGGCGGCGCAGATGGTTCGTTTGCTCTGAACCGCTCGAGCTTGACAGGCTGTCAAGCCGCTGCTAGAATGTTCGTATGACCGCATCCAAGTTCCACGACCACGTCGATCGTCTCGGCGTGCGCATCCGCATCGACGACATCGTGACCGTCGTTGCCTGGGGTGTCGCCCGCCTCGTCGACTGCGGCATCCGTAGCCGCGTCGTCCGCAGCCACCGCGTCAACATCGTAATTATCGACGCCGACGGGCGCGAGCGTGCTGTCAGCCCCAGCGAGGTCCTCGTCGCTCGCCGCGACGGCTGCCCCGGCCACGAGGCCAACCGGCCCGCCGCACCGGCGCTGGTGTTGCCGTGAGGGCCGGGCTGCGGCTGGGCGCGGCGCCGATGCCCGTACAGCCACAAACCCTGCAGGAACGGCGCGCGAACGTAATAGCCGCCCAGGCGCTGTTCGACACCTACCCGGGCGAGGCCAGCTGGTGCGAGGGCGACGGCTGCGGCCGGGTCATGCTGCCGCAGTCGATCTGGTGGCACCTGCGCAACGTCGGCCGCCTGCCCTACGGCGTGGTCCGGCTGAACTCGGATGGGCTGTGCAGCACCTGCTACAGTCGCAGGCGTCGTGCTGCCCGCCGGGTCGCACTCGGGGCAATGGCGCTGATCGCGTGCCTGTCTGTTGCCGCGTGCGGGTCGCCCCGCCAGGCCGTCGGGGGCCAATCCGTTCCGGCGTCACCCGCTCCGACGCCGACCACTGCTGCGCCGACGACCGCTGTCACCTGGCAATCGATCGGGGTACGCTGCCCGCGCCCACCCGACCCAAAGGGTGTGGCCTGCCAGTTCAAAGGCAACGCGGTAACGATCAGCACCGCGAGCTGGACGGCTACGGCCGCCCTGCGCCATCAGGCATGCCAGGGCGGCTACGTCAACCAGGGCTATACGGTCGCGACGAACGGCGCAAACCTGACGC
This sequence comes from Nocardioidaceae bacterium, assembly GCA_035765755.1. Lineage (GTDB taxonomy): Bacteria > Actinomycetota > Actinomycetes > Propionibacteriales > Nocardioidaceae > DASSKA01. The sequence goes on from DASTWW010000293.1 coordinate 20,277, forward strand.
TGGCGCCGGACTCGGACGCGGTAGCGCGCCAGTTGGCGGCGCTGCTCGGGCTCCGGGTCGTCCGCTACTGTGCTTGACAATCTGTCAAAGTCTGTGCTAAAATAGACGCATGGACGAGGTCATGACGGCAGACGAGCAGGCTTACTGGGACGAACTGGAGGCCGAGCGCGAGCCCACCCCGGCCGCGTTCTGCGACAACTACACCGCCCACGAACCACACGGCTACTTCGCCCTGAACCGCAGCTTCTACGCCTGCCCCGGCATCACCGAACAGGAACTGACCGACCTGGACGCCTACGAAGCCAGCGTCGGCACCTGCGAGCACGGCATGCGCGCGGACCGCTGCGGCGGGCCGATGCACTGGTACGACCCCAGCTGACCCCCCGCTTGACAACCTGTCAAGCCTGATGATTGGATTGCTGCATGACCACCGCCACCAAGACCACGGCCCCGGGCGCGCCGATCAAGCTGCCGTTCGCGTGCGGCGCCTGCGCCTCCGGCCTACACAACCTGTGCCCCGGCGCCACCTACAACCCCGCCACCGGCGGCCTGGCCTACTGCCCCTGCGAGCAGCACGTCACCGTCCGCTGCACCCGGTGCGGGCATCACAACCCGGAGGGCGAGTACACCGCCACCCACGGCACCTGCACCGACATCGAGGGCTGCATGGGCCGGGCGGCAGCGCGCACCGGCGCCAACCCCACTTACGCGATGGTGCAGGAGTGCCTGAACACCCGGGTCGAGGCTGGCGAGGTGGTCGAGCGCAAGCGCCGCCCGACCCCCCAACAGCGGGAGGCGGCGCGCGCACAGCGCCAGGCCCGCAAGGTGCGCGATTGCGAGTGCAGCTGCGGCGGCCAGACCAAGGGTGGCGCGTTCCTGCCGGGCCACGACGCGCGGCTGCTGGCGCAGCTGGCCGAGCAGGTGAAGCAGACCCCGATTACCCGGGCTGACGAGGCGGTGGTGCGCGCCAAGGTCACCGAGCGGCTGGAGCCGTTCCCCGCACTGTTGGCCAAGTTCAACAAGCGGATGGGCTGGAAATGACGCCGCCGGAGCCCTACGTGCCGCGCCACGCGCTGTCGGTGCGGATACCGACGCCGGTAGCCTGCCTGGTGGTCCGGCAGCGGGTGATCGCCCAGGTGCAGCTCAACCGGCAGATGGCGCGCGAGCGCGCGTGGGTCACGCAGCACGTGCAGCGGGCGACGCCGTGAAGCTGTGGGCGGTGGACCCGGGCGGCGAGCACGTCGGCATGGCCGAATTCAGCAACTTCGCGGGCGTGGCCGGGACGGGCCAGTGCGATCGCGCCTGGGAGACCACCCCGGAGACTGCGGTCGATGCGATCGCGGCGGCGATGCTCAACTACGAGATCGACGTGCTGGTGGTCGAGGAGTTCAGGCTCTACCCGGACAAGGCGATGGCGCAGACCGGGTCGACGATGCCGACCTGCGAGATGATCGGCTGCATCAAGTGGGCGCACCGGCTGGATTGTCGGCGCAGGCGCGATCTGTTCTGCGCGGCGGATGACGAGCTGGACCGGCGCGACGACCAGGGCCAGTCCAAGCGCACCAAGGAGCACCAGAAGTGGATGGCGCAGCGCGCGCGCAACCAGAACGAGGTACTGCTAGTGCTGCAGCCCGCGTCGATCCAGAAACCAACCGAGGGGGTGCTGCGCAAGCGCGGCATGAAGTCGGTGGCCAAGGCGTCGGCGAAGCAGATCCGCGAGGCTGGTGGCGTGGGTGACCATGCGCTGTCGGCTGAGCTGCACGGCTGGCACTACCTTCTTCGGCAGACCGGGGAGGCGCAGTGACTAACGCGAAACAGCCGGGGTGGCAGCAGCCACCCGAGCAGCCTGCCCCGCAGCCTTGTCACCACATAGGGCTAGCGTTCGCTCGGCTGTCGCTCGGGGTCCACCCCGAGGGGCATACGTGGGTGTGCGGCTGCGGGCAGGAGTTCGTCGTCGTGTCCAACGGCGGCAAGGACAAGCGATTGGTGAAGCGAAATGCCTGAGTCGATGCGCTGGGACGGACACCGTACCCGCTCCACTCGTGGGTCGTCCGGCGCGCCCGCCACCGCCATCATCGCGTGGGTCGACGCCAACGGCGGCGAGGCGCGATACGAGCCAGGCGCCACAGAGTTCAACGTGTTAGCGGCGAGCCAAGGTCGGGCTACAGGCAGCCGAGCTGTCGCCAGAACAGAAGCAGGCACTGATGGGCACGCTGGCTGAGAAGCTGCACGTCGCCGGGGCCGTGCGGGAGCTGATCTGATGGGCAGGCACGAGGCGACAATCGAGCCGACGATCGGTCGGTCCAACCTCTCGCGCATCCCGTTGGACTGCTCACACCCGGTGTCCGATATGGAGTGGCGACGCGATGAGCGAGTTTGTCGATGGGTCGGCGTCTGCCAGTGGTGTGGAAGGGGGCGGTGCATGCGGCAGAACTACGGCCAGGAGCCATTCGCGGTGTCCGACGAGGAGATCGCGGCGGGTGAATTCGAGGTACCGCTGGTGTACCGGCTGTTGAACATCCCCTACGAGACGTGGTAGTTCGTCCACGTAGTACCAGCGCCGGGCCGCCCCGTTTCGAACCGGTGGTGCGGCTGCTGCCCGAGGGCAAGCCGCCGGTGGTGTACGTCCTGGAGGGCTACGACCCGCGAACGTTCCTATCGACGATGAGGTGGCCGGACTGATGGAGATCCTAGCCGGGCTGGCAACGCTGGCGCTGGCGGCGAACGTCGAGTGGCGGCTGTTGCAGCTGCGCCGGGTGCGGCTGCTGCGCCGCGAGGCCGCCGAGAAGGTCGAGACGGACGACACGATCGCCGCCTGGCGTGCCGCCCAGGAGCTGGTGGCATACGAGCTGCACCATCACCAATTCTGGCCCGCCTACCACGAGATGGTCGGGAACTTCATGGTCTGCCGGTGCGGCGAGACCACCGGCCTGTAGCCGCGCGGGATGGGCTTGACAGATTGTCAAGGCGCATGCTAAACTAGTAGTATGACGATGACAGCAGAGCGGGACCTGAGAGACCAGATCGCAATGCTCGACGACGCAATCGCCGAGGGCAGCCCGGCCGCCGACCGGCTGCGTGAGATCCGCGCCACCAAGATCGAGCAGCTGAGCCGCGCCACCGGCACCCAGTACCACCCGACCGACGACGTGCCGTTCGCCGGGCGCCGGGGCGGCGAGCCCGCGAGCAACCAGTCGCGTCCGAGCGGCAGATCGCGTTCATCCGCCGCCTGGTCGAGCAGAAGGACACCAGCGGCCAGGGCGGCAAGCTCGGCCCGATCAAGATCCCGGCCGAACTGGACACGATCAGCAAGAAGTCGGCGACCGCGCTGATCGACCGGCTGATGGGCTGCCCGGACAAGCCGCGCGCGGCCGACGCCCGCCCGGCCTGCCGCGCGATGGCGTCCGACAAGCAGCTCGGGTTCCTGCGCAAGCTGCTGGGCGAGAAGGACCTGACCAACATCGACGCCCCCACCGACCCGGCCGCGCTGAGCGTCCGCGAGGCGAGCGCGCTGATCGACGCCCTGATGGCCGCGCCGCGCAAGCAGGTCACCGAGGCGGCGGTGGAGCTGGAGTCGGGCATCTACCGCACCGCCGACGACCGCATCTACAAGGTGTACACCAACCAGGCGCGCTCCCGGATGCTGGCCAAGCTGCTGGTGCTGGAGCCGGGCCAGGAGCCGCGCTGGGAGTACGCAGGCACGGCGTACCGGTTCGTGCAGGCGGACCAGCGGATGACGCTGGAGCAGGCCAAGCAGTTCGGCGCCATCTACGGGGTGTGCTGCAACTGCGGCGCGACGCTCACCGACGAGGGCAGCATCGAGGCCGGGATCGGCCCGGTCTGCGCCAAGAAGGGCAACTGGGCGTGATGGGCATGCGGGCGCAGCTGCCCACCAAGTGGGGCGTGTCGGTCCCGGTCAACGACGAGAGTGTCGAACGCATCCGGCGGTGGCAGCTGCTGGCGCTGTTCTACTTGTACGGCATCACCGGGCAGGTGGCGCTCGACCTGGCCGACGCCTACTTGCAACTCGACGACTTGACAATCTGTCAAAGAACCTGGTAGGGTGGCCACCATGGCAACGCCGATGATAATGGAAGTGTGCGCCCAGGGGCACCGGATCAAAGTGCTGCACCCGGACCACCCGGTAGCGCAGGAGTTCCTGCGCCGCTTCTCGGGCTACCACCCCACCTGGACCGGCGGCGGCAAGCTAGTCTGCACCTGCGCGTGCGGCGCCGCCTGGATCACCCGGCCGAGCAGCGCCGCGCAATCCTGCGAGGGGCACGGCGCGAACACCACCCGACCGATCCGGCCATTCGCCCAATGGACCAACACCGGCTGGACCGACAGCAACAACCACCACAACAGGACGGAACCCGAGATGAAGCCGACACGCGAGACCAGGAAGGACCTACTGCGCAGGCAGCTGGACCGACTGACCGAGACTCTGGCGCGGCTGGAACAGCTGCCCGAGGAGCCCGAGGGCGACCCCACCCAGGACATCCTGGTCATCTACTTCGACAAGACGTTCGGCGGCAGCCAGGCGTACGCCTACGCGGCGGTCAAGGCCGGGAACGGGCTGTGGTACACCACCGGCCTGCGCGCGCCCAAGGGCTATCCCTGGGACGACCTGGTCCAGTGGATCAACCAGGACGAGCCCGAGCCGGTGCAACTGTTGCAGGTCACTGCGGTGGAGCCGCTCTGATGGCGCAGACGATCACCGTCTCCTACTCGGAGCTGGACGCCTTCCGGCAGTGCGGCCTGAAGCACGCGTTGAACTACCTGCAGCTGTGGTCCCGGCCGCCCGGCGAGGGCACGCCACTGTCGCGCGGGTCGGCCTGGCACGAGATCCTGCAGACCCACTACCTGACCATCCGGCGGCACCGCACCGGCCAGGACAAGCAGGGCAACCCGAAGTGGATCGAGCACCCGAACACGGCGCTGCGTACCCGGATGCTGACCGAGTGCGTCGAGACCGTCACCCGGCTGCACCTGGTGGACCAGCACACCGGCGAGCAGACCGAACAGCAGGAGCTGCTGGCCTGGATGTACCAGGGCTATCTGGACCAGTATGGGATCGACGAGCCCTGGCAGATCCTGGGTGTCGAGCGCGCCGGGTCGGTGTGGTTGCTGACCGAGCGCGGCGGGCGCAGCCGGTTCCGGCTGAAGTACAAGATCGACCTGGTGATCCGCGACCTGCAGACCAACCAGCTGAAGGTGGTGGATCACAAGTCGGCCGCCAACTTCAGCCGCCCGGCCGAGATCGACATCGACGACCAGTTCGGGCTGTACAACTGGGCGTATTGGCGCGAACACGGCCAGCGGCCGATCGCGGTGATCCGGTCGGACGCGCGCACCCAGCGCAACAAGGGGCCGATGAAGCTGGAGGACAGGTTCCGGCGGGTGCAGACGTTCCGCAGTGATGCGGAGCTGGAGAACATCGCGCTGGACGCCTACCGCACCGCCAAGGCGGCGTACAGCCCCAGCCGGGACGTGTACAGCTCCCCGGCGCCGGACCGCTGCACGTGGCGTTGTGATTACCTGGAGGCACACCTGGCTGCGCGCAAGGGCATCGCGCCGATGGACACGGTGCTGGCCGACTTTGGGTTCGAGCGCCGCGCGGTGAAGCACCAGGAATACACCAAGGACGAGGGGCAGGACTGATGCAGCCGATCCAACGCAGGCCGCCCAGCCGCGAGCAGGGCATCACCAACCTGCCAGGTCTCGTGTCGTTGTGGGTGGAACAGCAGCGCCGGTGGGAGCAGACCCGGCCGGGCGTGCTGACGCCGGTGGCGGACGGCGAGCCCAAGATCCAGCTGATGGCGGGTGACTACTGCACCGGGCCGGAGAGCTTCACCGTGCAGGAGGCGATGCAGCTGCGGGATGCGCTGGGCGAAGCGGTCCGGGCCGCTGCCGCCTGGGCCGAGGAGCAGGAGGGGCCATGACCACGCAGCCGCTGCCGCCCGAGGTGGTCGACGCGATCCGAGACCGCGTGCCGTTCAACAATGCGCAGCTGCGCGGCGACTTCACCATGGGCGGCTCCTACATCGTGTCGTCACCGGCGCGGGTGAACGACGACAACCGCCGCCATGACCTGCTGTTGGTGCTGCCGGTGGACCTGGGGTCCGGCCGGGTGATCCCGCTGCGGTTCAACGTCAATCCGGAGCTGGTCGAGTGGCTGCAGCAGGAGCTGGGCAGTGCCTAGGATCGCGACGACGGGCGACGCCACGGTCTGGCAGTGCGACCGGTGCGGCGCGCTGGCCCAGTCGGCGAACGCGTTCGAGCTGCCGCCCGGCTGGTGGCAGGCACACATCGAGCGGCGCACCGACGTCGACGAGGCAGGCCACGGCGGCAAGCGCAAGCGCGGCTCGATCGACGCCTGCTCCAAGCAGTGCCTGACCGAGGCGATCACCTACCAGAACCAGCACCTGGTGCCGTACACCGAACCAGTGGCACCGCCCAGGGCCGACCCGCACATCAGCATGGACGTCACCAAGACGCTGTAGCACCGGCCCGACACGCAGCCTCGCTTGACAGATTGTCAAAGTATGTGCTTGAATAGGTGCGAAGCCGGACGACAGGAGAAACCTCATGGCTATCACCACCCTGGGCCACTCGACCCACGAACCCGACCAATTCATCCGGATCTGCAAGGCCGCCCGCGTCGAAGTCATCGTCGACGTGCGGTCGCACCGCTCCTCGCACTGGCCCTGGTGGCACGGCGAGCAGATGGACCGCTGGCTACCCGCCGCCGGGATCGGCTGCGAATGGGCCGAGGGACTCGGCGGCTGGACCGAGCGCAACGTCACCGACACGATGCTGCCCTGGGGCGCCGCACGCGGCGTCGACCTTGCGGCGTATACGCGGGGCCACTTCCCGAAGCAGCGGATCGGCATCCCGAAAGCCGCCGACCAGCCCGAGCTGTGGGGCGACCCCGACTGGGTGTCCGGCTGGACCAACCAGGGGCTGCACGACTACAGCTGGTACACCGCCACCGACGGGTTCCGGGCGGCGCTGGCCGACCTGGTCGCCAAGTACGGGCAGCCGACTCAGCCGCGCTGCGCGATCATCTGCTCGGAGCTGCTGTGGTGGAAGTGCCACCGCTCGATGGTGGCGGACGTGCTGGCCGCCGCACACCAGGTCGCCGCGACCCACCTGACGCCGGTCCCGGCGAACAAGCGCGAGCAGGCGGCGGGCGAGCCCGGCAAGATCCGGTTCGGCCTGCACCAGGCGGCGGACCGGCTCGGGCGCTACCCCACCGAGGTGCGCAAGTCCTGGGAGGCGGCGTGAACAGCTGGCGTCTGACCCGTCGGGGCGAGGCGCTGGTGGCGTGGGTCGCGGTCCCGCTGGTTACCATCGCGGCGGCTGCGTTGTGCGGTGCCCTGCTGTGGCTGGTGGCGTGATGAGCCGGGCCTGGGCGTTCGTGTTCACCGCCGCGACCATAGCCAGCGTGCTGTACGTTGCGCTGGTGGTGTACTGATGGCCGCGCGGCGAGCGGGACAGCGAGCGGGGCGGGCGGCGCGTACGTGCTGGCAGCGGCTGCTGCTGCGCCCATGCATCCGGTATGACGAGCGGCGTCGGCCGTACTTGGCCGGGAACCTGCTGTGGGCGATGTTCCGCAACCGCCACCGGATCAGCAAGATGGGCGTGCAGGCCAAGACGCGCGGCCGGTACCTGGCCTACGCCTGGATCGACGACGAGCTGTACTGGGCCTACGGGCGGACCAACCACCGGTCGCTGCGCTACCTATACGGCTCGATCCTGACCGGACGGCACCCGTCCCGCCGTGGCGGCACGCGCGGCGCCGTCCCCGACGCCTGGTTTATGGATGAGGAGACCGACTGATGAACGTGAAGATCAGCACTGCCGACGACGGCCATTTCAAGCCGACCGACCCCACCGATCCGGTGCAGCTGTTCCACCGGCTGACCGGCGCCGACGCGTTCGCGTCGAAGCTGCCGCGCCAGCGCTGGTCGCACGAGGCTAAGGGCAAGCTGCTGTTGTTGCAGCGCACCGGCCTGGTGGTGGTGCCGTTCGCCGAGCGCCCGCACGGGGACTGGGCGGTAGTGGTGGTCAAGGGCAACGACACCTACCCGGTGGGCGGCCACGACCTGTACGTCGCCGGGGCGGAGATCGAGGCCGCGATCGAGGTAACCGACCTGTTCTACGACCCGACCCGGGACCCGAACAACCCGGCCTACGACCCGCAGCAAGGGTGAACCGGGGCGCACGGCAGCAGGCGCACGCTTGACAGACTGGCAAACCACGTGGTTGGCTAGCCCGGCACAGCAACAACCGGCCCACAGCGGCAGACCCTGTGGAATGTTGAGACGAGAGCGAACAGGAGGAACCAATGCCACGTCTCGCAAGTAAACCGGCGGCCGAGAAGCCGCCACCGACAGCGGTACAACCACCGCTGCAGACCGACGAGCCGGACGGCGCCGCAGACGAATCGAACGTCACCGAGCTGGCCACCACCAAGGCGGCGGCAGCCAAACAGGGCAAGCGGGCGCACAGCGCAGCCAAGGGCAACGCCGACGAGTTCGGGTTCACCGCGCTGGACGATACGGTCGACTACCTGAACGTCCTGCTGTACGGCCGGGAAGGCACCGCCAAGACCACGTCGGCCGCGTTCGCGGCGAATGTCGCGGCGAAGCAGGGCAAGGGTCGGGTGCTGGTGGTCAACGCCGAGGGCGGCCTGAAGGCGGTGGCGCTGCGCAGGCGCGGGATCGACACCAGCCGGATCGCGGTCTGGCCGGACCCCGAGAAGGGCGAGCAGATCACGTTCAAGTCGCTGGAGCGGCTGCACGAGCGGCTGCTATCGGACCTGACCGACGACCCCGGCTGCTGGTTCGCCGTGATCATCGACTCGCTGACCGACGTGCACGTGGCGCTGCGCGAGCAGGCCACCGACAAGCGCATCAACAAGATGCAGAACGACCCGCGCGTCACCGACAAGTCGTTGATCGACGAGGACTTCGTGGATCGCGACGACTACGGCGTGATGACCAACCAGCTGCGCCAGCTGACCCGGCGGTTCCGCGACCTGCCGTGCCACGTCATCATCACCGCGCTGGAGCGCACCGATGACAAGACCGGCGTGGTCGGCCCGTCACTCACCCCGGCGCTGGCCGGGGACGTGCTCGGGTATGTGGACCTGGTGATGTACCTGCGCGCCACGCTGCACGCGACCGGGGAGGACGAGGACGACGCGCTGGCCGAGTTCCGCGCGCTGACCCGGCCGGGTAAGGTCACCCGCGCCAAGGATCGGTTCGACCTGACCCCGCGCGTGCTGGTGGAGCCCAGGTTCGACCGGATCCTGGGTTACATCATGGGCGAGCTGGAGGAGGCATCCGACCCGATCCAGGCAGCCTATGTGCAGCGGCGCGCGGCGGAGGCTGCGGCCGAGGCGGCAGCTGCGGCCGAACGCGAACGGGCCAAGGCCAGCAAGAAGTCCAAGCCCAAGAAGGGCAAGGCTGACAAGAACGACGACAGCGCCGACGCGGCGCAGGATGGAGACAGCGATGCCTAAGCTTCCCGGCAAGGTTGCCAAGGAGGTGGAGAACGCCGAGGCGATGTCCGGCGGTTTCCTGTTGCCCGCTGGGCGGTACGCCGCGCGGCTGCGGTCGGTCACCGAGCGCGAGGGCGACGAGCACCCGTACTGGGTGTGGGAGTTCGAGGCGCTGCACGACGAGAGCGGCACGCGGCACCCGGGCCGCCAGTGGAACAACACCTCGCTGTCGCCCAAGTCGCGTGGCTTCCTGAAGGCCACGTTCGAGGCGTTCGGCTACTCGGCGGACTCGGACACCGACGAGATGATCGGCGAGTGGGTGGTGTTGTACCTGGGCCAGGAGACGCAGTCTCAGGGCAAGAACGCCGGTCAGCAGCGCAACGTGGTGCAGCGGCTGGCGGAGTTCGACGCCGACGAGTGGGACTTCGACCCGGACGACGTCGGCACGGCCGAGCCCGCTGGTGCCTCCAGCGGCGGTGGCGACAAATTCTGACGCGGCGCGTCAGGAGGGATCGGGGTCGAGGGTAAACGGCGCGCATTGCAGGCGCCGAAAGGACGCTCATGATGATCTTCTGGGATCTAGGCGCACCTGCCCTCACCCCGTTACAATTGAATAGGTAGCGCGCGCTCTGGCCGTGTACGAGCCAGACCCGGTGGACAAGTGAAACCGGGGTGGGCACGCCCGTTCGAATCGGGCCGCGCGCACAGATGGAATGAGATGGGACGGGCAGCTCGTGGATAAAGCCGACATCGCGGTGGGCGACACCGTCTACGTCTGCCCATCGTACAGTTCGCGCGGGCGCGACGACCTGTCCGTGTTGTACCAGGCGCCGGTGGTAAAGGTCGGCCGGACGCGGGTGTATGTGCAGCTGCACGGCCGGGTGCGTCCGTTCCACCTGGATACCGGATACGAGTGTGCCGACCCGGCGCAGGTAAAGATCTACACGCCCGCCCGGCACGCGTACGAGGCCGAGCGGCGCGAGATCCTGCGCGAGCTGGACGTACGTAGCATCCCCTGGCGGCTGCTGAGCAACGAGCAGCTGCGCGCGGTGGCCGAGATTGTGCGGCAGGCAACCGGCGGCGACTGACTTGACAGATTGTCAAAGACCTGCTAGGCTGGGCCAGGACAGCAACTCGACCACCAGGGCCGGGCGCGAACAAAGGAAGCAGGAACCACCGATGAGCAAGATCAAGACGGCCGCGTTCATCGCGGCAGGTGCGGCGGCCATCGTCGCAGCCGGGACGGGCGGCGCGGTCGCGTCCGGCCTGATCCACGGCAGCGACATCGCCAGCGGCACCATCACCTCGCGCAACCTCGCGGACGGCGCGGTCACCAACGCCAAGATCGGCGGGCGCGCGGTGTCGATCGGCGCGCTGAGCAACGGCGTCAAGGGCTACATCGACGAGCACGCCGGGAAGGATGGCAAGAACGGGCTCAACGGCTTGAACGGCGCGCGGGGACCCGCCGGTCCCCAGGGAGCGACGGGCGCCACCGGAGCTACGGGCGCGACCGGCCCGCAGGGACCGGCCGGGGCGGACGGCCGCGACGGGCTCGCCGGTGCGGTGTTCCGCGTCGAGAACTACGAGAACGGCGGCGGCGGCTCGGCCACGGTCGCCTGCGCCGACGACGACGCAACCTCGCAGACCTACACCGCGATCGCGGGCGGAGTGCAGGGCAGCACGGTCGACAGCCAGAGCCCGAACGGGTTTGCGGTCACCTCGTCGTTCCCGGGCCGGATGGACTGGAACACCAACACGCCGAAGCCGGACCGGCTCGATGGTTGGATCGTCCTGGGCAACGGCAAGTGGACCGGCACGCTGAAGGTGTGGGCGCTGTGCGTGCCGACCACCTCCATCGCGGTCCAGACCGTCAACCTGGACAACTAACCCCAGGGCGCCGACTGACAGGCTATGGGTCGCACGCGGGTTGAGCCGAGAATACGCCGAAGCGTGTGGGAGAGTCGCGGGCCTGGCTACAACAGCGACGCAAACTGAATAGACAGCGTGTGCCCAGACCGACGAAACCTAAGTAGTCGGCGGCTGGCAGCCTAGGACAGCCCGTGTTCGAGTCAGGCCACACGCACTGAGGTGGGGCGGCGGAAGGCGCCAGCCGAGAACTCAGGAATACGATGGTGGACACCCCCACCCGCAGCCATCGTGGTATCGCGCGCTACAAGACCACCAGCCGGTGGTAGGAGTACCCAACGGCCCACGACCTAGGTGGGTTAGCCCGTCCGAGTCGGGCCGCGCGAACAAGGCCGGGGTGTTCAGGTGCGAGTGGAAGCGCATCTGGACCCCCGGCCGAACCGTATGGTAGGGTGGCCCACGCCCGCCACTAATGACAGTGTCATTATTCCCACCTGACCGAATCGGAAGCTGATGCCCAGACTGGACGACCGCACCCCCTACCAGATCCGGCTGGCGCCGGAGCTGACCGCCTCCCTGGACCGGATAGCCGAGCGCACCGACCTGCCGCGATCGGCGGTGATCCGGATGCTGCTGGCGCAGGGCTGCGCGACCTGGGACGGCGAGCGGCTGTTCACCCGCGCCGACCTGGTCCGCCTGGTCGAGAACTTCATCCGGCGGACGCGGGACGGCGCCAGCTGGGACGGCACCAGCGGCACCCTGGTGGTAGGCGACGGCGGCGTGGACATCGCCCTGCTGACCGAGGCGGCCGGGCTGGGCACGGAGCCGGGCGCGGGCGCGCAGGTCGCAGGAGTGGGCGTAGGGGTGGACGCGGGCGCGGTGGCCGATGCCTAAACTGCCCGCCTATGCACTGGCTCCGGAGTCGCGCGAACAATGGGCCATCTACTGGTCCAGGCGCGGATTCCCGGTGTTCCCGCTGGTGCCCGGCAGCAAAGAACCGCTGGTCGAGACCGGGGTGAACGAAGCCACCCTGGACGAGGACCAGATCCGCAAATGGTGGGCACGCTGGCCGAACGCCAACATCGGCGGCCGGATGGACGGGCGGATCGCGCTGGACATCGACCCGAAGAACGGCGCCAGCTGGGACCAGGTGCAGGAGCTGACCGGCGGGTCACGGCACCTGTCCGGGCGCGGCGACGGCGGCGGCCACCTGATCTTCACCCTGACCGCCGAGCAGATGCTGCAGGTCAAGCAGGTGCCGCAGTCGAAATACGCCGAGGGGATCGACATCCGGATCGACCGGCGCGGCTACCTGGTGCTGCCGCCGTCGACCCACCCCGACACCGGCAAACCCTATACGATCGAGTCGGACCGGGACGACCCGCTACCGGCCGACGCCTGGACCCATCTGCTGGCACAGGCCGCCAGCAGGGTCAAGACCGGACAGGCCGCACCCGGGGTCGGCGGGCAGGTCCGCTCGATGCTGACCAGCCTGCTGGAGAACGTACCCCGGCGCGGCGAGGGCAAGGCTAACGACTGGCTGACCGCCGTGTGTGGGCACTACGCCAAGCAGTACGCCAAGCAGGAGGACCTGTACCTGCACCATGCCCGGCAGGCCGCCGGGCTGCTGAAACCCGCGCTGGATGACGCCGAGAAGGTAATCGCCTCGATCTGGCGCAAGGAGCAGGGCAAGAAGGACGAGCAGCGGCGCGCGATCGAGTCGGCCGACGCGCAGAACGGCTGGCTGATCGGCACCGGCCGCGAGCTGCTGTGCCCGGTCTGGGTCGGGTCGAAAGACGAGCGGACGCTGATCGGCGAGGGTTGGGCCGACTTCGACCTGCACGCGCTGGGGGTGGTGGTGACCCAGACCGGGCAGGCCGCCGAGTGGGTGGTCACCCTGACCCGTGGCAGGGACGGGGTGTCGGTGGACACGACGATCGGCGCGGACGTGCTGGCCGACGGGCGCAAGCTGGCGTCCTGGTGCTCGACCTGGCGGGTCGGGATCACCCCGCCGGAGCGCGGCCAGGAGGGGCGCGGCGCGGCCGGTACCCGGCTGATGCGCTACCTGGAGTCGCAGAAACCGTTGGCGGTACGGCGGGTGGATCACCTGGGTTGGGACAACCAGGTCGGCGGGTTCGTCACCCACTCGGAGGTGATCACGGCGGACAAGGTGATGACGCTGGACCAGGCCGGGGTCCGCCCGGCGGCGAAGCTGACCAACGACGCCCAGTTCCACTACGGGTTCGAGCGCAGCCGGGAGGACGCGCTGGCGGTGCTGGCCGAGGTGCTCACGTTCCAGGACGAGACGGTGGCGTCGGTGTTCGGCTCGTGGTGGGCGCTGACCCTGGTGAAGGGCCAGCTGATGCGGTTCCTGTCCCAGTTCCCGCTGATGGCGATCGAGGCGGCCAGCGAGTCCGGCAAGACCACCGGGTTCTTCGACCTGATGCTGCAGCTGTCCGGTTCGCGGCACCGGCCGGGGATGCCGACCTACCCGGTGATCCGGGACCGGGTCGGGGCGCACCGCTCGGGGATCGTGTGGGTGGACGACCGCGACGAGCTGGAGCCGTACTACGAGATCTTCCGGGCGGCGTCGACCGAGGAGACGATCAGCAAGAAGGCAGAGAACCGGACCGATACGGTCGACTTCCCGATGGTGGCGCCGATCCTGCTGTCGGGCGAGGCGCTGGGGGTGAGCCAGCAGAAGGCGCTGACCGACCGGTTCGTGCAGATCCAGCTGCCGCAGGGGATCAAGCAGCGCCGGTCGGTGCGGCCGGGTGCGGGCGACCGGCTGCAGTGGGCGGACGTGATCGAGCTGCGCGAGCGGTTCCCGGAGGGCCTGGGCGGGCTGTCGGTGGTGGCCGGGTGGCTGGTACAGGAGGCGCTGACCCATGCCGATGAGGTGGTCGGCGGGATCCGGGCGCTGCAGACGGGCTCGGGCCGCTGGGGTGATGCGATGACCCTGATCCGGCTGGGTGCCCGGCTGCTGGACGCGATGTTGTCGGACCACACCGGAGGTGCCACGACGCACGCGGAGCGCGCCGACCGGTGGGTGGCCGAGCAGACCGACCCGGGCGAGGAGAACACCCTGACCAAGCTGATCCTGCCTGCCGCGCTGCGCGCCTACGGCGAACCACCCTACCCGCAGTTCGAGCAGCTGGGGCGGGGCTCGATAACCACCCCGGCGTACGTGGAGAAGAGCGGCGTGGTGCGGTACTCCACGGTGCTGCTGGCCGAGTGGTGGGCCAAGGCCCGCAACGGCCGGGTGAAGCTGCGGACCGAGACGGCGGAGGCGCTGTCGTCGCAGGCGCAGCGGCTGCCGGGGCACAACGGCGGCGCGGTGAAGATCCGCAGCGCGCCCGGGCACAACGTGGTGCAGCGGTACCGGGCGCTGTCTGCGGAGATGAGCCGGGCGGTGCTGGAGCGGGTGCGGGACGGGGTCGCGGAGGGTGCCCCGGAGGGGGTCCCGGAGGTAACAGGCAATATTGTTACCGGCCGCTCGGGGCAGATGGAGATGCCGCTGAAGATCGGGAAGCTGATCGAGAACGACTCCTGGTAGGTCCAGGTAACAATATAAGTAACAATACAGGTAACATATATATTGTTACCTACAAAGGCGCCGGAGGACGGGGTGTGTAACAACGTAACAGGGACGGGGGTGCGCGTCTCGTGTGCGCGCGTGGGCGCGCTCGCGCTCGTCGCGCGGGGACGGAGCTGTGTGCCGCTAAGACAATGCTACTGGGGGTATGACCGATCCAGATGGTAGGATATACCACATGAAGATCAGCACGATGACCGACAAGATCGGGTACTACGCCGATATGCTGCAGTTCGGGGAGCTGGACGCACACCAGCGCGAGCACTACCAGCGCAAACTGGACGAGTGGACCCAGCGGCGCGAGCAGCAGCGCGACCACAACCGACGGGTGCGCAAGCGGGTGGCGCCGGACCGGCGCGGGCAGCGGCTGGACTCGATCCGGCGCAAGATCGCCGCCAAGGAAAAGACCCTGGCCTACTACGCCAAGATGAGGCACACAAACCCGGAGTATTTCGATGCGGTCGCCCAGGCCGCCGAGCTGGCGCTGCGCACCCTGCAGCGGGCCGAATGCGACCTGATCGACCCGAGGCACAAGGACGGGCAGTGCAAGCGCAGGTGCTGGGAGCAGTGAGCACGGCGGTGAGCGAGATCGACTGGCGCAAGGCCAGGGATGAGTACTGGTGGGGGCTGCCCAGCGAGCTGCCCGCCGTGGCCGGGGCGATCTACTGGGACACCGAGACATCCGGGCTGCACCCGGACGACGGGGCGCGGGTCAGCGTCGTGTCGACCGCCTGGGTCGAATGGGACGGCGAGCAGGAGCAGAGCGGCGGGCAGGAGCCGGTAATCCGCTGGACCGCCTGGCCATTCGCCCAGGGCAAGGTGGGCAAGCCGGAGGACGACGGGCAGGACTCGCTGTTCGGCGGGGACGACGCCAACCTGGAGCTGGTCGAGTGGCAGGCGCTGCTGAAATGGCTGCGGTACGCCGGGTGCGGGCTGATCGGGCACAACGCCAAATTCGACGTCACGATGACCCGGGCCGGGGTGCGCGGGTTGCGCGAAGGGACGGACCACGTCGGATGGATGGGACTGGACCTGACCGAGCGGGTGATCTGGGACACCCAGATCGCAGCCAAGGAGCTGGACCCGAACGAAAAGACCGCGCTGAAAGGACCGGGGTCGGTCAGCGAGCGCTACTGGGGCGCCACGGACGACGAGAAACAGGCACTGAAGAAACATCTCGGGCCAAAGACCAACCCACGGTACGACCTGGTGCCGTGGGAGATCATGCGGCCATACGCCGCGATGGACGCGCTGATGACCGCACGGGCGCACCTGATCCAGCTGCAACGGGTGGCACGCGGCGAGGTGGCGCAGGGCGGCGGGCCGCAGAAACTGACCGGGCAGGCGTGGGTGCAGCGCGAGGTCGAGCTGATGCGGGTGCTGTGCCGGATGGAGCGGCGCGGCGTACCATACGACGCGGCCGGGTCGCGCAAGGCAGCGGCGGAGGTGGCCAAGCGGATGGCCGCGACCGAACGCAGGATGGGGCTGCCGATAGCACAGGTCAAGGACTACTATTTCGGGCGGGGCAGGGATGGGCAGCCGGTCGAGGTAGTCGACCTGGACGGGGTGCGTAGGCGGGGGCGCGGGCTCGAACCGTACGCGGTGACGCCGAAGAAGCAGGAGCCGCAGCTGACCGCCGAAGTGATCGAAGATATGATCCGGGACGGGATCGGCGGCGCGGCCGAGCTGCGCGACTACAACCGGCTGGCCGTGGCGAACAAGATGTGGTACAAGCCGTATGCGGACGGTACCGGTGCCGACGGGCGGCTGCGCACCGTGTTCCGGCAGGTGGCCAGCGGGTTCGAGGGCGAGGGCGGCACCGCCAGCGGCCGGTTCAGCGTCGAACGAGTGAACCTGCAGGCGATCCCGCACGACTACCGGCTCGGCGGCGAGGACGGGGTGATGGCCGGGGTACCCACCCCGAGGCAGCTGATCACGGCGGCCGAGCGCAGGATGAACCGGGGCAGGGCGGCCGGGACGCGCTGGCACCTGTGGGAGCTGGACCTGGCGCAGGCGGAGCTGCGGGTCGCGGCGATGTGGGCCGAGTGCGAGCGGATGCTGTCGGCGATCCGCGAGGAACGCGACCTGCACGGGGAGACCACCACCGACCTGTTCGGGCTGCGCAAAGGGGACGAGGCGTTCGGCCAGTTCCGGCAAGTCGCCAAGCGCGCAAACTTCAGCCTGATCTTCGGGTCGGGCTGGCTCACCTTCCAGCGGATGGTAAAGAAGCAGGCCGGGCTGGCGCTGAGCAACCCCGAGGCGCAGCGAATCGTGTCCGAATGGAACCAGCTGTACCCGGAGTTCCGGCGTGCGATCGACAAGCACAGCCGCAAGATCGAGCACGCGGACTGGCAGGCGCGCGGGATGCCGCTGGTGAACGGGCGGATGCGCTGGTGGCGTGCGTTCGAGGACACCCACAAGGCGTTCAACCAGAGGGTGCAGGCGTCGCTGGCGGAGCTGGGCAAGGACTGGATGATCCGGTCGGACCTACTCGGCCGGGAGCTGGGGGTGCCGCAGCGCGGGCTCGACGAGGGGATCGGGGAGGCCGGGCTGCTGATCACCATCCACGACTCGCAGGTGTGGCTGCTGCCGGAGCAGGGCGGACAGCAGGTGGCGCAGCAGATCGCCGGGGTCGGGCGGGACGTGTGGTCGCAGATGTTCCCGGGCGTGCCGGGCGACATCGACGTGAAGCGATGGAGCGAGAAGTGACGGCGGCAGCGCGGCGGGCCACGCGGGTCGGGGTGCGCAAGGCGATGTATATCGGGAACCGGCGGGTGCTGGCGATGACCTGCCGGGGCTGCGGCAAGCTGAAGCAGGGCAGCGAGTTCAGGTGGCGCTGGTGTAAGGGCGGGTACTACGTCAAGCGCTGGTGCGGCGGCTGCGACTGGCGCAACATGGCACAGAGCCTGGGGCGGTAGAGGGGAAGGCAGGAGGCAGGAGGCTGGGGCGTTGACAGGTTGTCAAACCAGCGGGTAGGATGGGCAGGCCGCCCGGAGTGGGCGAGCCGGACAGGACGAGGGAGCAAATGGGAAACAATCTGGACGTTGTCGTCGGAGGCCAGTACGGATCGGAATCGAAAGGCCGCGTCACCGCCGACCTGGTGCAGCGCCGCAAGGCCGAGGGCAAGCGAGTGACCGGGGTGC
This sequence comes from Nocardioidaceae bacterium, assembly GCA_035765755.1. GTDB lineage: Bacteria > Actinomycetota > Actinomycetes > Propionibacteriales > Nocardioidaceae > DASSKA01. Next base: position 38,389 of record DASTWW010000293.1, read on the forward strand.
GCGTCGCCGGGCCGAACGCCGGGCACGTCGTGATCGACGAGAACGGCGAACGCTACGCGCTGCGGCAGGTGCCGGTGTCGATGGTCGTGGACCCCGACGGGCTCGGCATCATCGCCGCCGGGAGCGAGATCGACCTGCAGGTGCTGGACGCGGAGATCGCCGACCTGGAGCGCGGCGGCCACAAGATCCGCAACCGGCTGCTGATCGACGCCCAGGCCACCATCCTGGAAGCACACCACCGCGACGCGGAAGGCGGCAACGACGGACCGCTGCAAACCCGGATCGGGTCCACCGGCAAGGGCATCGGCGCCGCACGCGCCGACCGGATCTGGCGCCAGGCCCGGATCGCACGCGAGCAGCTCGGGCAGCTCACCGAATACGGCACCCTGGCCGACACCGCCGCGCTGATGAACAGCGAGCTAAACCGCGAGAGCGGGACCGCGATCGTCATCGAGGGCACCCAGGGCTACGGGCTCGGGTTGCACGCCGGGTACTACCCGCAGTGCACCAGCTCGGACTGCCGCGCCATCGACTTCCTGGCCATGGCCGGGGTCAGCCCCTGGGGCGTGAAGGCAGAGCTGGGCGTGTGGGTCGTGCTACGCGCCTACCCGATCCGGGTCGCCGGGAACAGCGGGCCGCTGAAGGGCGAGACCAGCTGGGCGCAGCTCGGGCTGCCCGAGGAGCACACCACCGTCACGCACAAGGTGCGCCGGGTCGGGCAATGGGACAGCGAACTGGCACGGGCAGCCGTGCAGGCCAACGGCGGAGGCCGCTCGTGGCAAGGGTCCGGGCAGGGACCGGTACGGATCGCGCTGGCTATGGCCGACCAGCGGTTCCCGCAGATCGCCGGGGCGGGCAGCTGGAGCGAGATGGTCGACCGGCTGGACGCCGACGCATTCCGCGAGCTGGCCGCCTGGATCGACCAGATCGAGAGCGAATGCGCAGCGACCGTCGCCAGCATCGGCACCGGGCCGAGCAGCACCCTGTGGCGCAGGCACTGCGGGGTGCAGGACGCCGCGACCGGGTGGGGCGTGCAGGCCGAGTCGAAGCCCGAGTCGAAGCCGTCGAAGCGGGCGGCGGGGCAGCTGTGACCGCCGCGCAGGACCGCAGCGTGCTGACCGACTGGTGGCTCGAATCCGCCCGGCAGGAGATCGAACGGACCGTGCCCAAGGCGGTCGAATACGGCTCCGGCGACCTGGCCGAGATCGGGTACGCCATGAGCCGGATCATGGGCCGCGACCTGGACCGCAGCCCGGCCGGGCACCAGCAGGCCACCGAGCTGGGCATCTTCTTCTACCTGGTCGGCAAGACCGCCAGGTGGGAGCAGGCCATCCACGACGGGCGGCAGGCCAGCGACGACACCCTGTTCGATATGGGGGTGTACGTGAAGATGGCACAGCGCAACCGCGCCGTCGGCGGCTGGCCATTCGGACCCGAGCCGGAGCGGGAACAGGACAAGGACGGAGGCTGGTGATGGGAACCCCGACCAACCTGGACAAGCGAGCCATCGGGCTGCCGACCAACGACGACCGGATCGAGCAGATCGTGCGCAAGCTGCGGACGGTGGTCACCGACGAACTCGGGTTCGAGCTGACGCCCAGCCGGGGCGATGGCGAGCTGCAGCTGGTGGCCGGGAACGTGCGGATCACCTATGAGACCCGCTGCACCCACGGCGAAGGCCGCGCCATCCTGCGCATCTTCAAGGCCAGCGCCAAGCCGAGCAACGGGGTGCCGCCCGCACGCCAGCGCGAGATCCGGTTCACCGGGTCGATCAGCGTACACGACGAGCTGGAAGCCTGCCGCAAGCAGCTGCTGAACATCGTGCGCCGGGCCAGCGCGGTGAAACCATGAGCATGATCTACATCGCCGCACCCATCGACCAGGCAGCGGGGACGGAGGGCGCGGCGGGGATCGCCGACCGCAAGCACCAGATCCGGCAACAACTGCGGCGATACGGGATCGGCAGCTACGACCCCGCCGCAGCCTTCATCGTCGGGCAAGGACAGCAACCCACCCGGGAGCTGGCCAACATCAACAACTTCGCACTCGGGCGCAGCGCGGGGATGGTGGCGCTGCTGCCACCAGGAGTACCGACCATCGGCACCCCGATGGAGATCGAACGGGCAGCCCACAACGGCAAGCCCGTGCTGATCGTCGGCGGCGACGGCAGCTGGGAACTAGCCAAATACCAGAACTGGCAGCACGTGCTGCGGACCGACTGGGGATCGGTAGGGCAGCAGGAACAGGGGCTGGACTGGCTGCTGGACCAGATCACGGCAGGAGTCGGCCGAATCGCGGCGGCGGAGCCGCTGCTGTTCAAACAACTGCGCGAGCAGAGCGAACAGGAACACGCCGCAGCGCTGCCGCGCAGGGCGCACGAGGGCGACGCCGGGTACGACCTGCATGTAAGCCAAACCACCGAGATCAAACCGGGCGAGATGGTCGACGTGCCCTGCAACCTGGCCGTGCAGCTGCCCGAATGGGCCTGGGGTTTACTGGTCGGCAGGAGTTCGACTTTGCGCACCAAACGGCTCCAGGTTCACCCCGGGATAGTCGATTCAGGGTATCGCGGTGAACTTTTTGCCGCAGTGTCAACACTGAGCGATGAACCCGTGGTGGTCTCGGCGGGGGATCGGCTGGCCCAGTTGATCGTGATGTCGAACCAGTCGCGGCTGGTCCGGCCGCAGTGGTCGGCGACGCTGGATGACACCGACCGGGGCACTCGGGGGTTCGGTTCGACGGGGGTGTAGTGCCGTAGCTGAGGGGGTGGTCACGATGGATCGCCGCTAAAGACGGCAGGGCGGGCCGGGAGCGCCGGGTCAGGATTGTTGGCGCGAGGAGATAGAGCACCGGGAGCGGGAGGGTACCCCGCACAACTTGAACCAGTGGGTCACTTGACAGGCTGTCAAGCATGTGCTAAACTAGACACATGGACACGGAGCAGCAGGGCTTGGTCGGGCAGGTCGTGAAGGCGGAGTGTGTGAACGGCGGCACGCCGCACGACGTAATGGTCGACACCGAGCCGAAGCCCATGACAATATCGGGTGTTGAGCGGCTGTATTTCGTCGGGCGTCGCGCCTACAAGAGCGGCAAGCTCGCCTCCCCCAAGTTTTACGTCCTGCCCGGCACTGCCGCCGACCACCGCTAGGGTGGACTTGACAACCTGTCAAGCGGTGTGCTAAACTTGTGGTATGAACACGGAGCAGCAGCCAACCAACCGGGTGAACACACCCGCTGAGCCTCAGGAGGCCACCGTGATCACCAACCTCACCACCCACGAGACCCTGCGCGCCGAAGCCCGCGCCTGGATCGAGCGTAACGGGCTGCCAGTCTGGCAGGCAGTCGACGCCGCGATCAAGTGCAGCGACGCGTTCGGCGACCCGCACTCGCAGAACCCGTTCCGCCACGCGCTGCTGGAAGTCGCAGCCGAGATCCGGGCGGCGGAGGCGGCGAAGTAAACCGCCGGGTGCGCTTCAACGACGGGATGCTCGGCTGGCTGCTGTGGATGGACGGCAGCTACGCAGTGTGCGTCGCCGACGACCGACCTGGCGCCTTCAGCGTCCGTGCTGACCAGGTGTGGTTCGCGTGAGCACCCAGGCACGTTACTACGTGCTGGACCGCCAGCGCGGCCAGGACGCGAACCTGGCCCGCTGGTCAGCGGTGAACCCGCGCTACCTGGTGATGGACCGGGAGACCGGCCAGGACGTGGACCAGTTCACCACCCGGCGCGCAGCCGCCGACACCGCAGCGATGATGAACGCCACCGCGCGGGCCGGGGCGCAGTAGCCGTGCAGCTCGCGCTGTTCTACCTGGTCTGCCCGACGTGCGGGGAGCTGGCGCCCGAGGACGGCCAGCGCGCCTGGTGCCCGCTGGCACCCTGGGCCTATCAGCTCCTGCCCTGCTTGGCTTGACAATCTGTCAAGTCGTGTGCTAAACTTATGGCATGACGACGAACGAAGCCCGCAAGGACGCCCTGCTCGCCCGGCTCAGCCTGACCGACCTGGTCCGCCAGTCGCTGGCGATGGAAGCCAACCCCGCACCCGAGAGCCACGACCGGATGGTCAAGGCGTGGATGTCGGACGAGATCGAGCGCCGGATGGGCGGCGTGCAGGACGAGGACGCGTTCTGCGAGCTGCTCGACCAGGGCCACAGCTACACCGAATGCCTGATCCGCACCTTCCCCGCGCTGGAGGCCCACCGATGAACGACCAGCAGCTGACCGACCAGCAGTACGACATCGCAGACCGCATCGGCGCCTTCCTGGAAGGACGCGGCGACCAGGACTTCAACGCCAGCCAGCTCGCGCGCGCAGCCAAGTGCAGCACCCTGGACGTGAAGCCGGTCCTGCGCTGGATGGTGGCGAGCCACAGCATCGGGGTCGCCGGGCGCGGCGGCTGCTGGATCCGCTACCGCGAGCACCGCCACGGCGAGGTGAACCGATGAACGGCCAGCAGCAGGACGACCGCGTCTGCCCGGTCTGCCGGATGCAGGACGAGCACGACTGGTGGTGCGAGAACAACCCGCACGGGCCGCACTACCTGCCGCCGCGCGCCAGCAAGCTGGAGTGCGGCAACAACGGCGCATCGCAACCGAGCAGCACGGCACCCTGACTTGACAGCTTGTCAAGGTGTGTGCTAAACTAGACGCATGGCAAACAACACCGCGCAGGTCGAAGAGCAGGTCCAGTGCCCCGAATGTGAGCTGGACGCCGTGCAGATCGTGGACTACCAGGGCGACGAGCGCTGGTGGACCTGCACCGGCTGCGGCGCCGAGATCACCGAATACGACCAGGACCGCTGGGGGTACGAGGGATGAGCACCCACCGCGAACGACGCGTACGCCGCCCGATGAGCCGGTACGCCAGCTTGTCCACCGCCAGCATCCAGGCATGGCTAGCCAACCACCGCGCCTGCATCGAGGCCGGGATGAACATCGGCGAGATCGACCGCGCCAAGGCACGCGCCTTCACCCTGGAGCTGCTGCACCGCGCCAAGGCCGCACGGTGAACACCCACCGGCAGCGGCGCGAAGCCCGCGCCGAACGGCTGCGCGAATGGGCCGCCAAGCGCGAAGCCAAGGCCGAAGCAGACGTGGCCCAGGCCCGGCAGATGGGCAGCACCATCCCGCTCGGGCAGCCCATCCTGGCCGGGCACCACTCGCAGCGCCGCGACGAGCGCTACCGCGAGCGGATCGGCCGCACCATGGACCGGGGCATCGAACACCAGCGCAAAGCCGAGCAGATGGCGTCGCGCGCCGACACCATCGAGGCGCAGCTCGCCGAGTCGATCTACGACGACGACCCCGACGCCCTGGACCGGCTGCGCGACAAGCTGGACCGGCTGCAGGCCAAACGCAAGCGCTACACCGACTACAACGCCAGCTGCCGCCGCGCGCACAAGGCCGACCCGACCAGCACCCACGGCGACCTGTCGATCCTGGATCCGGCACAGCGCCAGGACCTGGCCGCGCTGGCTCGATTCGGCTCCCTGCGCCCGGGTGGCGCGTTCCCGCCCTACGCCACGTCGAACCTATCCGGGCAGCTGTCGAAGCTGCGCGAGCGGATCGCGCGGCTGGAGCGCGGGCAGGGCTCGCCCAGCTGATGGACTTGACAACCTGTCAAGGGGTGTGCTAAACTAAACGGGTACAGGGAAAACAACCACTAGGAGCCCAGAATGAGCAACATCCTCACCCTCACCGAGCTGGCCGACAACGAGGCGCGCGTCGAGCGGCGCACGCGCGGCACCCGCGCCAACCTGGCCGAGGCCGCCCTCGCCGGAGCCGACGCCGAGACCCTGGCTCGGCTGGCCAACGAGGTCGCCGAGGCCGACGGCGCGCACTTGGCCTACCAGCTGGTCACCGACGTCTGGGACACCGCCGAACGGCTCGGCAACGACCCCGAGCACGCCATCACCCGCCAGCTCACCCGGCGGCTGCTGACCGGCGCTGAGGACAGCTGGAGCGGGCGCGGCAACGACGCCAAGCGCGCCATGCATGACGGCTTCCGCGCCGCCGCCGAGCGCATCCTGGGCTTCTGATGGCAGGCGAGCAGCGACCCTGGGTCCGCGTCGACGTCGACGAGGACGGCGTGATGGTCGTGCGGGACCTGGTCGAGGACACCGCATCCGAGCCGATCGATACGGTCGGGCAGACCCCGCGCCAGTGGGCCGACGCCGTCCGCGACGCGCTGCTGGCCCTGCTGGACCAGGCCGGGTGCGACATCAGCTGAACCCACAGACCGGGAGCCGGGCGACTGTCGCAGGGGGCGGACGCCCGGCTCCCCCACACCAGGCCGACCGAGGCCAAACGAGATACCGCGAAAACCCCACACGACACCAGGAGACACCGTGAACCGCAAGCCCCGCCACGACATCGGCCGCACCCCCAGCCACCAGGCCGTCGCGCCGCGCGCGATCGCCCGGCTCAAACTCACCCAGGCAGTGGCGCAGCAGCGCAAGCGCGACGCCGCGCTGCTGGGTTCGGCTGCCTACCTGCCCAGGCACGCCCGGCCGGTGTCGGCCGTCGACACCCAAGCTTGACAGATTGTCAAGCGGTGTGCTAAACTTGTAGCATGACAACGACGACGGACCAGAACCACACCCACCGCAACGACCCGGCCTGGACCAAGACCCCCGGCCGCCAGTTCACCGCCGACAACGGCGAGCAGTACATCAGCGAATACCGCAACCCGTTCACCGGCCAGACCATCCGCAAGAGCTGGCGGATGACCGGCCGCGACTGGCACGTGTTCGACGCCGCCGGGCAGCTGGTCAGCCGCGAGCACTCGCTGACCTACGCCAAGTGGTTCGCCGAGTACGCGCTCACCCAGGCCAGCGCCTGATGGCCACCGGCGACGAGGACCGCTGCCCGAACGGGCACCTGACCTGCGCTCACTGCGGCAGCTGCATCTGCGACGGCGGGCCACGCGTCCGCACGGACCGAGTGGGCCGCACCCTGTGCCCGGGCTGCCGGGAGATCGACAACAATAATCACGGTCGGACAGCGTTCGGCGCACACCCACCCCGCAAGGAGACCCCCATGATCGACATCAAACTGGACGCCCGCGACACCGGCGCACGCCAGGTCGCCGAGCACCTGCGCGAAAGCGACGCCAGCCCCGCCGACATCGCCGCCGCCTACCCGAACACCATCAACAGCCGGTACGCCCGCGAGCTGCTCGCACTGCTCGTGGCGAACGGGCTGGCCCGCCTGGTCGAGACGCCCGACGGCGACCTGTACAGCCTGACCACCGACGGCATCGCTTGGCTTGACAGCCTGGCAAGTGATGGTGTAAAATTGAATCAACGGGGTACGGAACCCCCCAACAACAAGGAGCCCGAAATGACCACCAAGACCAGAAACACCAAGCCCGCCAGCACCACCGCCAGCTGCGGCTGCGGCTGCAGCCAGCCCGTCAACGGCAAGAGCAACTTCCGCCAGGGCCACGACGCCCGGATGGTCAGCCAGCTGGTCGCCGCCGTCGTCGGCACCGACGCCGGATCGCGCCGCAACCGCCAGGCCGCCGCCATCGTGCCGCCCGCGTTCGACTCCAAGGTTGCCGCCGACGTCACCGGCAGCGGCGACATCCAGTGGCGGATCGACCTGGCCACCACCGAGGTGGGCCGCCTGTTCGGGCAGAAGCTGGCCGACAAGGCAGGCAACGCGCTGATGAACGGCTGGAGCCGCGAGAACGACCGCAACACCAACCCCCGCGCCCGCCGCGCCACCAAGGCCGCCGCCCAGGTCGTCAAGGCCAAGGTCGGCCGCTGGACCCGCGAAGGCAGCATCACCGCCAAGGGTGAGTTCCAGTACCAGGACAAGTCCGGCAAGGCCGTCACCGTCGCCCAGGGCAAGTACACCCTCGCCGACTGATGGCGACCCGGGGCGCAGACCCCGCCACCCGAGCCGGACACGGGGCAGGTGGCGGGGTCAAACCCCTAGGAGGACCGATGGACCTGCCACGCGGCTCCAAGTTCTGGTGCGACAGCTGCAAGATCTGGGTGTCGAACTGGGTGCAGGGCCAGTCGTTCCCGCAAGTCGTGTTCGACCCGGACAAGGCCCACGCCGAGCACGACGCGACCCACGTCGGGCAGGGCAACCCCGTCGCCGACGTGTTCGCCGCACACCCGGACCTGCTGGACCTGGACGCCCGGCTGCGCGATTGGTATGACTGACCCCGACACACAAGACTTACGCGGGGCTAACACGCGGGGTAGCATGGTCGGGGACAACACCCCCGGCCGACGGAAGGCACCCCTGATGCAACTCCGCAAGCACTGGCGCCAATGGCGCGGACGCGTCGCCCGCGAACGCGCAGAACGGCTGGCCGCCGCCGCGCCCGTCAACAAACTGGACGCCTACCTCGACCCGGACATCGTGACCTTCGACCCGCGCGCCACCTACGCCGAGTGGCTCGAACGGGTAGCCCTGGCCCACGCCCGCCGCGATGCCGCAGTGGCCATCTGGGGGCCGGACCCGCTGTCGCTGCGCTCCACCCACGGAAGCCAAACCGAGGGCGTGCTACACTAGGAGCCGAGCCCTCGACGGCTCGCCGTGTAGGACGGGCCGCTCCGCCCGGTGCGCCGAGTTCCCAGGCGGGGCGGCCGTCCATAGCGACCCCGGAGGGAAACATGGCCACCAAGAAGGCAGCCGCAGCCGACGCCCCGCCGATCATCGTCGAATGCGTCAACGCGCGCTGCTCGCAGAAGAACGTACAGCAGACCGTCCCGGCCGGAGTGATGGTCACCAACACCATCATCGCAACCTACAACCTGAACTGCGCCGTCTGCGGGAGCAGCCTACTGGTGACCCGCCCGGCATGAAACGGTTGACCATCACCCACATCGCGGGCGAGGTAGTCGTCAGCAAGGGCCGCGACGCCCGGATCGTGCAGCGCTGCGCCTGGTGCGGCGCCGTGCTCATCAACGAGACCGCCGCCACGTTCGCCGTGTCCCCACCCAAGGCATATGGCACCCCGCCGCCGACCTACCCGCTATGGCCCGCCGGGGAGATGGTGCAGCTCAGCTTCGAGGTGCGCGCCATGGACAGCATCGTCGTCCGGCGCGAATGGATCGAGGGCGACGGCAGCGACGAGCCACCGGCCGACGCCTGCATCCGGCGCGGGCCGCTGTAGGCACCCCACCCCCGGCTTGCCAATCTGACAAACCACGGCGTACAATGAACCGGTGCCAACCAAACGGGAACGAGCCGACACGGGCAGCGCTAAGGGCCGCACCCTGACCCCGCTGCAACAGAAGCGGGTCGACGCCGTCCTGGCAGGCCAGAACCCGCTGTGCGGCTCCCCGCTGGTCGGCAGCAAGACCGCCGGGCACAAGAACTTCGGCAAGACCTGCCGCCAGCCCGCCGGGGCCGGGACCGACCACCCGGGCTCGGGCACCTGCTCGCGGCACACCGGCCGGATGGCTGGACCGAAGATCGGCGCCGCCCGCGAACGCGTCGCCGTCGAGGTGGTCCGGTACAAGAAGTTCTACGGCGAGCGCGCCCAGGTGGACTTCGGCGAGGCGCTGCTGGAGGAGCTGCAGCGCTCGGTCGGCGTGGTCCGCTGGATCGAGGACAAGCTCGGGCAGTGGGGCGAGACGCTGGACGACAGCGGCCAGCTGGTCCCGCCGAAATGGAACAGCAACGACCTGGAGATGCCGCCGCTGCTGGCCGAGCACCACAGCTTCCGGTCCGTCACCATCGCCGACACCGAATACGCCGCCTGGCTGCGGATGTACCAGATCGAGCGGCGCCACCTACACCAGGTGGCCAAGGACGGCATCGCCTCCGGCATCGCCGAGAAGATGATCCGGATCTACCAGCAGCAGGCCGACACCATGTATCAGATCCTGAACACCGCGCTGGTCCGGCTCGGGGTGCAGGACACCGACCGGATCGTCACCGTACTGCCCGCCGTGATCCGCGAAGTCACCGGCGCCGCATGACCGCCACCGACCTGTGGGGGCAGGTCGCCGGGCGGTTCGAGCTGGAGGCCCGGCGCAGCGACTACCGTACCGACCCGGCTGCCTGGGTACAGGAACGCGCCCGCGAATACATCACCGACGACCAGCGCGCGATCTGCCGGTCCGTTGTCGAGAACAAATACACAGCGGTGCGCAGCTGCAACGGCGTCGGCAAGTCCCACATCGCGGCGCGGATCGTCGCCTGGTGGATCGACTCGCACCCACCCGGCGAGGCGTTCGCCGTCACCACCGCGCCGACCAAGGCGCAGGTGTCGGTGGTGCTGTGGCGCTACATCGGCATCCTGCACCGCAAGATCCACAATATGGAGGGCGAGCCCGACCTGCCCGGCTACATCACCGGCGACGACGTCTGGAAGATCGCGCACACCGACAGCAGCCCCGAGGAGATCGCGTACGGGCGCAAACCGGCCGACAACGACCCGGGCGCGTTCTCCGGCGTGCACGCCCGGTACATGCTGGTTGTGATCGATGAGGCATGCGGCGTGCCCAAGTCGCTGTACCAGGCCGCGATCTCGCTGGCCACCAACCGAAACGCGCGGATCCTGGCGATCGGCAACCCGGACGACCCGGCCAGCTACTTCCAGGAGGTGTGCAAGCCCGGCAGCGGCTGGAACGTGCTACACATCGACGCGCTGCGCAGCCCGAACATGACCAAGGCCGCGCTGAAGGAATACCCCCAGGTGCGCAAGCTGATGATCGCGGCCGGGATCCCGCCCGCGCAGCAGGAACCACCCGAGGCGATCCGCGAGATGCTGGTCGACCCCGGCTGGGTCGCCGATCGGATCCGTGACTACGGCGTGGGCACCCCCGCCTGGTCCAGCAAGGTGCGCGGCGAGTTCCCCGAGGTCACCATCGACACCCTGATCTCGCCGCACTTCGTCGAGCTGGCCAAGGCGCGCGAGGAGCAGCCGATCCCGTCGATGGCCCGGTACGGTGTCGACGTGGCCCGGTATGGCGTCGACAAGACCATCCTGCTGCTGCGGCAGGGCGCCCACGCCCGGGTCATCTACGACATCCCGCGCGGGCCGGTCACCGAGGTCGCCGGGCTGGTGCAGGCCCACTCCGCCGCGAACTTCCACGCCAGCGGCGTGCCCACTCCGCCCGCCTGCGTCGACGACACGGGTGTGGGTGGCGGGGTCACCGACATCTTGGAGGAGAACGGCTACCCGGTGGTACCGATCGTGCCCGGCGCCGCCGCAACCCAAACCCTGCCCAACGGTAAGCCGCGATTCGTGAACCGGCGCAGCGAGCTGCTGTGGAACCTGCGCGAGGCGCTGGCCGGTAAGAGCGGCTCCGGCGACGACGGCTGGCTGGACCTGGACCCGGAGGACCACGAGCTGCACGCCCAGCTCACCTCGATCAAATACCGGTACAACATGCACGGGCAGATCGTCGTGGAGAGCAAGGACGAGATGAAGGCACGCGGCCTGCCCAGCCCGGACCGCGCCGACGCCCTGAGCTACTCGCTCGCACCCGACCCGCCCAAGCGGCAGGCCCACGTCGAGAACATGATTACGGGGGACCTTGCCACCCGCAGCTGGTAGCGCGGTATACTGGAGCGGAACCCCGGCCCGGGAAGGGGCAGCGATGGACCCGATGGACCAGCAGGACCACCCGCCGTTCTACGCGGAGGACGACGACCTGTTCTTCGCCGTCGGCCAGGACCCCGCCCGCTACGTGTTCGAGCTGCGCTGCCAGGGGCGGGTGACCCCGCTGGCGCAGAGCCTACCGCGCGCCCAGCGGCACAAACCTTCCGCCGCCGCATATATCGCCCCGGTACCCGGATAAGGTAGAATCAGGCATCATGACCCGCCCGGCCAGCTCGCCTCCGGCCCAGGAGATCGGCTATGTCGCCCAGCCGACCCCCAACTGGTCCTACTTCAGCAGCGGCGCCGACATCAACGGCCAGACGCTGGAAGAAGTGGCCGACCTGCGCTGGCCGAACAGCACCCGCACCTACCACCGGATGCGCACCGACGCGCAGATCGACGCGCTGATCCGCTCGGTCGTGATGCCGCTGCTGCGCCTGAAGTGGTCGATCAACCCGAACGGCGCGCGGGACGAGGTGGTGCAGGACATCAGCACGCAGCTAAACCTGCCGATCCAGGGCCAGACCGAACCGTTCCTACAGCGCGGGCGCAAGCGGTTCAACCACGCCGAGCATCTGCGGCTGGCGCTGCTGGCACCCACCGTCTACGGCCATATGTTCTTCGAGCTGGCAGGTGACATCGACCCCACCACGCTCGCCTGGCGGCTCAGCAAGCTCTCGCCCCGCATGCCGCAGACCATCGCCAAGATCAACGTCGCACGCGACGGCGGCCTGATCGACATCACCCAGTACGACAGCACCAACTGGCGCGGGCTGCCGATCCCGGTCAGCCAGTTGGTGGCGTACCCGTGGGAGAAGGAAGGCGCCAACTGGTTCGGCCGGTCGATGCTGCGCCCGCTGTACAAGCACTGGCTGCTGAAGGACCGGCTGCTGCGCATCGACGCGATGAAGAACGAGCGCTTCGGGCTCGGCATCCCATACGGCACGGCCGCACCCGGCGGCGACCCCGCCGCGATGCAGAAGATGGCAGCCGCCACCCGCGCAGTCGAGGGCGGCGGCGTCGGCCTGCCGAACGGCGCACAGATGGGCATCGCCGGTGTCTCCGGCACGCTACCGGACACGCTCGGCTCGATCAAGTACCAGGACGAGCAGATGGCCCGCTCGTTCCTGGCGATGTTTATGCAGCTGGGCCAGACCGACACCGGCAGCCGCGCGCTGGGCGAGTCATTCGTCGACTTCTTCATCGACGCGCTCGCCGGGTTCGCCAACTGGTACGCCGGGATCACCAGCCAGCACGTCATCGAGGATATCGTCGATTGGAACTGGGGCGAGGACGAGCAGGCGCCGCTGCTGGCCTGGGAGGAGAGCGCCGAGGAGCCGCTGTCCATCGCGGACCTGGCGAACCTGGCGAAGTCCGGCGCGCTGGTGCTGGACGAGGAGCTTCAGCAGTGGATCCGCAAGCGGCTGAACATGCCGGACTACGAGGGCGGCCAGCCGCTGCCGACCAAGCCATCCACCCCGTTCCAGGAGTACGCGCCCGGCACGGACATCCCGGCGCAGATCAGCGTCAACGCCAGCGCGGCGGTATCGATCCCGGCCGTGACCTGCCCGGCCTGCGGCAGCGGCGCATCCGAGCCGTGTGTGCTGCGCAACGGCAGCACCGCGCTGAACTGGGTACACCAGGAGCGCCGGGTGGCTGCCGCGTACAATCCGGACCAGCCGCGCGACACCAGCGGCCGGTGGACGCCCACCCAGCAGCAGCGGGGCGACGACATCGAGCGGGCCGAGCTGCCTGCAGGCCGCACCCCGGACCCGGCGCACGTCCGGTTCCTGGGATCACGCGGCTGCGACGGGCGGCACGTGCACAGCGCGGCGCAGACACTGAACTACACCAAGGTCGGGCATCGAGCCCCAACCGAGGCCGAGATCAAAGCAGCCACTGACTTCGACAAGATGCAGCAGGACTGGGAGGCCGCCACCAAGACCGTGGTCGACGCCTGGGGGGCGATCCGCGCCCAGCAGATCGACGCGCTGGTGAAGGATGTGGAGACAGCCGCTGCGGCAGGCGACCCGAACGCCCTGGCTACGCTGGCCGCGCCGGTTCTCGGCGCCGACACCATCCTGAAGTATATGACCAGCGTGGCAACCCTCGCCATCGCCGCCGCGAACCAGGAGGCGGTGGCGCAGGGCCTGACCGCGCAGGAGGTGAAGGCGGCCGATCTGGAGCTGGAGCAGCGCGCTAACGCCGTGGCCGAGCTGATCGCGCGGGACCTGGCCGGGAGCGCGGCGCGGCAGGCGGTGCTGCGCTACGGCACCGGCGGGGACCTGCCCGCAGCCGACGTCGCCGCCGGGGTCCGCGACCAGCTGGAGGCGCTGACCGACGCCTACCTGAACGACACGCTCGGCGGCGCGATGACCCAGGCGCAGAACGCCGGGCGCCGCGCGGTGATGAGCGCGGCACACACCGCCGGTACGATCTACTACGCGTCCGAGCTGCTGGACGAGCGGACCTGCGAGAACTGCGCGTCCGAGGACGGCACCTCATTCGTCACGCTGACGGACGCGGAGGTCGACTACCCGGCCGGTGGCTACATGGCGTGCAGCGGCGGGCCGCGCTGCCGGGGCACGCTGGTGGCAGTCTACGGGGAGCCGACCGACTGATGCGCACCTTCCACCTGGAGCGCGACGAGGACGCCACCGGCGTGAGCGGCACCGGCCGCGTAGCGGAGGGCGTGGTGTTCTCCGACGGGCGGGTCGCGATGCGCTGGCTAACCGAGACCGCGTCCACGGCGGTCTACGACAACATCGCGGATGTGACCGCCATCCACGGCCACAACGGTTCGACGCGTGTAGTGCTGGCCGACCTATGATGACCGGCCGCCGCGTGGTCCGCGCCACCGCTCCCGCGATCGACACCGACCCGTTCGTGCCAAACCTGGTGACCGTGCCGAACGTGGAGATCCTGGAGGTCGGCGAGGACTGGGAGACCAGCACCGGCGTATTCTCGTTCGACGAGACCGACCTGCGCTCGGCGATCGAGTCGCAGGCCGACCCCGCCGTCCGCACTCCGATCCTGAAGCTCGGACACGTCGACCAGCGGTTCGACGGCCAGCCGTCGTTCGGCCGCCTGGAGAACCTGCGTACCAACAACAACGACCAGACCCTGGTGGCGGACCTGACCGGCACGCCGCAATGGCTCGCATCGATCATGTGGGCCGCGTACCCGCGCCGCAGCATCGAGGGCGAATACGGGGTGATAACCCGCACCGGCAACCGCTGGCCGTTCGTGCTGACCGCGCTGGCGCTGCTGGGTGATGCCTACCCGGCGATCAACACGCTGGAGGATCTGCAAAACCTGTGGGGCGACACCCCGCCGGTGCTGCTGACCAACGGGGAGCCGGAACAGGTGGCAGCGTCCACCGGCAACAAGATCTTCGCGAAGAAGGTGATGGATGTGAAATGGCACAACCTGGGCGGCGCCAACGGCGGCAGTAGCGGAGCGGTCTTCACCCCGACCAGCATCACCGTGGGCGGCGGTGGCGCAGGCGGTGTCGGCGGCGCAGGTGGGAGCACGATCGAGATCGACAGCCGGGTAGTGGCCCGATCCGCTGTCCAGGCCGGAGCCACCACGTTCGGTGACCTGCCGCTGGCCGACCGCGAGCGCAGTTGGTCCAAGAGCAGCGCCGACACCGCCGTGCGCGCCTGGGCCAGCTCGGACGGCAGCGGCGACGCCGACAAGATGGACTGGACCAAATACCGCAAGGCGTTCTTCTGGTACGATTCGGATAACGCCGAGCTGTTCGGCTCGTACAAGCTGATGTTCGCCGACGTGATCGACGGTACGCTCACCGCGATCCCGCGCGGTGTGTTCGCAGCGGCGGCCGTCATCCAGGGCAGCCGGGGCGGGGTCGACATCCCCAGCGGCGACGAGACCAGCGTGAAGAACACCATCGCGAAGTATTACACCAAGATGGCCAAGGAGTTCGACGATGACACGATCACACCACCGTGGGAGGTGAGTTCCAGCGTGAAGTTCGGCCGTAACAAGGCGCAGGGAGTCCAGGCGAGCACCAGCCTGGACCAGGTGCGCACCGCGTTCTACGATTCGCTCGACGCGCACCAGATGTGGTGGTGGGTCCGGCAGGTGCTGGTCAACCCTCTGCAGCTGGTCGTCGACGACGACGAGGGCGGGCTGTGGCTGATCGACGTCACGGTCGGCACCGACGAGACCATCACGTTCGGCGAGCCTTCCGCCATCAAGGTGGAGTACGTCGCGGCAGCCAAGGCGGGTGCTGCCGTGGCACGCCCCGGCCAGCTGGTCGCCAGTTCGTTCGCTTCAGCCAATGACGCGGGCGCCCGTCCGCGTGCTACAATTCCCGCAGATCCCGAAGGTGATGAGCCGGAGGACACTCCCGAGGAGGAGCACAACGAGATGAAGCTGACCCCGGAGGCTCTCGCAGCTTTGGGCCTGCCGCCCGAAGCCAGCGACGCCGACATCAGCGCCGCGATCATCGCTCGGGGTCAGCAGGCTCCCAGCGACAGCGGCGGTACCACCGAGCCCGAGCCGCAGCCCGAGCCGGAGCCCGCCCCGCAGCCGGAGGCGCAGCCCACCGAGCTGCAGGTCCCCGAAGGCATGGAGCTGCTCGACTCGGCCACCGCGCAGGAGATGCGCGAACTGGTCGCGGCCGGGCGCGCCGAGCGGGAGGCGCAGCAGCTGCGCGACCGCGACCAGCTGCTGTCCAGCGCGGTGATGGCGGGCAAGTTCCCGCGCTCCCGGCTGGAGCACTACCAGGTGATGTTCAGCGCGGACCCCGAGGGGACCAAGCAGCTCATCTCCAAGATGGCGCCCGGCGTCATCCCGGTCACCGAGCGCGGCAGCGCCGGGGAGACCGACCCCCAGGTCCAGACGGCGGCGTACCCGGAGGGCTGGAAGCCTTCGGTCGCCGCCTCCAGTCGGCGTGCCGGTGTCGGCACTCGCGTGAAGGTGGGTAACGACTGATGGCCAACGACGCCATCCCGTTCTTCGACGACGGGGACGAACTGACCTGCACCGCTCCGGCGGGCGTGTCCGGCAAGACCTTCGTGAAGATCTCCGGCGACAAGCAGGACGACGGCACCTACACGATCGCTACGGCCGCCGCTGGCGACCGCGCGCTCGGCGTGGCCGCCTGGGACGCCGCCGCTGGCAAGCGGGTCACGGTCCAGACGATCGACTCCGGCCTGGTGATGCCCGTGGTCGCGTCCGGCGCGCTCGCGGCCGACGACCCGGTCGCGGTCGCCGCTGGCGGCCTGGCGATCAAGGCGGCGGCCGGTGCGCTGGCCGTCGGTTACGCGCTCACGTCGGCGGCAGACGGCGCCGACGCCGAGATCAAGCTCTCTTACTTCACGGCCTGAGGAGGGGCACTACATGAGCAAGCACAAGTCCGTCCTCATCCACGAGGACATCGACCACCCGGAGCTGGTGCGAGCCAGCTACAAGGGCCGCGAGATCTGGATGCACCAGTTCAGCGACGGCTATCGGGTGCCCGTCCTCGCCGGTGGCGCGGTCGAGTACCCGAACCCGGTCGCCCACCCGCTGGCCGCACCGACGATCACCGGCACGGACATCACGGTCGATCTGATGCTCGACCAGCCGACGCGTGTGACGTCCTACCTGATGGACATCACGCTCCAGCGGTTCTTGCTGGACCGGTTGTTCACGAGTCCGGGTGGCGTCAGCGGCGGGGCCGTCGTCTACGACGTAATGCAGGAGAACGACCTGTACTCCGATCGGGACGTGCAGCCGATCGCGCCCGGCGGGGAGTTCCCGGTCGTCACGTCGCACCGGCTCGCGCCGCGTGTGGCCGAGGTCGAAAAGTACGGCGGTAAGTTCTTCTTCACCGACGAGGCTCGCGACCGCAACGACCAAACCGCGTTCCGCAACGAGGCCACCCGGCTCGGCAACACCATCGTCCGCAAGCTGAACACGCGGGCGGTGGCGGTGCTGGAGGACGCCATCGCGAACAACGGCGGCTTCTCCAACTTCGTCGGCAACGACTGGGCGACCGCCATCCCCAACGGCTCGAACCCGACGCCTCCGGCGGAGACCCCAGCGGCCGACTTCGCCATGGCGCAGTTGATGGCCGACCAGCGCGAGCTGGGCATCCAGTACAACGTCGCCCTGGTCAACCCGGCCCAGCTCAACGCGCTGCGCCTGTTCTACACCGGGACGGGCAATAGCAACGGGCTGGAGACCATGCTGTCGGACAACGGCTACGACGAGGTTTTCGCGTCGAACCGGGTCCCGGCGGGTACGGCGTACTTCGTCGCCGAGGGCCAGCTGGGCGAGATGCGGCTGGAGAAGCCGCTGGCGACCGAGACCTGGCGCGAGCCGGAGAACGAGCGCACCTGGGTCCAGTCGGGCGTCCGGCCGGTCATGTTCGTCAACAACGCCTTCGCGGTCGTCAAGGCGACCGGGCTGGGGGGCTAACCGATGCTGGTCAAGGTGCAGCACGGCGCCACGCGGTGGCGTGCACCCCGGCCGAACGGCCAGCCGGGGTACGTCGTCCGCACGGCGTTCCGGGGGATGCTCGTCGAGATCCCCGACGACCAGGCGCAGGAACGCCTGGACAGCGGCGCGGTGGTCCTGCCGGACGCGGAGCTGCCGCGCGGCGGGCGGATGCGCCCGCTGCCGTCCAACGGCTCCGACGAGGAGCTGAAGGCGTGGGTGTCGGTCGCGACCAAGGACGAGATCGACGTCGCTTGCGAGCAGCACCCGAAGCTGGCCGACCGGATCCGGGATGCCCGCGAGCAGCACGATGCAGCGCTGGAGGCTCAGAACGAGCTGCAGGGCGGTTTCGTGCCGGGCGCGCCCGAAGTGGACGGGCAGGTCGTCACCGGCAACCCCGATGTGACGGTCACCGGCACCGAGGTGACCACGCCGGTGGGGGGAGCTGGGGGCGCGGTCGTCGACGCGGGTGACGAGGACGAGGACGAGGACGAGGTGACCGACGAGGAACTGGACGACCTGGTTTCCGAGACAGTGACCAAGGTGTCCGAGTTCCTGGGCGATAACCCCGACCTGGCCCAGCGCGTCCTGGACGCCGAGACCCGCCGCGCCAACGCTGCCAACGAGGAGCCCCGCAAGGGCGTGATCGAGGCGGCACGCATCGCAGCTGCCCACACGGGCGACTGAAGCAGTAGAGGGACGGTGTAAGGTGCCGGTCTCGGACTGGACGCCCGACGTAGCGCGCGTGGGCAGCATCATCCGCGCGCGCACCAAGGACGTCTACGGTAACGAGATCGGCACCTTCACCCCCGACACCCGGCCCACCGATACCGAAGCAAACCAGCAGATCGCGCAGGCCCTGCAAGACGTGGCCGCAGTCGTCGGCGCCAACCTCCCCTCAGCCGTGTGGCCCGAGGCGACCAGCGTCGCCGCAGTCGGCGCCGCCTGC
>DASTWW010000294.1:0-46240 GCA_035765755.1 Nocardioidaceae bacterium
GCTCCAGGCCGCGGACGTACTGGCGCTAGCCGGTGGGTTCGGTACGCGCGGGTGGGGTCGCTGCCGACGGGGCCGGCGCGTGAAGCAGTTGCTGCACTGCCTGCTCGTCGCCGCGGCGGGTGAAGGCGCTGACCACGTCGCCGGCAGCCAGGACCGTGTCGCCGTCGGCAAACATGAGCCCGTTGCCGCGCAGCAGGGCCACCAGCACGGCGCCGCGCGGCAGCGCCAGCTCGTCGACCCGGGTGCCGTCGGCCGGCGCACCGTCTTCCACGGTGGCCTCCACCAGCATTGCGTGCCGTGCGGCACGCCCGAGCCTGCGGATGGCGTGCCGCATCGCTATCCGCCAGCCGACGACCAGGTCCGGACTGGCCACGATGCCCACCACCCGCATCTCGGAGTCGAGCACCGGCACCCAACCACCATGGCTGGTCGAGACCGCGTCCACCGCTGCATCGAGGGCGGCGTCGACGGGCACCGTCATCGCTTCCACGTCGGCGAGGCGGCCGGCAGAGACCTCGGGCCTGGTCCGCACGATCTCGGCGAGGCGCGTGGTGTGAACCGATCCGATGAACGCACCGTCGCTGTTGACCACGGGCGCACCGGGCAGGTCGCGGGCGTGCAGCTCGGCGAGCGCCTGCTCGGCCGGTGTCCGAGCTGAAAGCACCAGCCGTGGCGTGGCCATCACCTCCCGCAGTGCGACCGACGCGGAGGCCGGCAACCCGAAGGAGAACCGGTGCGAGGGGGAGTCGGCGCGGGTCCGCAGCTGGCTGCGGTAGATGGTGGTGTCGCCCACGACCAGCACCGCGAACGCGATGGCCACCATGGCCGGGGCGAGCAGCGCCAGGTTCCCGGTCATCTCCGCGACCATCAGCATCACCGCGAGCGGGGCGTGCGCGATCGCCCCGAAGCAGGCGGTCATCCCGACGATGACGAACGGCACGGGGTCGTGCGGCGCGACGCCCAGCAGGAGCAGCAGCCGCCACAAGGCGGCGCCGGTCGCCCCACCGATGACCATGCCGGGGCCGAAGATGCCACCTGAGCCCCCGGACCCGATGGACAGGCTGGTGGCGAGGATCTTCGCGAAGGGCACGGCCAGCACCACCCACAGCGGCAGGCCGAGCAGCTGCTGCCGGTCCAGGCTGGCCTGCACCTGCCCGTAGCCGGTGCCGAGCACGCCCGGCACACCGAGGCCGATTGCCCCCACCACAAGGGCGGCCAGGGCAGGCTTGAGCCAGCGTGGGCCGGGCGTCCGGGTGAACAAGCCGGTGGTGCGGTAGAAGCAGGTGACGTAGAGACGGCCGACAAGCCCCGCGGCGACGCCCAGGACGACGTACAGCAGCAGCTGGGCGGCGTTGTGCAGGTCGAAGCCCTCGTGGTAGCCGAAGATCGGGCTGAACCCACCGGTGATCGACCCGAACACGCCGTACCCGACCACGGAGGCAACGAGGGACGGAATGAGTGCCTCCACCTCGACGTCGTCGCGGTAGAGCAGCTCGACGCCGAGAACGGCGCCGCCCAGCGGGGCCCGGAAGATAGCCCCGATGCCGGAGGCGATCCCGGCGGCCACCGCGATCCGGGCGTCCGCGGGAGTCAGGTTCAGCGACCGGGCCAGGATCGAGCCGAAGCTAGCCGAGATCTGCGCGGTCGGGCCCTCCCGGCCGCCGGAGCCACCCGAGCCGATGGTCAGCGCCGAGGCCAAGATCTTCACCACGGTGACGCGAGACCGCATGCCCTTCGGGTTGGTGTGCACCGTGCGGATCGCCGCGTCCGTGCCGTGGCCCTCCGCCTCGGGGGCCAGCTTGAACACCAGCAGCCCGGACGCCAGGCCGCCCAGCGCGACGACGAGCGGGATCGCCCACGGTCGCGCGAAGACGCTGGCCGGGTGCACGCCGCCTTCGCCGGCCGTGGTCGCCGGCGTGTAGCCGCCCAGGGAGCCGAGCAGGTAGCGGGTGCCCAGGTGCAGGGCCTCGTAGAAGACCACCGCGCCCAGGCCGGCGACGATGCCGATCAACACGCCGAGAACCAGCCACTTGCGCACGTACGACGCGGTGCGCAGTCCAGACAGCCAACGACCGGTCACCCGGCGCGCGCCCAGCCGGAGCGACAGCGCCGCGGTTGGCAGCCGGTCAGCCATCGGCGCCCCAGCCCAGCGACCAGTCCTGCTCCGGCACCTCGCCGGCCGCTTCGGCGAACATCCCCAACGTCTCCACCAGCCGCTGGCGGCGCTCGGCGGGGATCCGCCGCACGATGGCGGAGATCTCGCGGCGCCGGGCCTTCGTCACCTCGGCCACCAGCTCATGGCCACTCGCGGAGATGCTCACCCGCACGGTGCGCCGATCGCTGGCGAGCCGCTGCCGACGCACCAGCCCCTTCCCGACCAACCGGTCACACATCCGGGTCGCCGTGGAAGCGTTCACGTCCAGAAAGCCAGCGAGATCGATGACCCGTTGCGGTCCTCGCGAGGCAAGGACCACAAGCGCCCGGTACTGCGGCAGGGTCACCTCCTGCCCGGCGGCGCCCAGCGAACGCGCCGCGATCGCGACCAGGGCCCGACTCGCCCCGAGGACCGCGTCCACAACGGCGCCGGGCAGCTCGTCCGCCTTGCTCGCCTGAGACTGTGCCATGCTGCTATTATTGCACTGTGCATTCCTTGCCCTGACCACGGGTTTGGGCGAACCTCGCACGGGCTGCGGGCCGCGGCGCTCACGCACCGAGCACCACCGTCCAGATCCGAACCACCGCCCCCGGCACGGGCGAACGACCGACCCGCGACAGCGATCCCTAGGCGAGCCCGACGCGGTCTGCTCACGCGGTGTCCTTGAAGCCGAGGGTCATTCTTGGTGGCACGTCACGGAAGCCGGAGCACCCACCGGAGCAGGAAGTAGCAGGCGGCAGCTGCGCATCCAGCTGCCGGCAGGGTCAGCACCCAGGCCATCACGATCGACCGGGCGACCCCCCAGCGGACGGCGGAGAACCGCTTGGTGGCGCCCACGCCCATCACCGAGCTGGTGATGATGTGCGTCGTGGAGACCGGCGCCGCATACAGGTAGGCGGTCGTGTAGAGCACCGACGACGCCACCGACTCCGCCGCGAACCCGCGCGCCGGGTCGAGGTGGATGATCCGGCGGCCGAGCGTGCGCATGATGCGCCAACCGCCCGACCAGGTCCCGAGCGAGATCGCCGAGGCGGCGGCCACGATTACCCAGACGGGAAGTGAGGAGTCGGCGGCGACGTACCCGCCGGTGACCAGTGCCAGGAAGATGACGCCCATCGTCTTCTGGGCGTCTTGTAGGCCGTGGCCGAGCGCCATCGCGGCAGCCGAGACGGTCTGCGCCAGCCTGAAGCCCCGGTTGGTCGGACCGGGGTGGCGGCGCCGCCAGATCCACATGATGGCGAGCATCACCAGGAAGGCCAGCACGAAGCCGGCCACGGGCGAGACCACCATGGGCACCACGACCTTGTCGACCACAGTGCTCCAGTGGACGAGGCTGCCAGACACGAGCGCGGCACCGACCAGGCCGCCGATCAACGCATGGGACGACGACGACGGCAGGCCGAAGTACCAGGTGATCAGGTTCCATACGATGGCACCCAGCAGGGCGGCGACCACCACGACGAGGCCGTGGTTCTTCGAGCCTCCCGGCACGATGACCTCGCTGACCGTGTTCGCTACCTTCTGGCCAAGGAAGGCGCCCACGAAGTTCATGACCGCGGCCATGATGAGCGCCACCCGTGGCGTGAGCGCCCGTGTCGACACCGAGGTGGCGATCGCGTTGGCCGCGTCGTGGAAGCCGTTGGTGTAGTCGAAGGCCAGAGCGACGACAACCAAGGCGATGATGATCGCGAGGGTCACTCAGGACTCCTTGACCGCGATCTGCTCGACGATGTTGGCGACCGACTCGAACGCATCCGCGGCGGCCTCCAAGGAGTCGACGACGTCCTTGGCCTTGAGCACCTCCAGCGCGTCGTAGTCGCCACCGAACAGGGTGGCCAGCACCCGGCGGTAGGAGCGGTCGGCCTCGTTCTCCAGCCGGTTGATCTCGATCCAGTAGTTCGAAAGGTCGGTCATCGTCCGCAGCCGCGGCATCGCCTCCGCGGTCAGCGACGCACACTGCCGCAGCACATCGACCTGCTCCTTCACCCCGCTGGGCAGCTGGCCGACCTCGTACAGAAGAGCGAGGTCGACCGCCTCCTCCATGAAGTCCATGATGTCGTCGAGACGCGCGGCGAGGTTGTAGATGTCTTCGCGGTCGAACGGCGTCACGAAGGTCGAGTTGACCCGTCGGATCACTTCGTGGGTGGTCTCGTCGGCGGCGTGCTCGATGTCACGCATCCGCTGGGCCACGTCGGCTCGGTCGACGGCATCGATGGCTTCGGCCAGCAGGTTGGTGCCGACGACGATCTGTTCGGCCTGGCGGGTGAACAGATCGTAGAACTCGTTCTCGCGGGGACGAAGGCGCAACGCCACTGCATCCTCCTGTGGAAAGGGTGTCGCCCGACTCCGAACTTGCTTCGGCCAGGCTGGGAACGCGGGGAATGTTAGCCGCCGGTCACATCTGGGGCATGCCCCGCGAGCGCTGCGGTGTCATAGTTCTCGAGGCTTTCGCCGGTTGTTCACCGGCAGTTCATCTAAGGGCGGATTGCCCACAGAAGCTTCCCGCACAGGAGCTGGCGGTCGGGCACGGGCCGAATGGCCCTAGTAGTTGAGGCCACTTCTGCGCGAGACTGGTGGTCGGTCGCGCGTGGCATGCGTGGCGATGCGTTGCCGGTCAGCAGAAGCTGGTGATCGTATGGCTCAGGAAGCCTCGGCGTCGAAGGCCACGAACTCGTTCCCGCAACAGCGCACCGAGAAGCCGGAGCTTGCCGGCGGTCCCTTCCCGGCGGGGGAGCCGGGCGGACCGGTCAGACCGCTGCCTTTCGACCGACTGTTGTCCGTCGCAGTGCTCACTCCTGGGCAGGCCACGCTCGTCGCCGTGCAGCTGCTCGACGCCGTCGACAGGAGTGGCACGTACGCCGGCGGCGTCCGCCTCGGGGCCGTCGCGCTGGCACCGTCGGGTGACATACGGGTGGCTCCTGCACCGCCTCACGGCGGCACCCTCGTCTCCGAGCTCCTCGGCCAGCTGCTCCAGAACGCCCGTCGGCTCCCTGCCCACCCGAGGCCGGAGCAGCTGCAGCTGCTGCGCCGACTCGAGACGGCCGTCGATGGCGACCCCTCGCGGGAGCCGGACGAACTGGCTCGGGAGCTCGAGGAGGCGCTGACCGAGACGCTCGGGCCCGGGTACAGGCAGCGCCTGTCCGACCAGCTCGCGGCGCTGGTCCACGCATTCGCGCATGTCGCTCCCAGCGTCCCAGCCGCCGTCGGTGGCGGACCGAGCCCCGTGCTCGTGGGGACTCTGGTGGCGAACCACCGTGCGTCCCGGCCCGTCTCCCGTCGGGCGGCTCCGGCACGAACAGGAGCGAACCGGTCGCCGGACCGCAGCCGGGCCCTGATGCACCGCCGCAGGCGAGGCGGGCGGGTGGCGCTCGTCGTCCTCATCCTGGCGGCCGTGGTAGCCGGCGGCGGCTACCTCCTGGTCCGCGGTCAAGGGCTCGGGTTCGTCGGATCGCTGGTCGGCGGCAGCCAACCCGCCGCGCCGGCCACGACCGCCCCCGCCCACACCCCGAAGCAGCAGGCGAAGCACCAGAGGCAGCAGCGTCATCATTCACGGGCGGTCCCGGCAGTCGCGGGTCGGCACGCCGGCCCAGTCACCGCTGTGATGGTGCGCAAGACCGGCAGCTGCAAGCCGGGTGCGCAGTGCCCGGTCAAGGTGACGGTGCACCTTCGTCCGTCCTCGACCACCCGGGCCATCGGCTGGAAGGTGGGGGCGGCACGCCTGTGCAGGCGCGGCATGCACTGGTCCCCGGCCACCACGGTGACCGCTCAACCCGGTTGGACCACCGTCTTCGCCCACTCGTCGGTCCGGGTCCCGAAGGGCCGCTCGCTGGCCCTTGTCGCCCTGACCACCACGCCGGCGCGGGCCCAGTCACGACCGGTCCCGGTCACCGGGCCCTCGCTGCACTGCTAGCCCGGCCATGCTCAGCGTCGAACGAGGGCTGCTGGGCACCCGCGGGGCCGGCCCAAGCCCAGGCCGACCGGCGCAGGTCCCGACTGCGGCGCTCCTCGATCCCCTAGCCGTCGGAGCGGTCGCGATCCTGGCCGGTCTCGGACTGGCCAACCTGGCCTCCCTCGGCGACCAGTCCCTGATCCGTCATCAGCTGGCCGTCGACGCCGCCGGCGTAGTCCTCTTCGTCGTCCTGCTGCGCTGGCGCACCGACGGCCTGCGCTGGCTGGGCTGGGGATGCTACGTGGTCAGCGTGCTGCTGCTGATGGCGGTCGACGTGAGTGGTTCGACGGTCAACGGCGCCCGCCGATGGCTGGCCTTCGGCTCCTTCACCATGCAGCCCTCGGAGCTTGCCAAGCTCGGCCTGCTTCTGGTGCTGGCACAGGTCCTCGGGAGCGACCGCTCCTGGCTTCGCCGCTTGGCGCTCGCCCTGGCCCTGGCCGCGGTGCCGATCGCTCTCGTCATCACCGAGCCGGACCTGTCCACCGCCGCCGTGCTCTGTGCCGTCACGGGCACGATGCTGGTGCTCGGCCGCATCCCGATCAAAGTGCTCGTGCTGTTCCTCGTGCCCGCCGCGCTCATCGTGCCGTTCGGCGAGCATCTGCTACAGCCCTACCAGCAGGAACGGTTGCACGCCTTCCTGAGCGGGTCGACCAGCGCCAACGGCTCCGGCTGGGCGATCCTGCAGATGCACATCGCGCTGGCCTGGGGCGGCCTCACGGGCGGCACGGGGCATCCACTGCACGGACTGGTCGCGTTGTACCTGCCCGAGCGGGAGACCGATCTCGCCTTCGCCAGCCTCGTAGAGCAGCGCGGAATCATCGTCGGCTCCATCGCCGTCCTCGCCGCGGCCGTGCTGGTGTGGCGGACCGTCGCCGCCAGCCGCCGCGCGTGGAGCCGCTCCGCGGGGCTGGCGGCGGCCGGGTTCGCAGCGCTGGTCAGCGTCGAGGTCGCGGTCTCGGTCGCGGGCAACCTGGGCCTTGTCCCGACTGCGGGAGTGCCGTTCCCGTTGCTCAGCTACGGGGGTACGGCGGCCACGGTGCACATCGCCACGCTCGGGCTGGTGCTGGCCCTGCGGGCCGACGGGGACACCCACCGCCTCTGGAGCGGCATCGGGCTGGATCGTCTGCGCCCTCGACTGCTGCGCACGACCGCCATCGCGGTCAGCGGTGCCCTGATCGGCATGGTCGGCTTCGCTTGGCAGCTGCAGAGCGCCGACGGGGCGCGCCTGCGCACCGCTGCGCTGAGCCAGATGATGCGGTGCACGCGCGTGCCCGCGGCCCGAGGGGAGATCACCGACCGGCATGGGTACCCCCTCGCCGTCGACGCGCGGCGCGACCGGGTGGCGGCGGTGCCGGGGCTGGTCCGACCGAAGGACGTGCCCACCCTGGCGGCCCTCACCGCGCGGCCGGTGAGCGGATTGCGTCGATTGCTCCACAGGCACCCGACGAGCCTGGACCTCACCATCGCCTCGCTGCCACGAGCGGCCGGTCGTCGGGTCCGCGCGGCCCGGCTGCCGGGAGTCTTCGTGGTGCCCGACACCCACCGGCGGTACCCCGACGGCGCCGCCCTCGGGCCGTTGCTGGGCTGGACGGGCGTGGCCACTCCCGAGGACATGCAACGCTGGCCGGACCTGCCCCTGGGGGCCATCGTCGGCCGCGCCGGGCTGGAGCAGGTCTACGACCCGATCTTGCGAGGCGTCGACGGTCGCCAGTGTGTCTACGTGACACCTGCGAGCACCCCGGTGGCTCTGGGCCCCTACACGCCGCCCCGGCGCGGCAGCACCCTGCGGCTCACCCTCGACCTGGGCCTGCAAAACAGGCTCACCAGCCAGCTCGCCTCGGTGCTGCGCGGCGTGCCGGGCGAACCCCGCGGCGACATCGGCGGCGCGGTCGTCCTGAACCCGAGGAACGGCCAGGTGCTGGCCATGGCCAGCCTGCCCTCCTACCACAGCAGCGTCTTCGGCCCGCCTGTGCACGACAAGAGACTGATCCGCCTGATGCACCGGCCGGCGAGCCCGATGCTCGAGCACGTGACGCAGGTGGCCGCACCGCCCGGGTCCACGTTCAAGCTGGTGGTCGCCGCAGCGGACATGCGACGCGGCCTGGTGCCCCCGCACCGGGTGCTGCCCGGCGGTGCTGCCTGGACACTGGGCGACCACACCTTCAACAACTGGATGACCCTGCCGGCGCAGGACCTGCCGCAGGCGATCTCGTGGTCGAACGACGTGTACTTCTACCAGCTTGCCTGGGCGTTGGGCCCGACGCCGATCATCCGCACGGCGCGCACCCTGGGTGTGGGACGGCCGACCGGCATCGACCTGCCCGGGGAGAGCGGCGGGTACCTCGGCACCCCGGCGTCGGTCACCCGGGCCGGGGCGACCTGGTATCCGGGCTCCACGGTGATCCTCGGAATCGGCCAGGGCTACCTCACCGTGACGCCGTTGCAGGACGCACTCTGGACCACCGGGGTGGCCACCGGGTCCACGGTCACGCCCCATCTCGGACTCGCGTACGGCGCGGGTCCGCACCGCTACACACGGCTGCGGTGGCCGCGGCCGCACCGGCTTCGCTACGCCGACAAGCTCGGGCCGGTCCGGGCCGGGATGGCGCTTGCCGCGACCTCCGGCACGGCCAGCATCCTCACCGCGCTGCCCGTCAAGGCCGGCGCCAAGACCGGTTCATCGGAGGATCCGTCGGCTCCCAACGGGGCGCCGGACTCCTGGTTCACAGCGGCCGCCCCGTTCAGGCACCCGCAGATGGTGGCCACGTCGTTCGTGCGCGGTGGCGGCCACGGGGTGAGCACATCCGGTGTCGTGGTGCTGCCGGTGATGCAGTACTTCTTCGCCCACGAGCAGGAGATCCTGCGGGTCGGACCGCCGGCCGCGAAGCACCGGTGAGCTCCGCACGCCGTCTCAGGCCGCCTCGACGAAGCTGCCCTCGTAGGCGCGAACGACGGCCGGGTCCCCAAGACAGCGCGCGGCGCCTTCTGCCACGCAGGTCAGCGGCCGCTCGGCCATCCGCACCGGGAAGGCGAACGCCGCCTCCAGGAGCTTGTCGAAGCCGCGCAACAGGCTCGAGCCACCGAACACCGTCACCCCGTCGGTGAGGATGTCGTCGGCCGCCTGCGGGGGCAGCTCGTCGAGCGCGCCGCCGAGCGCGGCGATGATCGCCTCGACGGTCGGCCGCAGCGCGTCGAGGATCTCGCCGGACTCCAGGGTCAGGAGCTGCGGACGGCCGGTGGCGAGGTCGATGCCCTGCACCACCGAGGACAGGCCCTCCGCGGCGTCGACCTGGCACTTCAGCGCCTCGACGGTCAGCTCGCCGACGAGCAGCTGGTGCTCCGAGCGCAGGTAGCGGTACAAGGACAGGGTCATCTCGTCGCCGGCGATCCGCGAGGACCGGTGCGAGAGCACCCCGCCGTAGCAGAACGCGGTGATCTCCGAGGTGCCGCCACCGATGTCCACCACCATGTGTGCTCGCGCCTCGAGCGGGTCCAACCCGCAGCCCACGGCCCCGGCGATCGGTTCCGGTATCAGCTCCGGCTTGCGGATGCCGGCCTCACGTGCCACCTCGAGAAGCGCTCGTCTCTCCAGCGCCGTCGCGCCGGCCGGCACCCCGATCACTGCCCGGGGGCGGATCCGTGACCAGGAAGGAGCCGCGACCTTGCCGAGCACCCCGACCACGAACGCCCGCGCGGCCTCGAGGTCGACGATGACCCCGTCGTGCAGCGGGCGGACCGCGGCCAGCCCCACCGGGCAGCGGCCCATGAGGCCACGGGCTTCGTGGCCGACCAGCAACGGCCGCACGCGCCGGGAGCGGGCCTCGGACGTGTGCACCAGCATCACCGAGGGTTCGTCCAGCACGACGCCGCGACGCTGGTGGCACACCACGGTGTTGGCGGTGCCGAGATCGATGCCGAAACCACCCATGTGAGCCCTCCTCATCGCATGTTGCCGGTGTGCCCGAGGGAGTACCGCCCCGGCTGCGGCCAGACCAGCAGGCCGTGCGGGCTGCCGCCGACGTGGATCCGGGCGATCAGCTTGCCGGTGCGGGTGTTCCAGCCGTACACCTCGCCGTCGTAGCGCCCCGAGAGCCACAGCGTCTTGCCGTCCGCGGACAGCCCGCCCATGTCCGGGCTGCCGCCGCCGGGGACGGTCCAGGTGTCCACGATCTTGTTGGTGGCCACGCTGACCACGCTGACCTTGCCGGCGCCGCGGTCGGAGACGTAGAGCAGCTTGCCGTCGCGGCTCGGGTAGATGCCGTGCGGCATGGCAGGCGTGTCGGTGTGCCCGACCACCCGGAGCTTGCGCCAGCCGATCCGCAGCAGCTTGCTGCGTCCCATGTCGGCGACGTAGAAGTTGCGGCCGGTCGGCGAGAGCCGGACGTCCTGCGGCTTGGCGCCCGCGGGCAGCTTCAGCCGGGCGATCACCTTGTGGCGCAGGGTCGAGACCTTCAGCAGTGAACCGGAGAACTCGCAGCTGACGATGAAGTACCGGCCGTTGGCGGAGAAGTCGAGGTGGTTGGGCCCGTCGCAGCTGCGGTCGTGGACCACCGCGATGCGCCGGAACGTGTGCGGGTGCTCGAAGATGATCTCGTTGTCCTCTTCGGCCATCTCGATGGCCTGCTTGCCGTCGGGGGTGAAGTACAGGTTGTAGGGCCGGGTCTGGTGGATCCGTTTCTCGATGCGGCCGGTGCTCGGGTCGATGGCCACCAGCTGGTTGGCCACGCTCGCTTCGACGTACAGCGTGCGCAGGTCGTACGACGGGGTGACGTGCTGTGACATCGAGCCGGTGTGCAGCACCCGCACTACCTTGTGGGTGCGCTGGCTGATCACGGTCGTGATGGGTGCGCCGTACGAGTTGGGCACGTAGAGGTACTGCGGGTCCGACGCGATCGACGGCTTGACGTTGCCGGCGCGTGCAGCGGCGTACACGTCACCGTTCTGGACCGGAGGCATCTCCGGCAGCGGATGCCGGAACGGTGCGGGCACGGGGCGGCGTGGCGGCTTCGCGGGATTCTCGGCCACCCGCTCCGCGGCCGGCGGTCCGGTCGGGCGGCTCGACCGTGACGGCGCGGGCCGGTCGACGCGGAGAGCGGACTCGCTGCTGCAGCCGACCGCGGCCATGCCCAGGAGCAGGCACACCGCGGTGAGACGTCGAGCTGGATTCGAGTTCACCGACCGCGCCCTCCTCCTGCCGACAGGT
This sequence comes from Nocardioidaceae bacterium, assembly GCA_035765755.1. Taxonomy (GTDB): domain Bacteria; phylum Actinomycetota; class Actinomycetes; order Propionibacteriales; family Nocardioidaceae; genus DASSKA01. Next base: position 11,308 of record DASTWW010000294.1, read on the forward strand.
CCTGGCGTCCACCGGTCCCTTTGCCCACTCGTCAGTCTGCTACGCGTTCGGGCGTCTTCGGCATCACCCGCTCGGGGGAGGTTGGCGCCCGTCTTTACCTGTTTCGGCCCCCTCCCGGGCCTCTGCCATCGACACTGGTGTCCGTGTCCCCCCGCCTTGCCCAGCTCGTCATGCCCACACCCGTTCGGGTGCGCAGCTATCGGCACACGCACGTCCCCGGCCGCCGGGCGCTGCACCTGATGCAGCGCTTCTCCTTCGGCTACCACCCCGCGTTGTACGCCGCGGTCCGGCGGGCCGGAGGCCCCCGCGCCTGGTTCGAGCAACAGCTGCACCCCGACCGGATCCCGGACCGGTTCGCCGACGGCCTCGCCGAGTGGTTCCCGCAGATGGCGTGGACTCCGCTGCACGCCTACGAGCAGGTCACGTCGCACCGGATGAGCCGCAGCGTGTACCTCAACGGCATCGCCCAGCTCGCGATGCTGCGTCGCACCTACTCGAACCGGCAGCTGTTCGAGGTGATGGTCGACTTCTGGCTCAACCACTTCCACGTGTTCTCGCCGGTCAACCAGGCGTGGCCGTTCCGTCCGTCGTACGACGCGGCTGTCCGCACCCACGCACTGGGCACGTTCGCCAATCTGCTGAAGGCAGCCGACACCCACCCCGCGATGCTCCGCTACCTGTCAGCCGACGACTCGACCGGCGACGCGATCAACGAGAACCTCGGGCGCGAGCTGCTCGAGCTGCACACGGTCGGCCGCACCGCCGGCTACACCGAGGAGGAGGTGCAGGAGTCGGCGAGGATCCTCACCGGCCAGCTCATCGACAAGGACACGTTGCGGCCGTACTACGACGAGTCCGAGCACTACCACGGCCCGGTGCACGTGATGGGGTTCAACCACCCGAACGGCCCCGGGCAGGGAGGGGAGGTGCTGGACGCCTACCTCGGCTACCTGGCGCATCATCCGGCCACCGCGCACCGGATCGCCACCAAGCTCGCCGTCCGGTTCGTCGCCGATCGGCCGCCGGCCGGGCTGGTGGACCGAGTGGCGACGGCGTACCTGAGCTCGGGCACCGACATCAAAGCCACCCTGCGGGCGCTCGTCGACGACCCGCAGTTCCACAGCCATGCCACGCCGAAGGTGCGCACGCCGGTCGAGGACGTGGTTGCCACGCTGCGTGCGCTCGGCGTGCGCATCCGGCGGCCCACCAGCGTCACCGACGGCGACGAGGCCGCGCACGCCGTCCTCTGGCTGGCCACCGGCATCGGGCAGCAGCCGTGGCGATGGTTCACCCCGGACGGGTTCCCGGACCGCTCCGACGCATGGGCCTCCGCGTCCCGGATGCTGGCGTCCTTCCGGGTGCACCGCGAGCTGGGCGGCGGTTTCTACCCGAAGCGGCACGTGCACTACCGCACCGGCGCAGCCTGGCTGCCGCAGCGCCGGATCCGTTTCGACGAGCTCGTCGACCACCTGTGCCGAGTGCTGCACGGCCGCGGCACGACCGTGGTGCTTCTCGGCGCCGCCTGCGACTACCTGGACGTCACCCCGGGCGCCGTCATCACCGCCCAGCACCCGGTGGCCCAGTGGCGGATGCCGTGGCTGCTCTCGATGCTGCTCGACTCCCCGACCCACATGACCCGATGAGGACCCCCGCCATGCATCCCAGCCCGGAGCAACCGACCGGCTGCTGCGACGAGTACGCCCTCAGCCGGCGTCAGTTCCTGCGCACCATCTCCGCCGCCGCAGGAGCCGCGGCAGCGACCAGCGTGTTCGGCTCGGCGGTGCTGCAGACCAGCTTCGGCGGGCCCGCCGCCGCGAGCACGGGTGGCCGCGTCCTCGTCGTACTGTCCCTGCGCGGCGGCGCCGACATGCTCTCGGTGGTCGTCCCGCACGGCGACCCCGGGTACTACGCAGCCCGGCCCACCATCGCGGTCCCGAAGGGTGCGCTGCTGCACCCCGACGCGATGTTCGGGCTGCACCCGGCCATGGCGCCGCTGGCCGACATGTGGAAGGCCGGCCGGCTGGCCGCGGTCACCGCCGTCGGACTGCCGGTGCCCAACCGCTCCCACTTCGACGCAATGGAGCAGATCGAGGACGCCGACCCCGGCGACGGAATCCGCACCGGCTGGATCAACAGGATGATCGGCCTCAACGCGACCACCAGCGTCACCGAGGCGATCCAGATGGGCTCCGGGATGGTGCCCACCGCGCTGTACGGTCCGCAGCCGGCGCTGGCGGTCGCCGACGTCGACCAGATCGCGCTGAACGGGCCCACTGGCCGCGACCGCGCCCGAGCGCTGCGGCGGGTGTGGGCCGACACCGGCGGCGACCTCGGCAACGGGGCCCGGGAGGCGCTCGCCACGGCACGCGCCTTCCGCGGCGTCGCCGGACACGGCTACCAGCCCGCCTCTGGTGTCAGCTATCCGGCCGACGACCTCGGCGACGCGCTGAAGGAGGCCGCCCGGCTGATCAAGGCCGACCTCGGAGCGCGCGCCATCACGCTGGACTACGGATCCTGGGACATGCACTCGCGCCTCGGCACGGTCGACGCCGCCGACGCGGACTCGATGCACATGATGGTCGACGGTCTCGCGCGCGGGCTGAAGGCGTTCTTCACCGACCTCGGTCCGGCGGCCGACCGGGTAACCCTGGTGACGCTGACCGAGTTCGGGCGCCGGGTCGCCGAGAACGGCTCGCGAGGCCTGGACCACGGCTGGGGGAACACCATGCTGCTGGCCGGTGCCGGGGTGCGCGGTGGCCAGGTCCACGGCGGGTGGCCCGGCCTGGACGCGGTACACCTCAACCAGGGAGACCTCGCGGTGACCACCGACTACCGCAGCGTGCTGGCAGAGGTGCTCAGCAGGCAGTTCGGCGTCTCGACGGCCAAGGTGTTCCCCGGGTTCACCCCGGAACGTGTGGGTGTGATGACCTGACCCCGGCACCGCGTTCGCCGACCCCGGCCTAGCCGGCGTCGGCGAGCACCGCCCGGGCCATCGCGAGCCGTGCCGCGCACCGCTCCGGCATGGTGCGCCAGTAGTACGGGAATGTCATCAGTGCGACGCAGAGCGTCCAGGCCTGTCCGCGCAGCCAGGTGTGGTCATCGACCCCGACGGCACGCCGGAGCACCTCGCGCGAGCCGGCGTCGAGGACCTCCCAGGCCACCATCAGGTCGACGGCGGGATCGCCCACGGCGAGACCGCCGAAGTCCAGGACCGCGGAAAGGCGGCCGTCACGCACCAGCAGGTTCTCGGCCAGCAGGTCGCCGTGGTACCACCGCACCGGCGCCGGCTCCGCGGCGGGAAGCGCCATCGCCTGCTCCCACACGTCGAGGGCGGCGTCCAGGTCGAGGTCGAGTCCATCGAGGGTGCGGCAGGCCTCGATGTCCCGTCGAGTCTGCTCGTCCATGGCCTCGAGGGGATCGCCCCGGTACGAAAGCAGGTGTGGGTCGGAAAGCGCATCCGGCGGCACCTCGGCCTGACGCAGTGCGAGCACGACGCCTGCGAGGTCCTCGGCCAGCCCGTCCGTCCTACATCCTGGTGCGTCGCCGACCACCGCGGGCACCTCCCCGGCCAGCCACCGCACCACCGACCAGGCCTCCGGGTAGCCCAGGCCTGGCGCGCCGACCGCCACCACCTCCGGCACCGGTACCGGCAGCAGCGGCGCCAGCACCGGCAGCCAGCGCGCCTCCTTGGCGATGGCTGCCGACCCGCCCGGTTGCCGGGGGAGCCGCACGAGAAGGTCGTCCCCGAGCCGGAACAGAGCGTTGGTCGACCCGGACGCGGCCAGCGGCCGCAGCGGCAGCGAGTCGCAGCCGGGCAGGTCGCGATCGACCAGCGCTCTGACGAGGGGTACGTCGATCATGAGCTCGTCGTCGTGGAGGGAGGTCACGGCGTCGATTCCATCGACAACCCGCCGCTGTGTCGAGCGAATTCGAAACTTCTCCCCAGGCATGGCCGGAGGCCCGTCGCGGATCGCGACGGGCCTCCATCGGGGCGGTTCACTTCAGCCGGACTGCGGTCTCGAGCAGCGTCCAGCCCAGCGGCAGCAGGGCGGCGGCAGCGGTCATCCAGCGGTATCGAATCGTGCGCGACATCGGTCTCACCTCCCTTCCGACTCGAGATCGGCCGGCCGCGATGTGCGGCGGCTCCGGACGTAGAGCAGGTCCCTGGCAAGCAGCACGAGCCCGGCGACGACGGCGACGTCGGCGAGGTTGGCGACCACGGGCCCGAGGACCAGGAAGTCGCGGACCGCGCCGAACAGCGCACGGTCGGCCAGGTTGGACAGCGCGCCCCCGAGCAGCAGGCCGGCGGTGAGGGCGGAGACGGCGCCGGACCTGACCCGCGGCAGCAGCAAGGCGACGGCCGCGACGACGCCGAGCGCCATGGCCAACGTCTCCGGCCACCGGCCGGCGCGCACCAGCTCCAGGCTGAGGCCCGGGTTCAGCAGCGGGAGTACGACGGGCAGCCGGCCGCCGTGGGTGGCGAGCGACTTGGTGGCCTGGTCGGCCGCGGCGACCAGCACGACCACGGCTCCCGTGTCGCGCCAGCTGCGTGAGGACGTTGAGGTCATGCGGTGACGCTGCGCTCCCCCGCTGAAGCGCTGCTGACGGATGGCTGAAGCCGGTCAGCCGGCCGCCGGGTCGGTGGTGCGGTAGCTCAGCACCTGGTCGCCGATCTGGATGGTGTCCCCGTCGCGGAGCGGGTGCTGGAGCACCGGACGCCCGCCGACCCAGGTCCCGTTGGATGACGACAGGTCGAGCAGCACGTGGCTGCCGTTGGTCAACCGGATCTCGGCATGCCGCCGGCTCACCATCGGGTCTTCGAGCGAGACGTCGCAGTCGCGGTGCCGCCCCAGCACGGTGCGTTCGGCCAGCCGCACGGTCGAGCCGTCACCGAGCACCAGGCTGGCCTCCAGCCGCCGGGCCCTGAGCACGGTGACCGGTCCGGACGCCGCCGGCAGCCCCGCAGCGGCGACCACCATGGCGGTGCTGGTGTGCCGGGCCGGCTGCAGCCGCTTGTCGTGGTTGAGGATCTGCTGCTCCAGCTGCTGCAGGCGGGGCATCGGCTCGACGCCCAGCTCGTCCTGCAGCAGCTCGCGGCAGGTGCGGTACTTACCCAGGGCGTCGGCCTGCCTCCCGGACCGGTACAACGCCACGATCAGCTTCTCCCACACCGCCTCGCGCAGCGGGTGAACGGCGAGCACCGCCTCACAGCCCTCGATCAGCTCCTGGTGCCGGCCCAGCCGGCCGAGCAGCGACAGCCGGTCCTCGAGCACCCCGAGCCGGCGCTCCTCGAGGAAGGTCCTGGCGGAGTCCGCGAACGTGCCCGAGCCGAGGTCCTCCAGCGCCGGGCCGCGCCACAGTTCCAGCGCGCCGGTCAGGTTAACGAGCGCCTCGCGGAGGCTCCCCTCGCCCTCGTGGTCGTGCGCCGCCTGGGTGCGCTGCTCGAAGCGCAGCAGATCCACCTGGTCCGGCTCCACGCGCAGCAGGTAGCCCGGCGGCTGGGTGAGGATGGCGACGTCCGCGACGGCCAGGGCCCGGCGTAGGTGGGACACGTGCGCCTGCAGGGTGTTCATCGCACCGTCGGGCGGTTCCTCGCCCCACAGCCCGTCGGTCAGCCGGTCCACGGAGACCACGCGGTTGGCGGTCATCAGCAGCATCGCCAGCACGAGCCGCTGCTTGAGGCTGCCCAGCGCGAGGGGCCGTCCGTCGTGCTCCACCGCCAGCGGGCCCAGCACGCCGAACCGCATCATCGGCTTGTCAGCGTTCGTCATGCTGGCCTCCCGCGCGGCCGTCGGTTCGAGCGTAGGACCGCCGGTGGGCAGGGGCAATCGGGCTATGGCCCCGCGTCGTACCGCCAAGGAGAATGCGCAGGAGGACGGCTGGCCGCACCCACCCGAAACGGCGCTTCTCGGGCGACGCCGGCTGAGTCATCGCGACCGGGTTGGGGGTCAAGATGGCCACGATGCCGCTGGTGGGCGACGAGCTGGCCGGATACCGCCTGGTCGCCGTGCTCGAGCGCGGCGGGATGAGCGTGGTCTACCAGGCCGAGCACCCGCGGCTCGGCAGCGTGGTCGCGCTCAAGGTGCTGGCGCCGGAGCTGGCGGCCGACGACGTGTTCCGGACCCGGTTCCTGCAGGAGTCGCGGATCGCCGCGTCGCTCAACCACCCCAACGTCATCCCGATCTTCGACACCGGCAGCCACGGCGACCTGCTGTACATCGCGATGCGGTACGTCGGAGACACCCTGCGCGGCGTGCTGCGGGCCCGCCACCACCTGATGCCGACCCAGGCGCTGGTGATCGTGGAGCAGACCGCGCGGGCGCTGGACCACGCGCACCGGCACGGGTTGGTGCACCGCGACGTCAAGCCGGCCAACATCCTCATCGAGCGCGGGCCGGACGAGGACGACCCGGACCACGTCTACCTGGCCGACTTCGGGATCAGCAAGCACGCGCTGTCGCGCAGCGGGCTGACCCCGACCGGCCAGTTCCTGGGGACGCTGGACTACGTGGCGCCGGAGCAGATCCAGGGCCGGGCCGTGGACGGGCAGGCGGACCTGTACTCGCTGGGTTGCGTGCTCTACGAGACGCTGACCGGGCGGGTGCCGTTCGTGAAGGACGTCGACGCGGCGGTGCTGTGGGCGCACGTCGAGGAACCCCCGCCGCCGCCGAGCACGCTCCGCGAGGCGCTGCCGGTCGAGATCGACGCCGTGCTGGCCCGGGCGCTGGCCAAGGAGCCTGCCGAGCGGTACTCCAGCTGCCGGGAGATGGTCCGCCACGCGCGGAGCGCGTTCGACCACCCCGACCTGGAGCGGGTGACGGTGCTGCCGCCGAAGACGACGGCACCGCCCCCGTCGGTGCCCCGGCCGGGCCCGTCGGTGCACCGGCCGCCCCCGTCGGTGCCCCGGCCACGCTCGGCTCCCGAACCAGCTCCTCGCGCGGTGCCCGCCGGCTCGGCCGACCTCGATGCGGTGGCTCCGGCCGGTGCTGCCGAGCCACCCATCCCGAGTCCCCGGCCGGCCGCCGACGTGCAACCCCCCGCCATGCCGCCCCCGCCGTCGCAGGCACAGACCGGGGGACCCGGTCGACGGCGCCGGGCGTTCGTGGTCGTTGGCGCGGCGGTAGCGGCGCTTGTGGTGGCCGGCGGGGTGTGGTTCGGGCTGCGCCAGGCGTCGGCATCCCACTCCACCGGCCCGGCCAAGCCCGTCGCGGAGACCTCGATGCAGCCGAGCATGGGACAGTCCGCGGGGCCGCTGAGGCAGGCGATGGTGGTCGCGAACCGGGCCACTGGTGGCTACCTGCCGCTGCAGAGCTGCATGTTCCACAGCGACACGCACGCCACCTGCGACCACCCGCACTTCGCGGTCAGCACCGTGAACCTGCAGACCTTCGGCTCGCTGAACACGCTCTACGCGGAGTACGTCGCCCGGGTGAAGACCGTCTCCGGGGGAAGCTACCGGCAGAACGTCGGCGGGTGCAGCCCGCGCAGCACCAGTGGCGAGAGCAGCTGGAACCACAACTACCAGCACCCGAAGAGGTACTCGCTCGCCCAGCTGCGCAGCGGAAACCTCACCGACGACCAGGCCGCGGGGCGGCTGTTCTGCACCGTCACCAACGGCCAGCTGTACGTGTTGTGGACCGACAACGTCGGCATGATGCTCGGCGAGCTCACCGGCTTCCCGCATGTGGACGCCTACAAGTGGTGGCGGCACGTGCACCACAACCTGGAGGTCGTCCCGATGCCGGGGATGCCCACCGGCCAGTGACAGGCCGGCGCCGGACCCGGTCAGCGACCGGGTGAGGTCGCCGTCCCGGCATTGCGACGGGACAACGGCCGGACCACGACCAACGCCGCCCGGCGCACCCATTTCGCGACCTCGAACCGGTGGCCGGCCGGGGTCGGGTGAGCGTTGCGTTCGGCGATCCGGGCCTTGCGGGCCTCTCTGGCCAGTCGCGCCTTGTCGGCGGCCCGATGCCGCTCGTCGATGATCGTGCGGGCCAGCATCGGGTCCTGGCTGGGAAACATGGACATCTGGACTCCTTGGGGCTGGGGCCGTCGGCGACGGCCGGTGGGTTCAGGACCCGAGGCTGTGCGTCCGCGCTGAACGCGCCCTGAACGACCGCTGACACCTCCACGGGGCGGTCCGGCACGGCGTTCAAGCGGCCCAGACCACGTCCTGTCGGCCGGACCTCGGCTTCAGCCGGCCGCCAACCGGCGTTCAGCGCGACCGCGCAGGGTCATCCCAACGGCGAACCCGAGGAGCCCACGATGGCCGCGGAAATCTTCATCGAGACCGAGCACGGGATCTGCACCGGGTGGCGGCACCCGCACAACGGCTACTACGCCGGTGACTTCTCCGAGCGCCCCACCCGGCAGCGCACCCAGCCCCTGGCCACGCTGAACCGCCAGTGAGCCCGGCCTCTCCAGCAGGGCCGGGTGGGTCGCCACGGCGCCCAGGCCGGTCAGCCGATGTTCCGGCTGACCGTGCGTCGTACGACGAGTCCCGGCGCGCCGTCGCGGACGATGGCGACCAGCTGGCGCAGCGCGCGGCTGCCGGTGCCCTCACTGCCCAGCGACGCGGCCTGCTCCCGGAACCACTGCCGCAGCTGGGACAGCGCGGCGGGGCTCAGCGGAGCCGGGACGCCGCTCACCACCACCTGGAAGGCAGCGGAGGCGGTGCGGCAGCGGGTACAGGATCGATGCGGGGCAAGGGCCTGGTTACTGGTCGCAACCTGCGGGTGGGGCGTCCCAGTCAGGACCACCTGCACCGAGAGCGCGGTCGCCTGGCAGTGGTGGCAGCGGGACCACGCGGTGGCGACGTTGTCGACCGAGACCTGCGGCGCCCGGCGCAGGAACAGCACCTGCAGCGCGGCGGAATCCGCGGTGCAGCCGCGACACGTCGAGGAGGCGGTGGCCGTGGTCGCGGTCCGGGCCTGCAGCCCACGTGCGGTGGTGGCCCGGAACACGTGGTCGCGCACCTGGTGAGCATGGCGCCCCGTGAGCGCGGTCGCGGTGAGGCCGAGGTCGCGGAGGCCCGAGGGCGGTGCCGGCGTGGAGGACGGCGCCGCCGGCGGGGTGGCCGGCCGGCCCGCCGCCGTGCTCGCGGTGGGCCGGGTCGCCGGGGCGGTCGTGGTGACGTCGACCAGGACCACCCCGACCACCCCGAGCAGCAGCGCCGCGGCGAGCAGCATCCGGCCGATCGGCCGCGGCGTCACCGCGGCGCGCAGGGTCCGGTCGCCTGGCCGAGCCAGGCGACTTCTCATCTATGCCCGCCGCACATGAAGGTGTCGGCGACGGTGGCGGCCAGCACCATCAGGCTGTGCTGGGTCTGGCGGCGGAGGTCGGTGAGCACGGTCTGCCCACCGGACTCGAGGGCCGGGTCCCACGGGACCGTGACGACCCGGGAGCAGCGCTGCTCGAAGTGCGCGGTGAAGTGGCCCAGCGGCGCACTGGCGCCGCGTCGTACTCCGTTGATCACCACGACCGCGCGCTCGACGAGGTCCTGGTGCTCGTGCTCCTCCAGCCAGTCGAGGGTGAGCGCGGCCGCACGCCCTCCGTCGATCCCGGCGCGCAGCACCACGACGAGCTCGTCGGCCTCCGACAGCAGGCCCTGGTTCGCGCTGTCGAGGATCCCCGTCCCGGTGTCGAGCAGGATCAGGTTGTAGAAGTGGTCGAGCATGCCGATCAGCCGGTGGTAGTCGCTGCGGTCGAGGGCCATCCCGATGCGCGGGTCGTCGTCGGAGGCGAGCACCTCCAGGCGGGACTCGTGCGCCTGGGAGAGGTAGGAGCGCAGGTCGGCGTAGCTCTCGATCTTGTCCATGTCGGCGAGCACGTCGGTGATGGTGCGGCCTCGCGGCGGCGCGACCCGGTGGGCCAGGTTGCCCGCGTCGGGGTTGGCGTCGACGGCCACCACTCGGTCGCCGCGCACGGTTGCGAGCACGCCGCCGATCGCCAGGGTCATGGTGGTCTTGCCGACCCCGCCCTTGCGGCTCATCACCACCACGCGCCGGGATCCCTGGATCGGCGTGCACAGTCGCCGCTCGATCTCGGCGTACCGCCGCTCGTCGGGACCGGGCCCCGTGTTGAGCCGACCGCGGGAGGCGCGGTACACCGTCCGCCGCCAGCCGACCTCCGGTCGTGGGTCACGACGGGGCAGCATCTCCGCGTCTGTGAACGCGGAGGCGGTCAAGGTGCCCGGGGGCAGCGGGGTGCTCGCGCCGGTCGCCTCGGCGTCGGGCCGGGGTGCCATGGGGGCGGTCAGCGAGCTGTTCTCATCGAGGCTGGTCGTAGGAAGCATCCGGTCCCCCTTCGGGTTTCGGGAAGGGCGAACGTGGCCCCCGACACTTCGGGGGCCACGCGGGTTCACCAGTGGTGCACCGTGTTCGTCATTCGACGCGGTGGCACGTGACCCGGGCGTGACAGCCGCGTGACAGGTCCGTGACAGCGGGCTCCGCCCCCCGGGAGCGCGCTCGGAGATTGGTGTGATCGATGTGGTCAGCGGTGCGATCCGTGCTACAACGGTTCTTGGGGGAATTCGGACCAACGTCCACATTGGGGACATCGTGGAGCAACCGGGGGGACCGGTCGCCGATGCCGACGGCGTGCTGGTGATCAGCGTCTGGAAGCACGGCGCGGGTGGCGCGATGCTGGCCCGGATCACCGGGGCCGGCACGGCCGCGACCCCGGACGTGCGGGCGGTGACGAGCGCCGACCAGCTGCACTCTGCTCTCGACGAGTGGCTGGCCGCCCTGGGCATCTGAGGCTTCCGCGGGGGGGCATTCGGCCCATCTCGGGAGCAGTCCACCGGCTTCGCAGACCTCAGCCTTGACACCTGCACCATCCGCCTCAACAGTGAAAGCTGTCGCGGATTCGTCGGGGGTCCGGCGGGTGTGCGCATCCCAGCGGGGAGGGGGCTGAGATGCCAGGAGTCGGCGTCACGGTCGCAGCCGGCCGGCTGCAGCTCAGGCTTTTCGGATGCTTCGACGTGCGCGTCGAGGACCACTCGGTCGAGATCGCCCGTCGCGAGCAGCGGCTGCTGGCCTTCCTGGCCCTGCGCGGCCGGCGGTCCCGGTCCTACGTCGCCGGGATGCTGTGGCCGGACACCCCCGAGCACCGGGCGCTGGCCAGCCTGCGGGCGGCGGTGCTGCGCAGCAGGAAGCTGGTCGGCGACATGCTGGAGGTGGGCCGGACCTCTCTCGCGCTCGCCCCCGAGGTCAGCGTCGACGTGCAGGACATGCTGCACAGCCTGGGCGGGATCGGGCAGTCGCCCGACGGCGACGCCCGGGAGGCGCTGGTGCGGCTCGCCTCGGCCGACCTGCTGCCGGGCTGGTACGACGACTGGGTGCTGTTCGAGAAGGAGCGGCTGCAGCACATCCGGATCCGGGCGCTCGAGGCGCTCGCCGAGCGCGAGCTGCTCGGCGGCGAGCCGGAGCTGGCGCTGACTGCCTCGCTCGAGGCGGTCGCGCTGGAGCCGCTGCGGGAGAGCGCGCACGCGATCGCGATCCGGGCCCACCTGCGCGCCGGTAACCCGGCCGCCGCGGTCCAGGAGTACGAGGGCTACCGGCGCCGGCTGCAGACCGAGCTGGCGATCGCGCCGTCACCGGAGCTGGCCCGGCTGGTGCCGATGGCCCGCATCCCGCGCCCGCGCGGGTGACGCCGCTTACCTCTCCTGCGGGCGGATCGGCGGCTTGATGTCGAGGATCGGTGTCCCGTCCACGACCTCCAAAGAGCTGACCCGGAGGCGCCCCGGCTGCACGGCGAGCACGGTCACGCGGTGCAGACCGACGGGGTTGGGGCGGTTGGGTGACCGGGTGCTGAAGACGCCACGCTCGGGGCCGCCGGGGTCGTCACCGGGCACGGTGGAGAGCTCGTCGCGGGGCGAGAGGTGCAGCCAGGTGAACAGCAGGATCTCCTGGCCGGGTCGGAGGTCGCGGGCGCCCTCGACGATCTCGGAGTCGAGGACCAGCCAGGCTGGGGGAGCGCCGTCGCGGCCGGACTGGTTCGGTGCCTCGTCCACTTCGGTGAGCGTGGACTCGACATGGCCGATCGGCCGGACCGTGTAGCCGGTGCTCATCTAGTCGGCCTCGGTGAAGGCGGCGCGTTCTCGGGCCTGAGGAATGGTGGGCTCGAAGAGCTCGACCAGGTTGCCCGACGGATCCTCGGCGAGCGCCTGCCGACCGCCGACCCCGTCGATGATCCCGCTGCGGAAGGCCACGCCCGCCGCGCGCAACGCGGCGACGGTCTCCTCCAGGTCCTCGACCTCGAGCGCGAAGCGGTTCCACCCGCCCGGGTGCTGCGCGGTGCCGTCGGCCATCGGCCTCGACCCGCCGCCGGGCTGGTCGGCAGTCACCGGCGAGACCAGGTTGAGGCGCAGGTCGTCGCGCACCAGCATCGCGAACTGCGGCGCCGGGTGCATGACCACCCGGAATCCCAGACGCTCGCTGTAGAAGCCGATCGCGGCGGTCACGTCGTCGACGATGTAGCGCACGGTGGCCATGCGGCACCACCCACTCTCAGAACGGCCCTTCCGAAGGGCCGCTGCCACGATATCGCCGCCGCGCTCAGGCGGTCGCCTCCACGGCGTCCGGCACCTCCGCGACCAGGACCGTGACCCCGGCGGTCCCGAACCGCTCGAGCATCGCCGGGTCCGCGCCGGAGTCGGTGACCAGCGTCCACGGCGGGTCCAGCGGCGCCCACGCCTCGAACGGCGCCACGCCCAACTTGCTGGCATCGGCGAGCACGACGACGCGCCCGGCCGACCCGGCCATCAGCTCCTTGAGATGGGTCTGCTCCAGCGTCGCCTCGCAGATGCCGCGCCGGGGATCGAGCCCGTCTGCGCCCAGGAAGACCGTGTCCGCGGTGATCCGGCGCAGGGCCGCCTCGGCGAGCGGGCCGACCAGTCCCTGGCTGATGCGGCGGACCCGTCCGCCGAGCAGGTACAGCTCGATGTCGGGCACCGGCTCCAGCTCCTCGGCGGTGCTGAGCCCGGAGGTCACGACGGTCAGTCCCGACCTGCCGCGCAGCGCTGCGGCGAGCCGTGCCACCGTCGTACCGGCGTCCAGCAGGAGGGTCTGGTCGTCCTCGACGAGGGAGGCGGCGAGCCGGCCGATGGCCTCCTTGGCGGCGCGGTGCTGCCGGGCCCGTTCGGCCAGCGGGGCCTCCGAGACCGCCTGCAGGCCGGCCACCGCACCGCCGTACGTCCGCACCACCCGGCCCTCCGACACCAGCCGGCCCAGGTCGCGCCGGATCGTCGAGACCGTGACCCCGAGCGTGGCGGCCAGGTCATCGGCACGGTTCACGCCCTGGGTCACCAGCGCGAGCAGCCGCTCGCGGCGCTCGTCGCCGCTGAGCCCGCCGGACATCTCACGCACCCGCGCCGGCGCCCTCTGGGGCAGCGAGCTCCGCGGCCTGGCGCATGGCCTCCACCATGCTGCGCTCGTCCGCCTTCCCGGTCCCGGCGATGTCGAAGGCGGTGCCGTGGTCGACGCTGGTGCGGATCACCGGCAGCCCGACGGTGATGTTCACGCCGGCCTCGAGGCCCATCACCTTGATCGGGCCATGCCCCTGGTCGTGGTACATCGCGACCACGAGGTCGAAGTCGCCGCGGCCGGCCCGGAAGAACACGGTGTCGGCGGGCAGCGGTCCGAGCGCGTCGATGCCTTCGGCGCGCGCCTGCTCGAGGCCCGGCGTGATCTTCTGCTCCTCCTCGCCGCGTCCAAAGAGCCCGTTCTCGCCCGCGTGCGGGTTGATGCCGCAGACCGCGATCCGCGGCTGCTCGATGCCGGCCTTCCGCAGGGTGTCGTAGCCACGGCGCACGGTGCGGTAGACCAGGTCCGGCTCGATCTTGTCTACCGCGTCGACCAGGCCGATGTGCGTGGTCACGTGGATGACCCGCAGGTTCGGGGCGGTCAGCATCATCGACACCTCCGGGGTGCCGGTCAGGTGCGCCAGCAGCTCGGTGTGGCCGGGGAACTTGTGGCCGGCAGCGTGCAGCGCCTCCTTGTTGAGCGGTGCGGTACAGATCGCATCCACCTCGCCGGCGACGGCCAACGCCGAGGCGCGTTCGATGAACCGGTACGCCGCCTCGCCGGCCGCCGCCGAGAGCTCACCGAACGGCAGGTCCTCCGGGACGCCGCCCACGTCGAGGACGGCGAGCCGTCCCCGGCCCGGGATTGCCTTGCGCGGGTCGCTGACCGCCTCGAGCTCCACGTCGACACCGCACCGCGCGGCCGCGCGCCGCAGCCGCGCCAGGTCACCCACGACCACCGGCGTGCAGAAGGAGGCCAGGTCGTGGTGGGCGGCTGCCTTGACGACGACCTCGGGGCCGATCCCGGCCGCGTCTCCCATGGTGAGTGCGATCACTGGTCGATTGCTCATCGAAGCCCTTCCTGATCGTGGTCGGTTCCAACTCTGAGTATTCCAAGGGACCGGACCAGCGTTCCGGCGTCGCCGAAGGCGCCCGCCTTGGTCACGATCGTGCTACCCGGGCCGCCGGTCAGGGTGCTCTGCACGACCCCGGGCTCCAGCTCGGCGTGCACCTCGAGCCCGTGGGCGCCGGCCGCCAGGGCCAGGGTCAGGGCCGTCTCCCCGCCGGTCGCGACTATCGCGGCGGGACGAGCCGCGGCGACGACCGGGGCGAGCACAGCACCGAGCGACTCGACGACGCGGCGTCCGTGGCCCGGCTCGATGCGCCCGTCGGAGAGGATCCTGACCACCACGTCGCGCCCGTCCGCCAGCAGACCCGTGGCCCGCTCGGCGAAGCGGTCGGCCTGGCCGTCGAGCAGCGCGCCGGCGGGGACGGCCACCTCGGCGGCACCGGCCGCCACGAGCGTGTCCGCCTGCGCGGTGGCCACGGTGGTTGCGGAGCCCACGATGACCAGCGCGGGCCCCTCGACGCCGGTCGGTCGGTTCCCGGCTGGGCGGCTGCTCGTCTCGTTGGTCCCCGGCGCCGGGGTGACGCGCGCCAAGGCGGCGCCCAGCCCGCCGGAGCCGACCCAGAGCACGTCGTGCGGGAGGGCCGCGCCGGCCCGCACGACCTGGTGGAGATCCTCGTCGGTCTCGGCGTCCACGACGGCCACCGTGGGCTCGTCGGCGGCGAGCCGCAGCAGCTCCTCCTGGCCGCGGCCCGCGCGCACGGCGTCCAGACCGACGTTGACGACCCGGAGCCCGGTGAAGCAGTCGGCGACGTAGCCGATCCGGCTGCCCGCGGCCCACTGCACGCCGCCGCGGGTCTGCCGTCCCGCCGCGGGGAAGGCCGGCGCGCAGAGAGCCAGGGTGCCGCCGAGCACATCGAGGGCGGCGGTCGTCTCCGCGCCGATGTTGCCGCGCATGGTGGAGTCGATCTTCTTCATTCGCAGTCGCGCCGGCGGCGCGGTCCGCAGCGCGGCGGTCACGGCGGCGGCCGCGTCCCCGGCCGTGTGGCGCCGGGAGTCGGTGTCCAGGGCGAGCACGGCCGGCGGGCGTTGTGCCGGCCCGCGGCCTGCCTGTCCGCGGTGGTGGTTCGGCCGTGTGCCGGCGAAGGCCACCTGGGTGGGCCGACCCGCCGCGGCGAAGGCCACGGCGGTGTCGGCCGCGCCGGTGAGGTCGTCGGCGACCACGAGGGCCTCGACAACCTCATCGGCAGCGGTTCTGCTCTGCGTCATGCACGCTGCCCGTCGGTGGCCAAGGTGCCCTCCGGCCGGCCCGCCGGCGCGGCCGGGTCGGTGGTCGCACCGGACTCGGTCAGGGCTGCCGCGTCGCTGGCGGTGGCGTCGGGCACGCCGACCCGGCGTGCCCACCAGGCGGTGAGGAACGGCACGCACACGGCGGTGACCACGACGCTGGTGGCCACCAGCAAAGTCGCCTGGGCAGCGGCCGGCTGGTAGGCGGGATTGGCGGAGGCCACGATGGCCGGCACCGCCGCGGCGTTGCCCGCGGTGGAGGCGGCGGCGAGTCCTGTGGTGCCCTTCCCGCCGGTGGCCTTGTCGGCGACGAACAGGAACGCTCCGGTCACCGTCACCACCACCAGGCCGAGCAGGATGCCCAGCAGGCCGGTCTGCCAGATGCTCGCCAGGTCGATGCCGGCGCCCAGCGAGAAGGCGAAGAACGGGATCATCACCGGGACCGCTGCACCCAGGAACCCGCGCAGCTGCTGGTCCAGGCTGCCCAGCACGATGCCGACCAGCAGCGGAAGGATCGCGCCGAGCAGCGCCTGCCAGGGAAAGGCGGAGAGCCCCGCGGCCCCCAGCGTCAGCATCGTCAGGAACGGCCCGGACTCGATGCTCATGATCGAGTACGCACCGACGTCCTCGCCCTTCCCGAACTGCCCCATCAGCGCCATGTAGAGGCCACCGTTGGTGTCGTTGAAGGCGGCCACCACGGCCAGCGTGGAGATCCCGGCGAAGAAGCCCGAGGTCACCGGGGTCTCGCCGAGGAACCGGCCGAGGATCACCCCGATGACGACCGCGACGAGCACCTTGGTCAGGAACAGCGCGCCGCCCTTCTTCACGATGTACGGCGTCTGGCGCACCTCGATGGTCGCGCCCATGCAGACGTAGAACACCGCGAGGATGGGGAGCGCGCCGTCGCTGAACAGCGCTCCTGTGAAGGAGCCGAAGAAGTCCGGCGTCTTCGGGGCCACGGTGTTGATCGCCGCGCCGATGAGGAGCGGCACGATCATCATGCCGCCGGGGACCCGCTCGACTGTCCGTTTGATCGGGATGTTCACACGCTACCTCCGTACGTTCGAGGCTGCCGACCCCAGACGCGGCTGCCGTCCGGGGGACCGTAGACCCTGTTGCGCGAAACGCGCAAGCCTCGTGCTTGAAACACGCACGTAGAACACGGCGCGAGCGCCGGCTCGGTGCTGCGGGAGCGCCCGTTCGACGGTGCGTAAGGGATGGATCGGGAGAAAGGGCCTTGACAGCG
Organism: Nocardioidaceae bacterium; assembly: GCA_035765755.1. Lineage (GTDB taxonomy): Bacteria > Actinomycetota > Actinomycetes > Propionibacteriales > Nocardioidaceae > DASSKA01. The sequence continues at coordinate 28,213 of DASTWW010000294.1, forward strand.
AAAACTGTTTACAGTTTGCTGTTTTCCGTCCCCGGACGACATCTCGGCCCCAAAGCACCCACACCAGGCGGCTGCCCGCACGCGACGGGCGGTCGCGACAGGCACGACCTCTGCCTTCCCCCAGGCACCTCCTCCGTAGTCCCTCCAACCCAAGGAGCATCCGATGTCCGGCACAGCCCACCGCCGGCGCCTCCCGGCGATCTTGGCCCTCGTCACCACCCTCGGCCTCGCGGCCACCGCGTGCAGCCAGCCCGCGGGCACCAGCCCCGCCTCCGACTCCGGCTCCACCGGAAACAGCGGGAGTGGCAAGATCCAGGACGGCGGCACCTTGACCGTCGGCCTCGCCGAGGCGCCCGACGCGCTCGACCCGACCGTCGCCGCGACGTACGTCGGCCGCATCGTGTTCGCGAACATGTGCGAGAAGCTGTACGACGTGGGGCAGAACACCCAGATCGTGCCCCAGCTCGCCGCCTCGATGCCGCAGATCAGCAACGACGGCAAGACCTACACCATCAAGCTGCGCCAGGGCGTCCAGTTCAACGACGGCACCAGCTTCAATGCCGACGCGGTGAAGACCACCCTCGATCACTACCTGACCGACCCGAAGTCGGCTCGCGCCTCCGAGCTGGCCATGGTCAAGTCGGTGGACGTGGTGAACCCGTCCACGGTGCAGATCCAGCTCAAGCAGCCCTACGCGCCGCTGACCGCGATCCTGGCCGACCGGTCCGGGATGATCCTGTCCCCGAAGCAGCTGTCCAAGCTCGGCGACAAGTTCTCCAGTGACCCGGTGTGCGTCGGACCGTTCTCCTTCAAGGACCGGCCGTCGTCCGACCAGATCGACCTGGTCAAGTCGAAGTACTACTACGACAAGGACCAGGTCCACCTCGACGGCGTGAAGTTCATCGTCGTCACCCAGCCCAACGTGCGCGCGGCGAACCTGCGCTCCGGTGACATCGACGTCGCGGACCGGCTCGCACCGCCGGACGTGTCCACCCTGAAGTCCGACAGCAGCGTGAAGGTCTGGCCGGTGACGTCACTGGGCTACCAGGGCATCTCCATCAACGTGTCCAACACCGGCGGCGCCGGCCACCCGGGCAGCAAGCTCGCGGACAACCCGCTGGCCCAGCACCCGGAGCTGCGCGAGGCGTTCGCCCTCAGCCTGGACCGCAACATCATCAACAAGGTCGTCTACGACGGCCAGTACGTCCCCGGCTGCACACCGATCTCGCCGGTCAGCCCGTACGCTCCGGACATCTCCTGCCCGGGCCCCGACCTGGCCAAGGCCAAGCAGCTGGTGCAGCAGAGCGGGGTGCAGACGCCGATCAACGTGAACCTGATCGTGCAGGCCGCGGACGCGGAGTCGGCCAAGCTCGGCACGGTGATCCAGTCGATGGCCAAGAAGGCCGGCTTCGCGGTGCACGTGCAGCCCACCGAGTTCACCACCGCGCTCGACCAGTCCGCGCAGGGCAAGTTCCAGACCTTCCAGGTCGGCTGGTCCGGACGGCTCGACCCGGACGCGAACATCGCGCCGTTCTGGGACCCGGCCAGCACGCTGAACTACACCGGCGCGGCGTACCCCGACGTGCAGAAGCTGCTGACGCAGGAGCGCACGGTCACCGACCAGGCTCAACGCAAGGCGATCTTCGCCAAGCTGTGCCAGGCCTTCCTCCAGCACAACAACATCATCTACCTGTACTACCCAAAGATGGTGATGGGCTACTCGTCCTCGGTCACCGGCATCCAGTACTACGCCGACGGCCTGATCCGCCTGAAGACCGCGGCGTTCACGGGCTAGCAGATGAAGTGGTACATCGCTCGCCGGGCGGGCGCCTCGCTCCTCACCCTGTTCATCGCGACCATCGTGGTGTTCGTGGGGGTGCGGGCGCTCCCCGGTGACCCGGCCATCGCACTCTCGGCGGAGAACCCCAGCCCGCAGGTGATCGCGGCGATCCGTCACGAGTACGCCCTCGACAAGCCGCTCCCGGTGCAGTACGTGGTCTGGCTCGGCAAGGCCCTGCACGGCAACCTCGGCACCTCGCCGAAGACCGGCCTGCCGGTGGCGCAGTCACTCGCCGAGCGGCTGCCGATCACCCTGGAGCTGACCATCCTGGCGATGGTGATCGCGATCGCCATCGGGCTGCCGATCGGCATCCTGGCGGCGGTACGACGGGGGTCGCTGGCTGACTACGTGGCCAGCACCACCGCCATCGCGGGGCTGTCGGTGCCGCACTTCTGGCTCGGGATCCTGTTCATCCTGGCCTTCGCGGTGAACCTGCAGTGGCTCCCGGCCTCCGGCTTCGTGCCGCTGACCGATCCCGGCGCCAACCTGGCGCACATGATCATGCCGGCCGCGGTGCTCGGCATCGGGATGGCCGCGGTGGTGATGCGACAGATGCGCTCGGCGATGCTGGAGTCGCTCGGCGCCGACTACATCCGCACCGCCCGCGCCAAGGGCATGAGCGAGGGGGTGGTGGTCGGGATGCACGCGCTGCGCAACAGCCTGATCACCGTGGTCACCGTGCTCGGCCTGCAGCTCGGCGTGCTGATCTCCGGTGCAGTGATCACCGAGCAGATCTTCATCATCCCGGGCATCGGGAAGCTGACCATCGACTCGGTCTTCAGTCGTGACTACCCGACCCTGCAGGGCGTCGTGCTGATCACCGCCACCGGCTACATCCTGGCCAACCTGGTCACCGACATCTGCTACTCACTGCTCAACCCACGCATCCGGGTTTCGGGAGGTGCGGCATGAGCACCCCCCGAGACCGCTCGCTTCGCTCACGCTTCCGAGGGGACCCCGCATGACGTCGATCAGCGCGACCGCCACGGTCGCTCCGGCACGACGGGGGAGCAGGCTGCGTCGCCGGTTCGCCCGACGGCCCACGGCGGTCATCGGCCTGTTCGGGGTGTGCGTGGTGGTGGTCGTGGCCCTGCTGGCGCCCTGGCTCGCGCCGTACGCCCCGGACGCCTCGGACTACAACGCGATCCTGCAGCCTCCCGGCAGTCCCGGCCATCTGCTGGGCACCGACGACATCGGCCGGGACCTGCTCTCCAGGCTGGTGGTCGGCACCCGCGCATCCCTGACAGCCGGTGTGCTGGCCACCATGCTGGCCGTGGTGGTAGCCGTGCCCCTCGGGATGATCGCCGGCTACTACCGCGGCTGGATAGACCCGATCGTGTCCCGGGTCACCGACGTGGTGCTGTCCTTCCCGTTCCTGATCCTGGCGGTGGGACTGGCGGCCATCCTCGGCCCGTCGCTGATCAACGCGGCGATCGCGCTGGCGGTCTCGCAGGTGCCGATGTTCGTGCGCATCGCCCGCGGCGAGGTGCTCTCGCTGCGGGAGACCGAGTACGTGCAGGCCGCCGTGGTCAACGGCGCACCGACCCGGGTGATCCTGTTCCGGCACATGCTGCCGAACATCCTGAACCCGCTGATCGTGCAGGCCACGGTGGCGATCCCGGCGGCCATCATCGGTGCCGCGGTGCTGTCCTTCCTGGGGCTGGGTGTGCAGCCGCCGACCCCGGCCTGGGGCACGATGCTCAGCGACGCCCAGCAGTACGTCTCCCAGGCGCCGTGGTTCGCCACGTTCCCGGGCCTGGCGATCGCCCTGACCACCTTGTCGTTCAACCTGTTCGGTGACGGCCTGCGCGACGTGCTCGACGTGAGGATGCGCTCATGACCCAACCCATGAACCAGCCCCGCCTGGAGGTCGAGGACCTCCACGTCCGCTTCGACACCGATGAAGGGTCGGTGCTCGCCGTCAACGGCGTCTCGTTCGCGCTGCAGGCCGGCGAGGTGCTGGCCCTGGTCGGCGAGTCCGGCTGCGGCAAGTCGATGACCGCGATGGCGATACTCGGACTGCTGCCGCCCACCGCGACACCGAGCGGCAGCGTCCGGCTCGAGGGCCGGGACATCTCCGGGCTCTCCCAGCGCGAGCTGCGCGCGATCCGCGGCCGGGAGATCTCGATGATCTTCCAGGAGCCGATGACCTCGCTGAACCCGGTGTTCACCGTCGGCCACCAGATCGGCGAGGTGCTGCGCCGGCACGAGGGGCTGGGCCGCAAGGAGGCCCGGGCCCGCGCGATCGAGCTGCTCGACCTGGTCCGCATCCCGTCCGCCCGGACCCGGGTCGACGAGTACCCGCACCAGATGTCGGGCGGCATGCGGCAGCGGGTGATGATCGCGATGGCGGTGGCCTGCAACCCGAAGGTGCTGCTCGCAGACGAGCCGACCACCGCACTGGACGTGACCATCCAGGCACAGATCCTGGACATCATGCGCGACCTGCGCCAGGAGCTGGGCACGTCGATCGTGATGATCACCCACGACCTCGGGGTGGTCGCCGACATCGCCGACCGGGTGGTGGTGATGTACGCCGGCCACGTCGCCGAGACGGGCACGGTGGATGCCGTGTTCGCCAACCCGCAGCACCCCTACACCCTCGGCCTGCTGGGGTCGGTTCCCCGACCGGACCTGGTGCTCGCCGACGTGCAGGAGCGGCTGGCCGAGATCCCCGGCGTGGTGCCGACGCTGCGGCAGCCACCCACCGAGTGCGTGTTCGCGCCACGCTGCCCGCGCGCCGACGAGTCCTGCCTGACCCGGATGCCGGAGCTCACCGAGACCGCGCCCGGGCAGCGGGCCGCGTGCGTGCACCCGGGGCCGGCCGAGGCCGAGCAGAAGGAGGCGGTGCGGGTATGAGTGACGCAGTGCTCGAGCTGCGCGGGCTGCGCAAGTACTTCGAGGTCCCCCGAAGCAGCGGCGGCGGCCGCGTGCATGCCGTGGACGGCGTCGACCTGACCATCGGCCCCGGTGAGGTGGTCGGCCTGGTCGGCGAGTCCGGGAGCGGCAAGTCCACGGTCGCCAAGTGCATCGTCCGGCTGCTGGAGCCGACCGACGGAACGGTCCGGCTGCACGGGCACGACGTGACCCACCTGAAGGAGCGGCGGCTGCGCCCGCTGCGCCGCCAGGTGCACATGGTCTTCCAAGACCCGTACTCCTCGCTGAACCCGCGCATGCAGATCAGCGACGTGGTCGCCGAACCCGTGCGGATGCACGGCATCGCCCGGGGCCGGCAGGCCCGGAACCTGGTGGGGGAGATGCTGGAACGGGTCGGGCTGCCGCCTGAGATGCACAGCCGCTACCCGCACGAGCTGTCCGGCGGGCAGCGCCAGCGGGTCGGGCTGGCCCGGTCCCTCGTGCTCGGCCCGAGCCTGCTGATCGCCGACGAGCCGGTCTCCGCGCTGGACGTGTCCGTGCAGGCCTCGATCATCAACCTGCTGTTGGACCTGCAGCGCGACATGGGGTTCAGCTGCCTCTTCGTGGCCCACGACCTGGCCACCGTGGAGTTCCTGTGCAACCGGGTCGCGGTGATGTACCTCGGCCGGATCGTCGAGGAAGCCTCCCGTGAGGAGCTGTTCAAGAACCCACGGCACCCCTACACCCAGTCGCTGCTGTCCGCCGTACCCCTCCCAGACCCGGTGCTGCAGCGGGGCCGCAGGCGGGTGCTTCTGGAGGGCGACATCCCCAGCCCGGTGAAGCCGCCGTCCGGGTGCCGGTTCCACACCCGCTGCCCGGTCGCCGAGCTGCCCATGTGTGCAGATGCCGACCCGCAGCTGGTGGATCATCGACGTGATCGACACGTCACCGCCTGCCACCTCGTCTGCGGGGACGGGCAGGCTCCCGATGTCACGAGAGGAGCGGACCCGGTTGTTCACCACAAGGCCTGAGCTCGCCGGCACCTTCGGCATGGTGGGCTCCACCCACTGGCTGGCCTCCCAGGCCGGCATGGCGGTGCTGGAGTCCGGCGGCAACGCGTTCGACGCGGCCGCTGCCGCCGGCTTCGTGTGCCAGGTGGTCGAGCCGCACCTCAACGGCCCTGCCGGCGAGGTGCCGGTGGTCGGCTGGGACGCGACCGGCCAGGAGCCGTTCGTGGTCTGCGGGCAGGGCACCGCGCCGGCCGCCGCCACCCTCGAGGCGTTCGGCGACCTCGGCCTCACACTGGTGCCCGGCACCGGGCTGCTGCCGGCCTGCGTACCCGGCGCGTTCGACGGCTGGCTGACGCTCCTGGAACGCTACGGCACCAAGCCGCTCGGCGAGGTGCTCGGCTACGCGATCGGCTATGCGGCCAACGGCTTCCCGATCCTGCCGCGGGTGACCAGCACGGTGCAGACGGTCGCCGACCTGTTCACCGAGCACTGGCCGAGCTCGGCCCAGACCTGGCTGCCGCAGGGGCGTGCCCCCAAGCCGGGCGCGCTGTACACCAACCCCGACCTGGCGGCCACCTACCGGAGGATCCTGGAGGCCGCGGAGGCGGCCGGCCGGGACCGGGACGCGCAGATCGAGGCCGCCCGCGCCGCGTTCTACCGCGGCTTCGTGGCCGAGACCATCGCGAAGTTCTGCGAGTCCGCGCAGGTCATGGACGTCTCCGGCGAGCCGCACGGCGGGCTGCTGAGGTACGACGACCTGGCCGGCTGGCGGGCGAGTATCGAGAAGCCGGTGTCCTTGGACTACGGCGACTACACCGTGCTCAAGGCCGGCCCGTGGACACAGGGGCCGGTGCTCCTGCAGCAGCTCGCGCTGCTGCGCGGCTTCGACCTCGACTCCCTGGACCCTTCCGGACCGGAGCTGGTGCACCTGGTGACCGAGTGCGCGAAGCTGGCGTTCGCGGACCGGGAGGCGTGGTACGGCGACCCGCGGTTCGTCGACGTACCCCTCGACACGCTGCTCTCCCCGTCGTACAACGACGAACGGCGCGCCCTGGTCGGCGACCGGGCGGACACCGGTGACCTGCGCCCCGGCAGCCCGGACGGCCGCGCGCCGCGGTTGCCCACGCTGCCCACGCCGGAGGACGACGTGCCGGTGTCCGCCTCGGTGGGGGAGCCTACGGTGCGTGCCAGCGGCGAGACCCGCGGCGACACCTGCCACGTCGACGTGGTGGACCGGTGGGGCAACGTCTGCTCGGCCACCCCCAGCGGCGGCTGGCTGCAGAGCTCGCCGGTGGTGCCCGGGCTGGGCTTCCCGCTCGGCACCCGCGGCCAGATGTTCTGGCCGGAGGCGGGGCTGCCCGGGTCGATCGCGCCGGGCAAGCGGCCGCGCACCACGCTCACCCCGTCGCTGGCGCTGCGGGACGGCAAGCCGTGGATGGCGTTCGGCACCCCCGGTGGTGACCAGCAGGACCAGTGGTCGCTGCTGCTGTTCCTGCGGGTGGTGCACGGGGGGATGAACCTGCAGGAGGCTATCGACGCGCCGGCCTGGCACACCAGCCACTTCCCGTCGTCGTTCTACCCGCGGGAGCGGCATCCCGGGCGGGTGCACGTGGAGTCCCGGATCGGCGAGCGGACGCTGTCGGCGCTGCGCGAGCGCGGCCACGAGGTGTCGGTGGAGGAGCCGTGGTCGCTCGGCCGGCTCTCGGCCGTCACCCGGGACGAGGACGGGCTGCTGCGGGCCGGCGCGAACGCGCGCGGCATGCAGGGATATGCGGTAGGACGTTGAGCCATGACACGTGGTGGAACCTTCCCCGACCTGTCGCCTGTCGACCGGCCTGGTCCGCTCCGGCACCGGGTGCTGGAGGCGCTTCGTGAGCTGATCGTGGTGCGCACCCTGGCTCCCGGCCAGCACCTGGTGGAGTCCGAGCTCGCCGAGCGCCTCAACGTCAGCCGCGGCCCGGTGCGCGAGGCGCTGCAGGCGCTGGCCACCCAGGGCTGGGTGGACCTGCGTCCCGGCCGTGGCGCGTTCGTGCACGAGCCGAGCGACAAGGAGGCCGAGGACGTCTTCACGGTGCGCACCGCCCTCGAGAGCGAGGCGGCCCGGCTGGCCGCGACGCGCATCACCGCCGACGACATCGCCGAGCTGCGGGAGATCTGTGCCCGTGGGCGAGCCGCCGTCGCCGCCGGCGATGTGCCGACGGTGGTCGCGGAGAACTCTCGGCTGCACCACCGGGTCGCGCAGCTGGCCGAAGTGACGCTGCTCTACGACTACATCGACTCCCTCGACCAGCGGGTGCGGTGGTTCTACCGGCCGTTGGTACGACGGAGGGGGGTGGCGTCCTGGGACGAGCACGACGACCTGATCGCCGCGCTGGAGGCCCATGACGAGGAGGAGGCGGCGCAGGTGATGCGCTGGCACACCTCGCAGACGCTGCTCGCCTACCACAAGCAGAACGCGTCCGGGTCCTCCTCGCCGGCCGCCGGTTCGAGTCCGCGGCCGGCGAAGGCGGGACGGTGACCCTGCCCGTCACCCCGTGGCACTGGCTGGCGGCCGTCGCACCGGTCATCGCGCTGTTCGTGCTGGTCACCAGCGGCCGGGTGAAGACCCGGACCGCGTCCGTGCTGGTCGCCGGGCTGACCGCGCTGCTCGCGTTCGCGGTCTTCGGAGCCGGCGTGAGCACCCTCGGCGTGGCGTTCGGCAAGGGACTGTGGCTGGGCTCGTGGATCCTGTACGTGGTGTTCCCGGCAATGCTGCTCTACCGGATCGCCGAGCGCGGCGGGCTGGACCGGATCGGTGAGCTGTTCCAGCACCTGTTCCCGAACCGCAGCGAGAACCTGCTGGTGCTGGCCTGGCTCTTGCCCTCCTTCGTGCAGGGCGTCGCGGGCTTCGGCACGCCGATCGCGGTGGCCGCTCCGCTGCTGGCCGCCTCAGGCTGGCGGCGAGAACGTGCCGTCGCGTACCCGTTGATCGGCTACCACTGGTCGGTCACCTTCGGGTCGATGGGCTCGTCGTACTACATGGCCGAGCTCACCGCGCACCTGTCCCCGTCGGCCGGGACGGTGTTTGCCCACCACGCCGCGTTGCTGCTCGGGGTGAACTGTCTGGTGGCCGGTGCGCTGGTGCTGCTGTTCGACGGCGGGGTGCGCGGGTTGCGGGACGGGGTGCCGCTGCTGCTGGTCTCCGGGGTGCCGATGGCGGCCACGCTGTACGGGGTCACCTCCGTCGTACCCGCCGTCGGGTCGGTCGCCGCCGGCGCCGTCGGGTTCGCGTGCGCGCTCGGGCTGTCCGCGGTGACCCGGCTGCGCGGGAAGGCGGTCGTCTCGGCGCCCGCGGTCTCGGCGGCCTCGGTGGTTGAGGAGACCGAGCTTGCGAGGCCGTCGTCTGCGGGCGGCTCGGGCGGCGCGGCGGTGGCCACTCTCGAGCCCCCGGGCGACGACGCGGCGTCCCGGCGCCGGGCGGTGTGGCTGGTCTCGCCGTACCTCTACCTGCTCGGCATCGCCCTGCTCGTGCTGCTCATCCCGCCGACCCGCGCCTGGGCGGAGAGCCACCTGGTGTGGGGTCCGAGCTTCCCGGCGACCACGACCGGGCTGGGCTGGCGGGCGCCGGCAGTGTCCGGCTACACGCCGCTGAAGCTGCTCACCCACCCGGGCAGCTACCTGCTACTGGCGTGCCTGCTGGGCTACCTGACCTACCGGGCGGTCGGGTTGTGGCGGCATCGGCCCGCCGTCGAGTTGGCCAAGGCGTGGCTGTCCTCGGTGCAGTCCACCGCGATCAGCATCGTGGCGCTGGCCTGCGTGACCGACGTGATGATCGACTCCGGGATGATCTCGACGCTGGCCAGGGGAGTGGTCGCGGCCACCGGTGCGGGTTACCCGGCGCTGTCCGGGCTGATCGGCGGGCTCGGCTCGTTCCTGACCGGGTCGACCACCTCCTCCAACGCGCTGCTCGCCTCGCTGCAGGCCGAGGTTGCCGGGCTGCTGCACGTCCCGGCCACCGTGCTGCTCGCCGCCCAGACCGCCGGCGCCAACGTCGGCAACAGCGTGGCGCCGGTGGTGGTGCTGATCGGGATCAGCGCGGTCGGCGGCGGGTTCCGGCCCCAGGCGGTGCTGCGGCTCGTGCTGGTTGCCGCAGGAGTGCTGATGGCGGTGGTCACCGCGCTCACGCTGGCGCTGGTCTGGCTGGTCTGACCCGCGGCTCACAGGTAGGGCATTGCGAGGCAGAACGCCCCGAAGACCACCGCGCCGATCAGGAACGCGGCCACCGTGTAGCCCATCACCTGCCGCACGTTCAGCCGCGCGATCGCCAGCACCGGCAGCAGCCAGAACGGCTGGATCATGTTGGCCACCGCCTCGCCTCCGGCCACCGACATCGAGATCTTGCCCAGGTAGGCCGGCGCGCCGTGGTGCAGCTGCACCGCGGCGCTGACCGCCACCGGGCCTTGCACGCCCCAGTGGCCGCCGCCGGAGGGCACGAACAGCGAGATGATCAGCGAGCCGATGTAGTTGAAGAACGGCAGCGTGGTCGCCGAGGCGCCCGCGACCAGCGATGAGGCGATCACCGCCTGCAGCGGGCGGATCCCGTCGTGGGGGGCGTAGGCGAGCAGGCCGATGATCCCGCCGTACAGCGGGTACTGCAGCAGCAGCGGGCCGGACGTCTTCGCCGCGGTCGTGAAGGACCGGATGAACCGGATTGGCGTCCAGTGCAGCAGCGCGGCCAGGATCGTGAACAGCATGACCATCGAGCCGATGTTCAGCGCGAAGCCGCTGCGCACGAAGTACGCCGCGCCGGCCAGGAAGAAGATCACGTTGAGGATCCAGAGGTTCTCCAGGCGCTGTGCGAAGCTGGTCGGCTTCTCCTCGGGGGCGGCGGCGTCCTGGTCCAGCTCGAAGACCGCCGGGTCGACCTCCGGCGCGTCGGTCGGCGACATCCGCGAGATCGCGAAGAAGAGCACCACGAACACGACCAGCACGGTCAGGTAGCTGTAGGGCTGGAAGATGGTCAGGCTCAGCGGCACCGTCTGGTGCGTGACGGAGTAGATCACGTTCAGCGGGCTGGACTTGTCGGTGTTCGCGAGCGCGATCGAGCTCGACAGCCCGTTGGTCCACAGCATGTAGCCCATGTAGCCGGCGGCCACGATGAAGCCGAAGTTCGCGCTGCGCAGCCGGGCCGCGATCTGCCGGGCCATCAGCGCGCCGACCACCAGGCCCAGGCCCCAGTTGAGCAGGCTCGCCACCGCCGCGCAGACGAAGCACAGCAGCGCGCCCTGGGTCTGGTTCCTCGGCTTGCCGGCCAGCCAGGTCAGGCCGCGCTTGACCGGCGGGGTCTCGGCCAGGGTGTAGCCGCTGACCAGGATCAGCACCATCTCCATGGCGAAGGCGAAGATGTTGCTGTCGCCCCAGACGCCGGTGTACCAGCCGTCCACCACGCCGCCGAGCGTGGCGTCGGGCACGAAGGCGAAGATCAGCACCACGACCAGCAGGGTCAGGATGATCGCGAACAGGTACGGGTCGGGCATCAGCCGCTCGACGTACCGCACGCACAGGTCGGTGAACCGCTGCATCGCGGTCTTGCGCGCCGGCCGGGTCTTCTCCTGGGGGTCCAGCTGGGGCTGCTGGCTGGTGGTCACTTCTGGCTCCTGACACGTGGGCCCGGTCCCGGGCGCGGCCGTCCCCCGAGCAGGGGAGCGGGCAGGCCACAGCCCCCGGAGGAATGACCGGGTTGCTCCGCATAACGGGGGGATTCGGGCGATCAGCCAACTCCACGCCGGGAGCCCTGTCAAGGGCCGGTCTCACCGACCCGCCTGGCTGCTCGGCAGAATCGGGGCTCGGCTACTCGCAGGCGAGGCCGTCGCCGTCGCCGTCGAGGCGGTAGGGGTCGTCGCCGGTGACGTGCACCGGTTTCTCGCTGTCGGGGATGTCGCCGCAGTCCAGGTTGGAGGTGACCGGCAGGCAGGGGGAGTAGCCGGGCTCGCAGGATCCACTGCTGCTCGTCGGGGGTGGGGCGGCCGGGGCCGTGGTGTTGTCGGGCGTGGTGCTGGCGGGCGTCGAGTGGTCGGCTGTCGGCGTGCCGCCGACGAAGCGCCGGTAGGCGGCCACCCAGTCGGTCGCCTCCAGGCGCTGGGCCCGGCGCAGGCCCAGCTGTCCGGAGCACACCAGGTCGTGCAGCCGGTTCTCCAGGACGTCCTTGGTCCGCGCACCCCAGCGGCCGGCGTACGGTTCCGGCCACAGGTTCGCGATCGCGTTCGAGCCGCCGAGCTCCAGCGAGACCAGGTGGTCGACCTCGTGGGCGTATGGCACGTGCACCACGCCGTAGCGGGCATACACCGCTTGGGACTCCGAGCTCGGCACGTCGCGCACCGAAGAGGCGTAGCCGGGGGTGCACACCCTGCTGGCGCGGGTGGTCAGCACCACCCCAGGAGTCAGGTTCCGGTTCGGCAGGTCGACGCCGGGCACGCCCTTGGCGAGGTGGGGCTTCGGCCGGGTCGCGGGTTGCGTCGTCCGGTGGGCTCGGTGGCGGGCCCGGCCGTGTGCCTGGTGGTGGTGCGACCGGTGGTGGTGGGGCGTCCGTGCCCGCGCGTGGGCCGGGGCGGCCCCGATCACCCCGGCGCGGTTGCTGCCCGCGACGTGCGCCGGTCGCTCCGTCGTACAGCCGGCAAGGAGGAGCGCGCAGACCAGGAGGAGGAAGTACGACGCGGGGCGCCACCGTCGTAGGACGCGCGTCGGCATGCCCGGCTCTCCTTGTGCTCGACCCCTGATCTGCGCCCAGGCTAGGGCAAATCCGGCAGCGCCACGGCCATCCTCGCCAAATGGGAACCCCGGGACGGCTCGGCTCCTTACACTCCCGCCATGGGGTCGGTGGGCTTTCGATCTGGAGGGGGCCGCACGGGCGGCGGCCCCTCAGCGGTCGTGCTCACCGGCGCCGGCTGGGTGATCGGGATCGGGGTCACCGTGCTGATCCTCGCCACGCCGTACCTGCAGTTCGGCTACCGCAGCTCCTCGCTGCACCTGGTCCTCGAGTCGGTCGACGGCCTGGTGGCGCTGCTGCTGTCGTACCTGATCCACGGACGGTCGGCGCGCAGCCACCGGCTGCAGGACCTGCTGCTCGCGCAGGGCCTGCTGATGCTGGCGATGGCCAGCCTGGGGTTGGCGTTCCTGGGTGAGACGCTGGCCGGGCTCGGCCCGCAGACCGTCGACGTCTGGCTGCCGCTGGTGCTGCGGATGGCCGGCTCGCTGCTGATCGCGGCGGCTGCCCTGGCCGGCGGGCGTCGGGTGGTCGCCCGGGTCGGGCTGCAGTGGACGCCCTGGCTGGTCGTCGTGCCGGTGATGCTGGTGCTGTGGCTGGAGCGGCACCGGCTGCCGGCCGCCCTGGACCGGCTCCCGCCACTGTCCGCGCAGCACCCGGTGATCGAGGGTCACCCGGCGCTGCTCGTCGCACAGGGCGTGGGTGCGCTGTGCTTCGTGATCGCGTCGGCGGCGTTCACGATCCAGGTCTCCGGACGCGGCGACCAGCTGTTGCGCTGGCTCGGGCCGAGCTGCGCGCTGGCGGCGTTCGCGCGGATCAACTACGAGCTGTTCCCGTCGCTGTACAGCGACTGGTTCTACACCGGGGACGGGTTGCGGACGCTGAGCTACCTGCTGCTGCTGGTAGGGGCGGCCCGGGAGATCCAGGAGTACTGGTCCGCGCAGACCAGGGTCGCGGTGCTCGAGGACCGCCGCCGGCTGGCGCGCGAGCTGCACGACGGGGTGGTGCAGGAGCTGGGGTACATCCGCCTCGAGGCGCACGACGTCGCGCCGGGGCTGCGCGAGCGGATCATCGACGCGTGCGATCGCGGGCTCGACGAGGCTCGGGCCGCGATCGCCACGCTGGGCCGGGGCGCGGACGAGCCGCTGGCCGTTGTGCTGCACAAGGCCGCGCGGCAGATGGTGGAGAGGTACGGCGGGCGGCTGCTCGTCGACCTGGACCAGTCGATCACCGCCAGTGCCGATCAGCGGTACGCGCTGGTGCGGATCACCCGCGAAGCGGTGTCCAACGCTTTGCGGCACGGCCGGGCCGCACGGGTCCGGCTGCGGCTGGTCTCCGAGCAGGGCCGGCGGGTGCTGATGCTGGAGGACGACGGGGCCGGGTTCGACGTGTCCGCGCCGTCGAGCGGCTACGGGCTGACCAGCATGCGCGAGCGGGCACTCGGGTTGCCCGGCTCGTTCACGATCGACTCGGAGCCGGGACAGGGAACCGTGGTGGGGGTGGCGTGGTGACGGATCACGAGCTGACGAATCCTGGGGTCTCGGATCGCGAGGTGTCGGATCGCGCGGTTCCGTATCGCGCGGGGGCCGGTGCGCCGATTCGCGTGGTGGTCGCCGACGACCACTCGCCCACCCGGACCCGGATCCGACAGGCCCTGGAGCGGGGTGGCTGCGAGGTGGTCGGTGAGGCAAGGACGGCCGAGGAGGCCGTCGCCCTGGTCGCGGCCTCGGCGCCCGGGGTGGCGCTGCTGGACATCCACATGCCCGGCAACGGGATCCACGCCGCTCACGAGATCGGCCGAGCGGTCCCCGCGACGGCGATCGTGATGCTCACCCAGTCCAACGAGGACGACGACCTGTTCGACTCGCTGCGCGCCGGTGCGGTCGGGTACCTGCTCAAGGACAGCGACCCGTCGCTGCTCGCCGACTCACTGCGCCGGGTGCTCGCCGGCGAGGCGGCGATGTCACCGACCTTGGTGGCCCGGATCATGGAGGAGTTCCGGGCTCCGACTAGGCCGCGCTTCCTCCGTCGTACCACTGCCGCGGCCCGGCTCAGCCCGCGCGAGTGGGAGGTCATGGAGCTGCTGGCCGAGGGGCTGACCACCGAGCAGGTCGCCCGGCGGCTGTTCCTGTCGCCCACGACGGTGCGGGTGCACGTGTCCGGGGTGGTCAAGAAGCTGCGGGTCAAGGACCGGGAGAGCGCGTTCAAGGTGCTGCGCGGCGAGTGAGGTCCTGCAGCGCGGCGGGCTCGATGGCACACGACGGGGCCCCGCACCCTGGATTGACTGCGGGGCCCCGTCGCCTCTATGGAGGAGAATGCGGGCTCGTGAAAGGAAGGTGACCGGCGGGACGTTCCCCTTGTTGTAGTACGCCCCGCTGGCCACCTCGTTCGAGGAGCCGCCCCCTGCTGGCTCACTACCACGGTAAGAAGCGCTTCGGCGTTTCGCAGGGTTATTGCGTTCAAATCTCTGAACGCTCAGAAGCGGGGTGGACCTGCAGTGAAGGCGGATCCGGCTCCCGGCACGTCCTTCGGCGCGTGCCGTCCGTCGTACGACAGCCAGGACTGTCCGAATGGGTTGGTATCGGTAGGCTTTGGGTACTTGAGACGTGGTCGGGACGTCGAACGCTGCATGCTTCGGGCATGACGGCGCGATCGATAAGCCCACGCGGAGCGTTTGAACGGAGCCCTTGTCAGGTGGATCGCATCCTCGCAGATCTACATGTCTTCGTCGGTATGACGGAGGCCATCAACTCCCACCTCGACATGCGGGCCGTGCTCCAAGGGGTCACCGACGCGGGGACCAAGCTCTCCGGCGCCCAGTTCGGCGCGTTCTTCTACACGCCCACCGACTCCGACGGGCAGCTGTCCCGGTTCCACGTGCTCTCCGGCGTCGACGAGGACGTGTTCGCGCACGTGCCGCCGCCACGGCTGTCGCGGATCTTCGAGCCGGCCCGCACCGGTACCGGCACGATCCGGGTGGGTGACGTGCTCACCGACCCGCGGATCGAGGCGATGCCGCAGGGGCACCTGCCGGTGCGCAGCTACCTGGCGACGTCGGTGATGTCGCGCACCGGGGAGATCATCGGCGCGCTGATGTTCGGGCACGACGACCCGGACGCCTTCGACCAGCGGAGCGAGGACGTCGTCCGGCTGGTGGCCGCCCAGGCGTCGGTGGCGATCGAGAACGCCCGGTTGTTCGCTGCCGAGAAGAGTGCTCGCAAGCAAGCCGAGGAGGCCGTGGACCGGCTCGCGCTGCTGCAGACCATCACCTCGCGGCTGGCGAACGCCTTCACCTCCCGGGAGGCCCTCAGCGCGGTCGTCGACACGCTGTCGGGGCCGATGGGCGCACACCGGATCGGGGTGTACCTGCGTGAGGGTGGGGTGTTCCGGCTGGTCGCCGGCACCGGGGGCGGCACGGACCAGCCCGGTGGGGAGAGCTCCCCGATGCGCCTGCTGCGCGCGGACTGGCCCTCACCTGCGGCGACCGCGGCCGCGACGCGCGAGCCGGTGATCCTCCGGTCGGCGGAGCAGATGCGCGGGGAGTACCCGGAGCTGGCCATGAGCTTGCGCGGGGTCGAGGCCGGGGTCTGTCTGCCGCTGACCTTCGGCGACAACGCGCTCGGCGTACTGGTGCTCGCCTGGCCGTACCCGCGAGCGTTCCCCACGCGGGAGGTCGAGATGCTCTCGGCCGCGGCCGGGCAGCTGGCGTCCGCGCTGGAGCGGCTCCGTCTGTACGACGCCGAGCGGGCCGCCCAGGACCGGCTCGCCGAGAGCGCCGCCCAGGCGATCAAGGTCTCCCAGACCCTGCAGCGCTCGCTGCTGCCGAGGAGTCTCCCCAAGGTCGAGTCCGTCGACGTGGCCGTGCGCTACCTGCCCGGCACGGCCGGTGCCGAGGTGGGCGGCGACTGGTACGACCTGATCGCCGCACCCGGCGGCGTCGGGGTGCTCGTGGTCGGCGACGTGCAGGGGCACAGCATCGGTGCGGCGGCGGTGATGGGGCAGCTGCGGACGGCGTTGCACGCCTACCTGGCCGAGGGCCACGAGCCGCACGTCGCGGTGGCCCGGGTCAACAGGGTGATGGCCGACCTGGACGCGCACGTACTGGTCACCTGCTGCCTGATCGCGCTCGACCCGGCCTCCGGGGAGGCGAAGATCGTCCGGGCCGGGCATCCGCTGCCGCTGCTGCGCCGAGCCGACGGGTCCGTGCAGGCGATCGCCGAGGACGGCGGCATCCCGCTCGGGGTGCTTCCGGACGAGCAGTGGCCGACCACCACCATCCGCCTTCAGGCGGGGGACCGGCTGCTGCTGTACACCGACGGACTGGTGGAGCATCCCGGCGACGACCTGACCACCGGGGTGGTGGCCCTGATGGAGGCCACGGCCGCGGCCGGGTTCGGGCAGGCCGACACCGACGCCGACGCGATCCTGGCGTCGCTGGGCACGCACCGCCGCGACGACGTGGCGTTGATGGTCTGCGACTACGCCGGCGTCCCCGCCGGCCGCCGCACGGCCACCCTGACCGTCGAGGACGTGGACGCGGTGTCACGGGCCCGGGCGTTCACCCGGGAGACGCTGCACAAGTGGCGGATGGCGCCGCTGGAGGAGACCGTCACGCTGCTGGTCAGCGAGATGGTCACCAACGCTCTGGTGCACACCGACGGGTTCGCCGAGCTCGAGCTGCGTCGCGACGACAGCCAGGTCCGGATCCTCGTCACCGACGCCCACTCGCGCGTTCCGCGGCCGCGGGAGGCCGCTCTGGACGCGCCAGGCGGCCGCGGTCTGATGCTGGTGGAGTCGCTCGCCGAGGAGTGGGGCGTAGTGCCCTCCGGCGGCGGCAAGACGGTGTGGGCCGCGGTCACGTCCGCCTGACTCGTCCTACGACGGGGGCCGACCTGCCGGTCAGGTCGAGCGCATCACCAGCACGTCGCCGTGCCCGCCGTACCCCATGATCTGCTCGGCGTACCCAGTGCCGTCGAAGGTGAGCAGCAGCTGGCTGCCGTGGGGCAGCGGGACGGTCTGCGGGTGCGGGATGTTGGTGGGGTACGGCGCGTGGAGGCGGCCGCGCTCGTGCAGGTCGAGGTCGAACACCGGGTAGCCGCGGCCGTCCCCGTTGCTCGCGAGCAGCCACCACCGGCCGCCGTGACGGGTCAGGATCGGGCCCTCGCACTGGGTCAGGTGGCTGGCCGCGCCGCGCAGCTGCAGGCTCTCGTGCCAGGGCGCGCCGGGCGGGCCGGCGGCCAGCGCGGGGTGGAACCGGAACGGCCGCTGGGAGGCGCTCTCCACGAAGCTGACGTGCCAGCGGCCGTCGATGAGCGCGAGCCCGGGATCCCAGGTGGCGTGCCGGGTGGGGAGCGCGAGCGGCTGGGTGTGCAGCAGGTGCACGCCGGTGAGCAGGTCGGCGGCCGTCTCGGTGTGGCGGACGTGCACGCTGCCGGGTCGGAAGTCGCCCCAGGCGCTGGTGAGCACGATCCAGTGGTCCTCGTCGCGGACCAGGTGGCCGGCGTGGTCGCCGAGGAGCAGCCCGTCGCGGGCGGTGTAGAGCTGGGCGGTCTGCTCCAGACCGGCCGGATCGTCGGGGTC
>DASTWW010000295.1:0-15878 GCA_035765755.1 Nocardioidaceae bacterium
CCCGGAGAGCCTGTACGACGTGGTGCCGACCGACTCGCGCACGCCGTACGACGTCCGCGAGGTGATCCGCCGCATCGTCGACGCCAGCCGGTTCCACGAGTTCAAGGCGCTCTACGGCGAGACCCTGGTCTGCGGCTTCGCGAGGATCTGGGGCTACGAGGTCGGCATCGTGGCCAACAACGGCATCCTGTTCAGCGAGTCCAGCCTCAAGGGCGCGCACTTCATCGAGCTGTGCAACCAGCGCGGCATCCCGCTGGTGTTCCTGCAGAACATCACCGGGTTCATGGTCGGCAAGGAGTACGAGAACGGCGGCATCGCCCGCGACGGCGCCAAGCTCGTGACCGCGGTCGCCTGCTCCGTCGTGCCCAAGTTCACCGTGGTGATCGGCGGTTCGTTCGGCGCCGGCAACTACGGCATGTGTGGCCGCGCCTACGATCCGCGATTCCTCTGGATGTGGCCGAACGCGCGGATCTCGGTGATGGGCGGTGAGCAGGCGGCGTCCGTGCTGGCCACCGTCCGGCGGGACTCCCTCGAGGCCCGCGGCGAGAGCTGGGCGGCGTCGGACGAGGAGGACTTCAAGGCGCCGATCCGCGAGCAGTACGAGCAGCAGGGCTCGCCGTACTACTCCACCGCTCGGCTCTGGGACGACGGCGTCATCGACCCGGTCGACACCCGCCGGGTGCTGGCCATGGGCCTGGCCGCCGCCGCGAACGCGCCGGTCCCCGAGCCTTCCTACGGCATCTTCAGGATGTGAGGCCACCGATGATCAGCACCCTGCTCGTCGCCAACCGGGGCGAGATCGCGCTGCGGGTGATCCGCACCGCGCAGGCCATCGGGTTGCGCACCGTGGCGGTGTACTCCGACGCCGACCGCGAGGCCCCGCACGTGCGCGCGGCCGACCTCGCGGTGCGGATCGGGCCCACTCCGGCGGCCCAGTCCTATCTCGACATCGAGGCGATCATCGAGGCCGCCCGCAAGACCGGCGCGGATGCGGTGCACCCGGGCTACGGGTTCCTCTCCGAGCGCGCGGAGTTCGCCGCCGCGGTCCGCGACGCCGGCCTCACCTTCGTCGGCCCGACTCCGGAGGTCATGGAGCAGATGGGCCGCAAGGACGTGGCCCGCGAGATCGCCATCGCCGCAGGCGTCCCCGTCGTACCTTCCGCCGAGTTGGTGGAGGGGGTCTCGACAAGCGCGACCACCGGTGGTGTCGGGTTCCCGGTGCTGGTCAAGGCGGCCGCAGGGGGTGGCGGCAAGGGGATGCGCATCGTCCGCGCGCCCGAGGACTTCGAGGCGGCGCTGGGTGCCGCGCGGCGCGAGGCGAAGAGCGCGTTCGGCGACGACACGCTGCTGGTCGAGAGGTACGTCGAACATGGCCGGCACGTCGAGGTGCAGGTGCTCGCCGACGAGCACGGCAACGTCGTGCACCTCTTCGAGCGGGACTGCTCCTCCCAGCGGCGACACCAGAAGGTCATCGAGGAAGCCCCGGCGCCGACCATCAGCGACCACGTCCGCGACGTGCTCACCGGCTCCGCGGTCGCCCTCGCCAAGCAGGTCGGCTACACCAACGCCGGCACCGTGGAGTTCCTCGTGGCTGGAGAAGAGGTGTTCTTCCTGGAGATGAACACCCGGCTGCAGGTCGAGCACCCGGTCACCGAGCTCACCGTGCGCGTCGACGGCGAGCCGCTGGACCTGGTCGCCCTCCAGCTGCGAGTGGCGGCCGGCCGGCCGCTGCCGTTCGCCCAGGAGCAGGTGAGCGTCGAGGGGCACGCGATCGAGGCCCGGGTGTACGCCGAGGACGCCTTCCACGGCTTCCTGCCGCAGGCCGGTGTCGCGGAGTCGGTGCGCTGGTCGCCGCGGTCCCGCAACGACGTGGGCATCGAGTCCGGCAGCACGGTGAGCACCGCCTACGACCCGATGCTGGGCAAGGTGATCGTGCACGGCCCGACCCGCGAGGCTGCGCGCCGCGCCCTGGTCACCGCGCTCGACGACACCGTGATCCTCGGGCTGACCACCAACCTCGGCTTCCTTCGCGGGCTGGCCGCCTCCGATGAGTTCCGCGACTGCGCGATCGACACCGCCTGGCTGGACACCCACCCCGACGCGATCCGCCCGCACGGCCTGGAGACCGCGGCGGTGCTGGCCGCCTGGGCGCTGGCCACCGAAGGCACCGGGGACGCGACCCACCCGTTCGGCCACGCCGACGGCTGGCGGCTGGCCGGCCCACCCGCCGGCGTCGAGGTCGACCTGGAGGTCGACGGCAAGGCTGCCCGGTTCACCGTGCAGCCGGCGGCCGGCACGCTGCGCCGGCACCCGGACGCCGACGGCGTGGGCGAGCGGACCTGGCGGGTGCACCCGATCGCCACCGAGCCGGACATGCTGCGCCTGGAGGTCGACGACCTGGTCCACGAGGCCGCGGTCCGGATCCTGCCGCACCAGGTCGACGTGGCCCACGTCGGCAACACCTTCCGCTTCCCGCGCCCGGACGTGTTCGCGCCGGGCGCCGGCGGGCTGGTCACCGACGGGACCGTGATCGCGCCGATGCCGGGCACCGTGCTGCAGGTCGTGGTGGAGACCGGCCAGCAGGTGGCCGAGGGCGACCTGCTCGGCGTCATGGAGGCGATGAAGATGGAGCTGTCCATGAAGGCGCCGGTGTCCGGCACGCTCACCTCCGTCGACGCCAAGGCCGGGGAACAGGTCGCGCTCGGCGCCACGTTGTTCGTGGTGGAGCCCGACGGTACAGGGAGGTAGCAGCAGATGCGCACACCGCAGGTGGTGCGGGACCCGAGCCTGCCGGAGCGGGTCACCATCTACGAGGTCGGCCCCCGCGACGGGCTGCAGAACGAGCAGACCGTCGTACCCCTCGACACCAAGCTGGAGTTCGTCACCCGCCTCGTCGACGCCGGCCTGCCGGTCGTGGAGGTGACCAGCTTCGTGCACCCCACGTGGGTGCCGCAGCTCGCCGACGCCGAGCAGCTGGTGGACGCGATCGCCGGGTCGCTCGGCGGTTTCCGCGGCACGGACGGGCCGGTGCCGATGCCGGTACTGGTCCCGAACGAGCGCGGGCTGGACCGCGCGCTGGAGCAGGGCGCGCGGCACATCGCGATCTTCGGCAGCGCCACCGAGACCTTCGCGCAGCGGAACCTGAACCGCTCGCTCGACGAGCAGTTCGCGATGTTCGAGCCGACCGTGCACCGGGCCCGCGAGCACGGCCTGGACGTGCGTGCCTACGTGTCGATGTGCTTCGGCGATCCGTGGGAGGGCGAGGTCCCCGTCGAGCAGGTGGTCGCGGTCGGCAAGCGGCTGTTCGACCTCGGCGCCACCCAGCTCTCGCTCGGCGACACCATCGGGGTCGGTACGGCGCAGCACGTGACCGCTCTGCTCGCGGCGTTCAACGAGGCCGGCCTTCCAAAGGAGTGCACTGCAGTTCACTTTCATGACACCTACGGGCAGGCGCTGTCCAACGCGATGGCCGCGCTGCGCTGCGGGATCACCACCTTCGACGCGTCCGCCGGTGGGCTGGGGGGCTGCCCGTACGCCAAGAGCGCGACCGGCAACCTGGCCACGGAGGACCTGGTCTGGCTGCTGAACGGCCTCGGCATCGAGACCGGAGTGGACCTGGAGAAGCTGGTCGCCACCAGCACCTGGATGGCCGGCCGGCTCGGCCGCCCCAGCCCGTCCCGGGTCGTGCAGGCGCTCTCAGGCGCGTAGGGCACAATGCCAGCCATGAGCCGTGTCGTGAGTCTCCACATCGGAGCGCCCAAGACCGGCACCACCTATCTGCAGGACCGGCTGGCGCTCAACCGCTCCGCGCTGGCCGAGCACGACGTGCACTACCCGCTCGGCCTGCACGCCAGCCACTTCCGGGCCGCGCTCGACCTGATCGACATGCCCTGGGGCGGGCAGCGCGAGGAGGTCCGCGGCGACTGGGACGCGCTGATGCGCAGCGTCCGCCGGCACAGCGGCAAGGTGGTCGTCTCCCACGAGATCCTGGCCGCCGCTCAGCCGGACCAGGTGGCCAAGGCGATGGCCGACCTGGAGGGCTCCGAGGTGCACCTGGTGTACACCGCCCGGGACCTCGCGCGGCAGATCCCCGCGGACTGGCAGGAGGGCATCAAGCACCAGCGGGCCCGGTCGTTCGCGAAGTTCGTACGACGCGTGCAGAACGCCCGTCGCACCCGCCCCACCCTCTGGTTCTGGCGCGCCCAGGGGCTGCCCGACGTGCTGAGCCGCTGGAGCGCAGGCCTGCCGCCGGAACGGGTGCACCTGGTCACCGTGCCGCAGTCCGGTGCCCCGCACGACCTGCTCTGGGAGCGGTACTGCCAGGCGGTGGGGATCGATCCGGAGTGGGCGCCCACCGACAGCGAGCGGGTGAACTCCTCGATCGGCGCGGCGGAGACCACGCTGCTGCGCCGGCTGAACCATCGGCTCCGCGACGCCGGGCTGGACCCGGCCGACTACCGGCCGCTCGTCCGCGAGCGGATGGTGCACCAGTGCCTGGCCCTGCGCGACGGGATGACCCGCGCCACCCTGCCGCCGGACGCGTTCGGCTGGATCTCGGAGGTCACCGAGGAGTGGATCGAGTGGATCGAGGGCTCCGGCATCGACGTGGTCGGCGACCTGAAGGACCTGCGGCCGACGCCGCCGACCGACGACGAGCCCTGGCAGGACCCGGACCGCCCGGCCACTTCGGACATGCTCGACGCCGCGATCGACGCGCTGGTGGCGATGACCCTGGAGGCCGCGCACCGACCCGACCCGGACGAGCAGATCGGCGCCAAGATCGGCCGCGCGGCCAAGCGGCTGCGAGGACAGTGACGCGTTCGGTGTCCGCAACGTTCGACGCGGTGGCGTGGTCGTGGGTCGACCACCTGCGTGGCCGAGGCTGCACACCGTGGCTGGACTGGGTGTCCCGCTCGGAGCCGGCCGACCCGGGCGCGAGCGACCGGCCGGCCTGGCCGCTGCCCGGCGCCGCGCAGCTGGAGACGGTGCGCCGGCTGGCCGCCCGCCCGCGCGCCGCGGAGGTGCCGTTCGCCGAGCTCGCCGAGCTGGTGCTGCACCGGGCGGCCCCCGGCCGGGGACCCGACGACCTGCCGCTGCTCTGGCCGCACGGCGACGCCCGCGACGGCTTCGGTCCGCCTCCCGTGGACCCGGCCAGGATCCCGCACTCCGAGCTGGTCCGGGTGCTGGTGGGCGCCCTGGCCGAGCTGCTGGTGCGCACCCCCGACGAGGACCGGCCGGCACCTCGGGCCGCGCGTCGCCGCCGGCCGACGGTGGTCGGGTCTCCGGCGCTGGCGCCCGTGGTGCGGGCCGCGCTGGGCCGCGGCGAACACGCGGGGTCCGGCGTGGTGGTGCTGGCCGGGCCTCTGGACGAGCTGCTCGGCCAGACCTGGGCGCTGCGGATGCGCCGCGGAGGCATCGCGCCCTGGCCCCGCCACGTGGAGCGCTGCGCCCGCAAGGGCCGGCTGCCCCGAGCCGCGGACCCGGCCGGCACCTCAGCTCGGTGGGCCGAGCGGGTCGGCGCCGAGCAGGTGCACGTGGTGGTGGCCGCTCCCGAGCAGGAGTACGACGCGCAGCGGGCCGCCGCCGATGCGCTGGGCATCGAGATCGGCGACGCGGCGGCCCCTCGACGTCGCGGGCCGGACCCGGCGCAGGCCGAGCTGCTGCGACGGCTGAACCAGGTGCTGCGCGGCCGGACCTCGCCGGACCGGCACCGGGCCATGGTGAACCGGATGGTGCCGCTGCTGGCCGACGACCCGCACGGACACCGGCTGACCGTGCCGGCCCGGCACGAGGGCTGGCTGCGGGACGTCGCCGGGGAGACCGTGCACCGGCTGCGCGAGGGCGGGTTCCGCGTGCACGGTGACCTCGACGTGCTGCTGCCCGCTGCCCCGGCCACGGCGGGCCCCGCGGACTGGGACCTGCTCGACCTGGCCCTCGACAGCTGCCTCGCCGTGGCCGGCGCGCCGGCCACCGCCGTCGTACTCACCTCCGGGGGAGCCCGCCGGTGACCCGCAAGCTGCTGCTGCACGTCGGCGCGCCGAAGACCGGCACGTCGTTCGTCCAGGACCTGCTGTTCCACAACCCGAAGGCGCTGGAGGAGCAGGGCTTCGTCTACCCCGCCGATCGGTTCGACGCGCACTTCCTGGCCGCGCTGGACCTGATGGAGCTGCCCTGGGGCGGTCTGGAGACGCAGGCGGTCGGCGCGTGGGACCGGCTCGCGGAGCAGATCCGCGCCGAGGACCGCACGGTGATCGTGTCCCACGAGATCCTTGCCGCGGCGTCGCGGCCGCAGGTGCGCCGGGCGATGGAGTCGTTCGAGGACACCGAGGTGCACCTGGTGCTGTCCGCGCGCGACCTGGTCCGGCAGATCCCCGCGGAGTGGCAGGAGAACGTCAAGCACCGCCGGACGATCGGCTACCGCGAGTTCCTGGACACGATCATGGACCCGGAGCGGTCCGGAAAGCTGGCGTCCTGGTTCTGGTCGGTGCAGGAGGTGCCCGCGATCCTCGACCGGTGGGGCGAGAGCCTGCCTCCGGGGCGGGTGCACCTGGTCACCGTGCCGCCGCCCGGGGCTCCGCCGGAGCTGTTGTGGCAGCGGTTCGCCGGGGTGCTCGGGCTCGACCCGGTCCGCTTCGAGCGGGGCGGCGGGCGCGCCAACCCGTCGCTCGGAGTCCCGGAGACCGCGTTGATCCGCCGGGTCAACGGCCGGGTCAACCACGGGGTGCTGGGCGGCGACCCGTACCGCGCCCTGGTCCGGGAGCTGGTCGCGCACCGCACCCTGTCGGCGCGCACCGGCTCGGCGCGGCTGTACCTCCCTGCCGACGCCCAGGCCTGGGCGACCGAGCTGTCCGAGCGGTGGGTCGCTGCGCTGTCCACGAAGGGGTACGACGTGGTGGGTGACCTCGCGGAGCTGCAGCCGGCGCCGACCGGTCCGTTCGTCGACCCGGATGCCCCGGAGGAGGGCGAGGTGGCCGACGCCGCGCTGGACGCCATCGTGGCCCTGCTGCAGCACGAGGTGGACGCGCGACGCGACGCCCGGGACCGGGAACGCGCGCTCCGCGAGGAGGTGGACGTGCTCCGCCGCGAGCGCGACGAGGCCTGGGAGAGGTTCTACGGACGGGCCAGCTACCGGGCCCGGCAGAAGCTGGTGCGGGCCGCCGACCGGAGCCGGCTGATGGCGCTGCTGCTGCGCGGCTACCGCAAGGCGCGGGGCCGCAGCTCGCGGTCCGCGTAGCGTCCGATCTGCCAGGTGGCGTAGCCGTCCGCACCCGCGCCGATCAGGCCGCCCACCACGGGCACCCGGCGGCCGATGGTGGTCACCATCTTCTTTCCGGCGATCTTGGTCAGCAGCTCGGAGGTGACCTCGGCGGCCATGATCCGGTCCAGGTCCGGGTCGTAGGTGGGCGCGGTGGCGATGGCCATCGGAGGAGCGGGTAGCTTCCGCTTCCGGAGCAGGGTGCGCACCCCGTCCTCACCGAGCATGCAGGCCAGGATCGCGTTGCGGACCCGGGGGTCGTCCACGTCGTACCCGTGCAGGCAGGCGATCGTGGCCACCATCCGCGCCTCCAGCAGCGCCAGCCCGGCGATGTTGGCCGGGATGGTGACCGTCGCGGTGACCAGGCCGCCCAGGTTGGTCACGAAGCCCTGCGCGCCGGCGAGCCGGACGTGGTTCTCGATCACGTCGGTGACCGCGCGGACGGTGTCGCCGTGCCGGTCGCGGAGCACTCGGGCTGCGACGGTCGGGGCGCCCGGCAGCGGGCCGACTCCGGTGACGGCGCGGTGCAGCGCCTCCCGGACGAAGCCGGCGGTGACGCCCGGCGCGAGCCGGTGCGCGTGCGGCGCGACCGCCTTGCCCAACGATGCGCCGATACCCATGCGCACACCCTACGTCGCCGAAGTCAGGACATCGGTGCAGCGGGTGCGCTCCGACCTCGCGCGGCGCGGCTGCTTCGCGTGATGCGGCTCGTGGGTGAGTCCGGGTATAGATGGTGGGGTGCCTGTCGAGCCGCCCCCGTCCCCGTGGGTCTTCCCCGATGTCGCCGACGACGCCGCGGAAGACCTGGTGGGCATGGGCGCCGACCTGGAACCCGGAACGCTGCTCAGCGCCTACCGGCAGGGGCTGTTCCCGATGCCGGCGGGCGAGCCGGACGTGCCGCTGCTGTGGTGGTCGCCGCGCCGCCGCGGCGTGCTGCCGCTGGACGGGCTGCGGGTCAGCCGCTCGCTGCGGCAGTCGGTACGCCGCATGGAGGTCCGGGTGGACACCGCCTTCGACGAGGTGATCACCGCCTGTGCGGACCCGAGCCGGGACTCCGGCTGGATCGACGACGAGATCGCCGCGGCGTACTCCCGCCTCCACGAGCTTGGCTGGGCGCACTCGGTGGAGGCCTGGCAGGACGGGCGGCTGGTCGGCGGGCTGTACGGCGTGGCGATCGGCGGCCTGTTCGCGGGGGAGTCGATGTTCCACCGGGTCCGGGATGCCTCGAAGGTGGCGCTGGTCGCCCTGGTGGACCTGCTCCGCGACGAGCACGCGGAGCAGCGGCTGCTCGACGTCCAGTGGAGCACCGCCCACCTGGCCTCGCTGGGCGTGGTGACCGTGCCGCGGAGGGCGTACCGCCGCCGGCTGCCCATCGCGCTGGACCTGCCGCTGCCCAAGCCCTGGGCGTGAGGCTCAGACCACGTGGGGCGGCTGGCCGGTGTCGCTGACCATCGGCCGGCCGGCGCCGGCCCAGTCCAGCATCCCGCCGTCGAGGTTCACCGCGTCCAGTCCCTTGGCATGCAGGTAAGCCACCGCCTGGGCGGAGCGGCCGCCCATCTTGCAGACCACCAGGGTCTGCCCGTCGGGGAGCTCGTCGAGCCGCGCCGGGACCTGGCCGAGCGGGATGTGCTGGGCTCCGTCGATGTGACCGTGCACCCACTCCACGTCCTCCCGCACATCGAGCACGTGCAGGTCCTCCGGGAGCGGGTCCGGCACGCCGGACACGTCGACGGTCGGAATCTGGCCGTAGGTCATGCCCTCAACCTACCCGTCGCCTGTGGACAGCCCGTCTCCGGCGAGACCGGGCTACTTCAGCAGCCGGGACATCCGTCGGTCGGCCAGCGGCTTGCCGCCGGTCTGGCAGGTGGGGCAGTACTGCAGCGAGGAGTCCGCGAAGGACACCTCGCGGACGGTGTCCCCGCACACCGGGCAGGGCTGGCCGGCCCGGCCGTGCACCGCGAGGTGGCTCTTCTTCTCCGCCTTGAGGTCGGCGGCGGCAAGCCCGCGGGACCGGTCCACCGCGTCGGAGAGCACGGTGCGGATCGCGTCGTACAGCACCTGCAGCTCGTCCTCGTCCACCGAGGACGCCGGCTTGAACGGCGACATCTTGGCCGCGTGCAGCAGCTCGTCGGAGTAGGCGTTCCCGATCCCGGCGATCACCGACTGCTCGCGCAACACGCCCTTGAGCTGGGACCGGCCGGCCTCCTGCAGGATCCTGCGGAACACGTCGATGGTGAAGTCCTCGGCGAGCGGATCCGGGCCGAGCCGGGCGATGCCGGGCACCTCGGACGGGTCGCGGACCACGTAGATCGCCAGCCGCTTCTGGGTGCCGGCCTCGGTGAGGTCGAGCCCGGCGTCGTTGTCGAGCACCACTCGTGCGGCGATCGGCGACTTGTTGCTGGGTCGGGGCGGCGCCTTCGGCACCTCGTCGCGCCACCGGATCCAGCCCGCCCGAGACAGGTGCACCACCACGTGGGCCGCGGAGGTGGCGATGTCGAGGAACTTGCCGTGCCGCGTGACATCCTCCACGAACGCGCCGTACACCGCCGACAGCGGCGGGTCGAAGGTCTTCAGCGCGCTGAACGCGGCGATGTCGACGCGCACGATGGCGCGTCCTGACAGCCGCCCCCGCAGGTCGAGCGCGAGGGCCTCCACCTCGGGTAGCTCCGGCACCCCGCCATTGTAGGGAGGCCGGCCGCTCCCGCGATCCTGCTGACATTCGGGCCCGCCGGGGCGAGAATGAAGCCATGCACAGTGCCCGACCGGCGCCGCGTGCCGGCGAGGTGTTCCTCGACGCACGGGGATCGGGTCGCACGCTGCGCGTCTCCTGGCACGAGGAGGCCGGCGTGGTGGTGCTCTCGCTGTGGCGCTCCGGCGTCTGCACCGGCACGTTCCGGCTGCCCGTCGACGAGGTGCCTGACCTCGTCGAGGCGCTGCGCGACGGGCTCTCCCAGGCGTTCGACGCGGCGCGCACCGCCCCACGCCCCGACCCGCTACGACTCGCTAGCGAAATCTAGGATCTGTCCTATACGCGGCGATAGAGTCCGATCATGGACCCCGTCCGCAACCCCTACGCCCCCGGAGCCGGCCAACGCCCGCCGGAGCTCGCC
The DNA here is from genome assembly GCA_035765755.1 of Nocardioidaceae bacterium. Lineage (GTDB taxonomy): Bacteria > Actinomycetota > Actinomycetes > Propionibacteriales > Nocardioidaceae > DASSKA01. The sequence goes on from DASTWW010000295.1 coordinate 10,366, forward strand.
GGCCGGGACCGGGAGCTCGGCCAGTTCGAGGTGACCCTCGAGCGGGTGGCTGCCGGCCGCCCCGAGCGGTCGATGGTGCTGTCCGGGCTGCGCGGGGTGGGCAAGACGGTGCTGCTCAACGCGCTGCGCAGCCAGGCCGTCAAACGGGCCTGGGGCACCGGCAAGCTGGAGGCCCGTCCGGACCGGTCGCTGCGGCTGCCGCTGGTGCAGGCCACGCACGCCGCGGTTCGCGAGGTGGCGCACCGGCACCGCGACCCGGACCGGGTGGACGCGGTCGCGGGGGTGCTCAAGTCCTTCGCGCTCGGCAGCCGCGCCGAGGACCGCAAGGGCATCCGCTGGCAGCCGGGGGCGCTGCTCGGCTCCGACGTGCCGGCCGCCCGCGGCCGGGCGGACTCCGGCGACCTGGAGCTGGACCTGACCGAGCTGTTCACCGACGTCGCCGAGCTGGCCGGCGACCTGGGGGTGGGCATCGCGCTGTTCGTCGACGAGATGCAGGACGTGCCGGTCGCGGAGCTGGCCGCGCTGTGCGGCGCCTGCCACGAGATCAGCCAGCGCGGCGCCCCGCTCGTGGTGGTCGGCGCCGGGCTGCCGCACCTGCCGGTCGCGCTGGCAGCCGGGAAGTCGTACGCCGAGCGGCTGTTCCGCTACGTCGTGGTGGACCGGCTGCCCCGGGAGATGGCCGACCGGGCGCTGCTGGTGCCGGCGAGCACCGAGGCCGTGGACTACGAGACCGACGCGCTCGACGAGCTCTACCGGCTCACCGACGGGTATCCGTACTTCGTGCAGGCCTACGGCAAGGTGACCTGGGACGTCGCGGTGGCCAGCCCGATCCGCCCGTCCGACGTACTCGAGGCTTCACCGGAGGCGGAAGCCGAGCTCGCCGTCGGCTTCTTCGGCGCTCGCTACGACCGGGCCACCCCCGCCGAGCGGGACTACATGCGCACCATGGCCGAGCTCGGCGCCGACAACGACGACGGGTCGGTGACCACCGCGCAGGTGGCCAAGACCCTCGGCCGGCGGCCGCAGAGCCTGTCCCCGGCCCGGGACGGGCTGATCAAGAAGGGCCTGGTCTACTCCTCCGAGCGCGGCACGGTGGCGTTCACGGTGCCCCACTTCGGGAAGTTCCTGCGCGCGCAGCGCGCCTAAGAGGTTGCTGAACAGGAGCGGGTCGAGCCGCTCGGGGCCCGGGTCCGGTGCCACGATGGAGGCATGCTGCCCACCGCACCGGGTCGTCCCCAGGTGGTCGCGCACCGTGGCTCCAGCCACGCCCAACCCGAGCACACCCTGGCCGCCTACGTGGCCGCCCTCGACGAGGGCGCCGAGGGGCTCGAGTGCGACGTGCGGCTCACCGCGGACGGCCACCTGGTCTGCGTGCACGACCGCCGGGTGGACCGTACGACGAACGGGCACGGCCTGGTCTCCACCATGGAGCTGGCCCAGCTCGACGAGCTCGACTTCGCCTCCTGGAAGCGGCCCTGGGCCGACCTCGACGACGAGGCGCCGGAGATCGACGAGCAGACCCACGGCGTGCTCTCCATGCAGCGGCTGCTGGAGACCGTCGCCGACTACGAGCGGCCGGTGGACCTGGCCATCGAGACCAAGCACCCGACCCGCTACGGCGGACTGGTCGAGCGTCGGTTGGTCGAGCTGCTGGCCAAGTTCGGCTGGGACGGCACGGGCTCGCCGGCCCGGGTGATGAGCTTCTCGTGGAAGGCGCTGAACCGGCTGCGGAAGCTGGCGCCCGGCCTGGAGCTGGTGCTGCTCGTGGACAACCCGTACTCCTGGAAGCTGTCGAAGAACCTGATCGCCGAGGACTGGATCGCCGGTCCCGGCATCGACCTGCTGCGGGAGAGCCCGCGGGTGGCCGCCCGGCTGCGCCAGCAGGGCAGGCGGATGCATGTCTGGACCGTCAACGATCCGGACGACCTGGACCTGTGCGTGCGGCTGGGCGTGGAGGCGGTGATGACCGACACCCCCGCGGCCACGCTGCGACACCTGGCCTCAACGTCCCACACTGACGCGTTTGAGCACCGCTATCCTCGGGAATGATCGGCCGGAACCATACAAGGAGGCAGGAAAGCGGGGCCCGCGGTGGCACCAAGTTCCATGCGCACGGACAGCGCGCCCATGAACGTGCGCGTGCCCTTTGCCGCGTCCTCCGTGGGGCTGGTCCGCCAGCGGCTGCGCGGCTGGATGACCGCCCAGCACCTCCCCGCCGAGCGCGTCGAAGAGGCCCAGGTGGTGCTCTCCGAACTGGTCGGCAACGCGGTGCGCCATGCGCGTCCGCTCGCCGACGGCACCCTGCAGATCTCCTGGTGCCTCGACGGCGGGCGGTTGCGGCTGTCGGTCACCGACGGCGGTAGCGCCGGTCGCCCGCATACCGTGCACGCCTCCCCGAGCGCGGTCTCCGGCCGCGGCATGGTGATCGTGGACAGCCTCGCCCAGTCCTGGTGGGTGGACCGGTCCGGCCGCCGGACCACGGTGCACGCCCTGCTGGCGCTGGGCTGAAGGGGCCACAGGTAGCCTTCCCGGCATGGGAAAGCGGTCACGGGTCAAGGCCGGCGCAGCCCCGTCTGCGTCCGGCGAGGTCGGTCCCCGGCAGCCATGTCCGTGCGGCTCGGGGCGCAGGTACAAGGCCTGCCACGGCTCCGCGACCGGGGCTCCGGTCTACGTGGCGCGGCCCTTCGAGGGGCTGACCAGCGAGTGTGACGTGGTGGCGATGCGCGAGCTCGTGCCGTCCGCGACCGCACCGCTGCCGCTGACCGAGCACACCGACCGCTCCGTCGTACTCTGCTCGCTGCTGCCGATGGCCGCGCCCGTGCTGGTGCGCCAGGACGGCACCATCTGGCTGGGGCTGCAGGTGCAGCACGGCTTCGGGGACCCGAGCCGGGACCTGGCCGCGGTGCTGGAGCGGGCGCTGGACGCCGAGCCGGGCAGCGTGGTCGGGCTCACCGACCCGCCCGGTCTGGGGCCGCGGCTGCAGGACCTGCTCACCGACGCTCCGCTCGAGGTGAGCGTGCATGACGGCTTCGACTTCTGGGTCGCCGACGTCGACGACCCGGAGGGCCAGCTGGCCGCCTCGCTCGAGCAGGCCAACGCCGCCGCGCACCCGACCACCCGGCTGGTCTCGGTGGAGGCGGCGTACTGGACGAACGTGGGCACCAAGGAGCACCTCCGGTGGGTGCTGCCGTACGACGAGGACCGGCTGGTGTCCGCCCTGGCCCGGCTGCACGTCAAGGGGAAGGACCGGCTCACTGACGAGTCCAGGCTGGTCGGCACGTTCCGCACCCAGGGGCTTCTCGTCCCGGTTTGGGACCTGCCGGTCGGCACCGGCGCCGACGACCTGGAGGACCCGGCCGCCCGGTTCGCCGACGACTTGACCGCCGCGCTGGCCGACGAGACTCCGCTCAGCGCCGCGGAGCGCTCGGCCCGGTCCGGGCTGGTGAACCGGCAGCTGACCATCCGGTGAGCATCCGCTTCTGCCTCCTCGACGTGCACGCGCCGGCCGCCCCGATGGGGCCGTCGAGCCGGCCCGGCCTCATGACTAGACCACGATCGGCTTTTTACCAGTGACGTACGCCATATTCAGGGCGGCAGGTTGAATCAGGTCGCCCCAGCCCCCTAGATTGGTCCTTGCCCGGTCGTTGTTGTATCCCCCGTCAGCAACGGCCGGGTCTTTCATTTCTGTCCCGATCCATGCCGGTTCAGGAAGCGCCATCCAGCGTCGTTCCGGCATCACTTTCGCGCGGATTCCGTTGGGTCGTCGGTTGCCTCGATCGCCGACGTGAGAGCGTGAATCCCATGCCCGAGGTGACCATTCGTCCCGCCGTGGAGGCGGACCTTCCCGTGCTCGTCCGCATCGAGGTGGAGGCCGGCGCGCTGTTCCGGACCGTCGGGCTCGACGAGGTGGCCGAGCACCCGGTGCACGAGGACGACTACCGCCCGGGTCTGGCCGAGGAGCGCGCCTGGGTGGCCGAGCACGACGGCGAGGTGGCGGGGTATATCTATGCGGGGCTGGTCGACGAGAACACCCACATCGAGCAGGTGTCAGTGGCACCCGGCCACGCCGGCCACGGCATCGGCGCGCAGCTGGTGCGGTTCGTCGAGGCCTGGAGCCGGGAGTGGGGTCGCCTGGCGATCACGTTGACCACGTTCAAGGACGTGCCCTGGAACGCGCCGTACTACCGCCGGCTCGGCTACCGGGAGATGACCGCCGACGAGATCGGTCCGGAGCTGGCCGCCACCATGGCGCACGAGGCCAGCCTGCCCGGGATCCGGGCAGGGGACCGGTGCGCGATGGTGAAGCCGGCCACCGGGTGGACCGGGAGCGCTAGAGCGGCTCGCGGCTGATCGGGCAGGACATGCACCTCGGCCCGCCGCGGCCGGAGCCCAGCTCGGAGCCGGAGACCGCGATCACTTCGATGCCGGCCTGCTCCAGCCGGCTGTTGGTCTCCAAGTTGCGCTCGTAGGCGACGGCCACCCGCGGCGAGATCGCCAGCGTGTTGTTCCCGTCGTCCCACTGCTCCCGCTCCGCGGTGACCGGGTCCAACCCGGTGTCGATCTGGTGCAGCGTGTCGATGCTCATCGCCTTGGCGGCGGCGACCAGGAACGGCTCGGCCTCCGCCACGTCGAGGACCAGGTCCGCGTCCGCGTCGCCGTTGCGGTCCTTGCAGGTGACCGCGTAAGCGCGCAGCCGGTCGGCGACGTTGGGGTACATCACGATCTTGTCGGTGTCGACCATCGTGCACACAGTGTCCAGGTGCATGGTCGCCCGCTCCTGGGTGATCGGCACGGCGAGCACGGTGTGCGCGATCCCCGCGCCGAACACCTGGCGCGCCAGCCGCTCCGCGCCGGCGGGCGTGGTGCGCTCCCCGACCCCGACGGCGATGACGCCCGGAGCGAGCAGCAGCACGTCCCCGCCCTCGACGTGCTCGTGCTGCCAGCCGTGGATCTTCGGGGTGCCCGCGAACCGCGGGTGCTGGGTGTAGATCAGCTCGGTGAGCTGGGTCTCCCGCTCGCGGGCCGGCATCGCCAGCGAGGTGACCGCCACCCGGTCCCGCACCCAAACGCTGGAGTCCCGGGTGAACAGCAGGTTCGGCAGCGGGTCGATGAGGAAGTCGTCGGTGGCCAGCAGGCTGGTGACCAGCCCGTGTCCGCCGCGCACCTCGTCGTTGCGCACGCCGGCGGTCAGGAACGCCGCCAGCTCCTCGGGGCTCTGGTCGTGCAGCGCCGGGGTGAGGTAGTTCCGCAGCGTGTCGCCGAGGTGCAGGCTGCACATGGCTCCGGCGATGGCTCGCTCGCGCGCCTCGTCCTGCTCCAGCGTTTCGGTGAGCAGGTCCATCAGGTAGAGGACCTCCACGTCCCGCTCCCGCAGCGCCTGCGCGAACGCGTCGTGCTCCTCCTGGGCCCGGCTCACCCACGGGATCCCGTCGAAGAGCAGCTTGTCGTTGTTGCGAGGGGTGAGGCGCTGCAGCTCCGGTCCGGGGCGGTGCAGCATCACCGTGCGAAGGCGA